>JAFGAM010000024.1 GCA_016933675.1 Candidatus Anaeroferrophillacea bacterium
ACAAGGCCGGATCGTGGCGACGGAAGTCGGCCGGGGTAAGGGATACTTCGAGCTGTTCCATATAGGAAGAAAGCAGCCGGTAGGCGGCGTTCAGCTCCGCCATCGACGGCCGCGGCCCGGCACTGCCCGCGACCGTCGCCACATCCGGGTGGCACCGCCGCGCCAGTTCCCGGTAGCGGGCACGCAATTGCGCCGGCGATGCCCGCTCGCCGAGACCCATAAGGTCACGCGCCCAAAGCATTTCGTCGACCGTCATCGGTACTATCCGCTGCCGTTGAAGATGATCAAACCCGGATCGGCATTATCAGTTGCCGTTAAAGATAGTAGAACCCGGCGACGTCCGGCAACCTGTACTCGCCGTCGGAGAATCAGCCGCAAAACCGCCATGGGGCACCGTCACCGCCGCATCCCGGCGATAATACGCCGCGGTTCGAGAAACAACTCCACCGCCGCCGCCGCGGTTGGCACCAGCAAATCGGCGGCCCCCAGGGCCAGGGGATGACAGCCTTCACGGCCCACGACCGCCACCGCCAGGGCCGCGTGGGTAAGCATCAGGTGGTCGTTATAGCCGTTGCCCACCGCGGCATGGCGGGCGGCACCCCGATCGCGGATGAAGGCATACTTCTCGCGGAATCCCGCCGCGCTGCCAAGCTTCACCAGTTCCAGCGGCAAACCATCCAGAGCGGCGGTGGCGGCGCCGAAGGTATCGGCGGTAAGCACATACAACTGGAGCCGCGCCGCGAGCCGCTCAAGCAGGTTCCGGGTTTCGGCGGCAAGCATACCATCGACGGTCAGGGTACCATTGAGATCGAACACCACCCCGTCCAGCTCAAGCACCCGTCGGCCGGGGATATCAATCCTGAGCGTCATCCCCGACTCCGCATGGGGTCACCACATGCATGAGAATAAATTCCGACGCCGCCCGGCGCAATGCTTCAGGCCCCATCACCGAACAGTGCCGCTTGGCCTCGGGCAGGCCGCCGAGGACCGCCTCCACGGCATGGTCATCCACCTCCAGGGCATCGGAAAGCATTCTACCCCGGATGAGTTCGGTAAAGGCGCTGGTAGTGGCGATGGCGTAGGGACAGCCGTGCACCCGCGCCGCCACCGCAAGGATTTCCTCCCCGTCCATCTCCAGCTCCAGCTCGACATAATCACCACAGCCGGGGTCACCACCCCGGGCGGTGATGGTCGGATTTTCGAGGGCACCCATGTTGCGGGGATGCAGAAAATGATTCCTGATGATCTCGTTCATAGGTTATCGGTCCCCGCAGATCGATCCGCCACCCGGTATCCGCCGCCGGTGGCTTCGAAAAAAATTTCGCCGCCATGTGACCGGCCAACGACGATTCCGTCATCCGCCAGGAGTTCCAAGAGCTTGATGAGCTCCGCCGCCGGCATGCCGGTGATATTGCGCAGGTCGGTTGCGGTACACGGCCGCCGGCGCAGAACATCGACAATGATCGCCGCCCGGTCACTGATCGGCCCGGTGACGACACCGAGACCGCAAAAGGGAGCGACAATCTCACCGTGCTCCCCGAACAGCGGCCGCACCCGGGCAAGGAAGGCACCGTCCACCGGGCGGGCGACGGCGTAGGCCCCGGGCCGGGCGACGGTGTTGAGCTGCACCCGGTCCGCCCCCAGACGGCGGACGACGGCGGCCAGTCGATCGATCTCCGCCTCGCCGTCGTTGATCCCGGCACAAAAAAGGATCTCCAGCCAGATCTCGCCGGCAAACTCCGCCCGAAAGGCCTCGAGTCCGGCGATGATGTCCAGGATATCGATGCCTGCCGCCGGACGGTTGATCCGCCGGAAGATCTCCGGCGTCACCGCGTCCAGGGACGGAAGGACCACATCCACCAGACGCGCCGCCCGGCGTACCTCGGGATCACTGAAAAGCGAACTGTTGGTCAACAAGGCCAGGGGCAGGGAGGTTCGCCGGCGAACAGCGGCGACGATTTCCGGCAGATCGCGGTTGAGGGTAGGTTCGCCCGAACCCGACAGGGTAACAAAATCGCACGGCGGTACCGAGTCACGGGAAAACCATGCCGTGAGCTCGCGCTCCAACACCGCCGCCGGAACCCAGGCACGACGCGCTGCGCTAGGTTCCGGTGTCCGCCCCAGTTCGCAATAAAGACAGTCGAAACTGCAGGTTTTGAGCGGTACCAGGTCGAGCCCGAGAGAGCGACCCAGGCGCCGTGAAGGCACCGGGCCGAAGATATGAGTACTGGCGGTTTGCACAGGCATACCCGTGGAAGTGATATCGTTACCGACCAATAAAGCCGCTGCCCGGGCGGCAGCGGCACCTAAGCTGCCGGACACCACACGATCCTGAGCGGCTTTCGCGCTTCAATAGCACCGGAGTAAAGGAAAGGCAAGTCGGTTATCAAACCGGCAACGGATCAAAGCCCCGCCGCGACCGGCATATCCTCGAGCCGGCGCGCCACCTCCTCCCACATATCTCGCACCACCTGCGTGACCGGGCCGCAATCATAATCGACCACGCTCCGGCGCGCCACCAGTGCTCGGTTGACCACCGCAGCGAAGGGAATCTCACCCACCAGGGGAATATGGTACTCCTCGCAGTAGCCGCGTATCTTCTGCGTATTCACCAGGTTCACGGTGTACTTGTTGACCGCTGCCAGCACCGGGATGCGGAAGTGGCGGCAGAGACCGTGCACCCGCTCCATGTCGTGGATACCGGAAACCGTCGGCTCGACCACCAGAAGAACCAGGTCGGCACCGGTAATGGAAGCGGTCACCGGACAGCCGATCCCCGGCGGGCCATCGTTGATGATCAGGTCCGCCCCCTCGAGTTCCGCGAGCTTGCGCGCCTCACGGCGCACCAAAGTAACCAGCTTGCCGGAGTTATCCTCGGCAATCCCCAGGCAGGCGTGGACCATCGACCCGCACCGGGTACGGGAGATGAACCAGGTGCCGTTTTCAGCATCCGCCATGGCAATTGCGCCTTCCGGACAGGCAAGGGCACAGAGGCCGCAGTGGTCACAGGAAAAACGGTCGATCGCGGCAACCCCGGTGTCCGTCACATGGATGGCATCGAAACGGCAGAGCTCCTCACACGTGCCGCAGCCGGTGCATTTATCCACCGTCAGCCGAGGCTCCCGGCCGCCGATGAAAGGCTGCTCACTCACCGGCTCGGGATTGAGCAGCAGGTGGAGATCGGCGGCATCGACATCGCAGTCGGTCATGATCTTGTTATCCGCGAGATCGGCAAAGGCGGCGGTAACCGTGGTCTTGCCGGTTCCGCCCTTGCCGCTGATGATGGTCAATTCCTTCATGATAGCACCTCCGCCACTATCCGTTCATACAAGCGCTGAAACACCTCCCGGTAAGCCGGCTGATCGACCACCAGGGGCACGCCGCGGGAATAGGCCGCGGCAAGTTCATCGCTGAACGGCAGCTCGAGAAGTACCGGAATGCCTTCCGCCGCGCAGTAGTCGAGCACCTCGCAATCGCCGCTATCGGCACGATTGATCACCACCCCAAACGACAGGCCGAGGACCCGCACGACACCCACCGCAAGCCGCAGGTCGTGGAGACCGAAGGGGGTGGGTTCAGTAACCAGCAGGCAGTAATCGGCATCCTTGATGGTCGTGATCACCGGGCACGAGGTCCCCGGCGGCGCATCGAGAATAACCGCACGGTCGGGATCGGCCAGGCGCTTCGCTTGTTTAATAATCGGCGGCGATAATGGTTCACCGATTTTGAGCTCACCCTGGACCATTCGGACGACCTGCCCGTCGGCGCGGGTCAGAAAGCCCTGCTCGACGACACCGACCTCTTTCAGGGTCTCGGAAACGGCATCCTCAGGGCAGACATAGAGGCAAACGCCGCAACCGTGACACAACTCGGGGAACACCATGACCTTCGTCTTCAACACCGCCAGGGCATTGAACTCACAGGCCTCGGCGCAGGCACCGCAACAGGTGCAGCGTTCCCTGTCGATCACCGGCAGAGGAATGCCGACGGTATCGCGAGCACTGATGTCGGCATGGAGAAAAAGGTTTCCATTAGGAGCCTCGACATCGCAGTCGATGTACTGGGCATGGTCGATGGACAGCACCAGGTTGGTGGCGACCGTGGTCTTGCCCGTCCCCCCCTTGCCGCTGGCAATGGCAATATTCATTCTGCATCTCTCCCTTTCAACGGCGTGGGTTCACATCCTGCCACCGCGGTCACCGCCCATGCCGCGACCACCGCCGCCGCCCATGCCGCGACCACCACCGCCGCCCATGCCACGGCCACCGCCGCCGCCCATACCGCGGCCACCACCCACACCGGGACCGGCGCCCATACCGGCATGGGCCTCGGCATTGGGACGGGCCGCGGCGTCACAGACACCGCTCCGGTAACCCTCGACGGCCTGGCGCACCGTTCCACCAACCCCGGTACAAACCTTGACCCCGGCACCCTGCAGCACGGTGAAGGCGTTGGGACCGCAGTTACCGGTAAGCACCACCTGAACCCCGTACTCAAGCATCTGTTGTGCCGCCTGGGTGCCGGCGCCGCCGGAAGCCCCCTGGAACCGGTTCGGTAAGGCCTCATGGCTGCCGTCGGCATCATCATAGACAATAAAATAGGAACAGCGACCGAAGCGGGGATCAACCGCCGCATCAAGATCCTGACCGGTTGAACTGACGGCAATCTTCATAACCAAACCTCCATGCACACAATAAAATTAGGATTTACTAACTGCGCTGCCAATAAGCACCTTGCGGCCGCACGCTTCACCCCAGTCAATGTCCCCGTCCATATCCGGGAAGCCGGCGGGGGCCACCGGCGGCCGGTGGGTGAAGAACCGGAATTAGAACCGCTGCACCCCCAGGGCGGGGAGTTGTCCAGCACGGTACTTCTCAAAAACGTCCGCCAGCGGCAACGCCGGTGCCCGGTACAACTGCACGCCGGCTTCCGCGAGCATTTCCAGGGCGTTCGGTCCCACCTGGCCGGTGATGAGTACCTCAACATCGAGATTCACCAGCAACTGCGCCGCCCCGGTACCGGCGCCGGTGGCGGCGACGGCACCGGGGTTGGCGACGAATTCCACCGCCGCCGGTGCCACCGGATCACCCACGGCAAAATACGGCGCACGGCCGAAACGCTCCTCAATCACCGTCGCCGGTGCATCCTCACGAACACTGACGGCTACACGCATCATCAGGCTCCACAGCCGTGATCATGGTCGTGATCGTGGTCATGGGCACAGCCGGAGGCGCCGGAGATACGGCCCTCAAGGTATGCCTGCAGGACGTTGCCGACATTACCACCGACACCGGTGACCACGTCGATACCGAAACCGTGAAACATGTCGATGGCCCGCGGCCCCATGCCCCCGGCGATCATGGCATCAACACCCAGGGATTTGATGAATGCCGGCACCTGTCCAGGCTCATGGCTACCGTAGTAAGGGTTTTCCACCACCTCGATCCCCTCGAGACGATTTCCCCCGTCCACCCGGGCGACAACGTAGGCCGGGCAACGACCGAAATGCATCGACATTTCACCTTCGAGTCCCCGCGTATCATTGACCGCGAGGGCGATTTTTTTTGCCGTCATGGATTCGATTCCTCCCGTACAGATTTTTCAGGTGGTGTATGTGCCGGCCGGCAACGCCGGGATTCGACACCTATCGGCATGTTCCATCATCATTTCAAACCGGCGGTCCACACCGGCAGCAGTCGCCTCACCGCCGTGGCTGTCGTCGTCACCGGCCGCGGCGGGATACTGCATACATCAACATCAGCCCACCGGGTTTCCTTCCTCGATAAAACAGAGGTCCTGATCGCCGGTCGCCCACGGGCTCTCATATGTATTGAGAAAAATGAACTCACACAAGGGCTTGCGCGGCGGTGCCGAGGCGGGGGTCTTTTCCGGATAGCCCAGGGGCATCAGTGCCACCAGGGAGACGCCGGCCGACACATCGAGTATCCGTTCCGCTTTGGCGGCATCGAAGAGGCCGAGGATCACGCTGCCGAGCCCCAGGGCATGGGCCGCAAGGGACATGTTCTGTGCCGCCAGGCCGAGATCGTACATATACCAGGTATCATCCTTGTCGGTGGCCGCCGCGCCCTGGTAGAAACCGGAGAGCCCGCGCCGGCCGAGCATCGCCACCACCACCGGTGCCTCGACCAGCACTTTGCGCGCCTGATTGACTTCAGGCATCGCCGTGGACAGCTGCTCCTTGACTGCCGGATCCTTCACCAGGATGAACTCCCAGCACTGGGTATTGGCCCAAGAAGGGGCGAAGCGGGCCGCCTCGACAATCTTCCGCAGGGTCTCATTGTCGACCTCGCGGTCACTGAATTTACGTACACTGCGCCGACTCATGATGCATTCAAGGGCATCCATCCATCATCCTCCTTGTCTGTCGCGATAAAGATATATCGTTGACCAAAGTCCTTACAACCACAAGATGTTCCAAAAGTTTCCGGACCCCGGCGGCGGCCGACCGATTGCCCCCGACGCCACCACATCACCTCGGTGCCATTCCCGCAGGACCGAGGAAAACAGTTATCCTTCCGGCAACCGGAGGGTCAACCTTTCCCACCTGCTTCAAGAAACGCCATGCATTTGTCGGCCAGCTGCTGAAAGCCCGCCGCTGCCGGGGAATCGGGATAGGCGGTAAAAAACGGCGTGCCCTCATCTCCCTGGATGACGATCCGCGGATCCAGCGGCAGGGCACCGAGGAACTGAACCTTGAAATCCGCCGCCGCACGGGCGCCACCGCCCTGCTTGAAGAGATCCACCCGTTCACCGCAGTGGGGGCAGACGAACCCGCTCATGTTCTCGACAATGCCGATCACCGGCACCTTGATCTGGGTGCTGAACACCACCGACTTGCGGGAATCCAGCAAGGCGACATCCTGAGGGGTGGTAACGATAACGCTGCCGTCAACATTCTTGAGGACCTGGGCGACACTCAGCGGTTCATCACCGGTTCCCGGCGGGAGATCGACAATGAGCACGTCCAAATCTCCCCACTGGACATCGGCGACAAACTGCCTGATGACCGTATGCTTGAGCGGTCCACGCCAGATAACCGGGTTGTCGGCATGCTCCAGCAGGAAGGCCATAGACACCACCAGAAGGTTGGGCAGGTCGGGCCCCGCCGCCATGGGCATAATGCCCTCGGCGTCGGCCTGCAGCCGCTGGGTATCGAGCCCCAGCATCTTAGGAATGTTGGGACCGTGGATATCGGCATCCATAAGACCGATACGCATACCCCGCTTCGCCAGCGCCGCCGCCAGATTCACCGCCACGGTACTCTTGCCGACGCCCCCCTTGCCGCTCATGACGAGGATCTTGTGCCGTATGTGCGTCAGCCGCTCTTCGAGCCGTTGATCCTCGTGCTTCTGTTTCTCCTCCGCCGAACAGCCCTGGGCGCTGCCACAGCTGCTGCACGACGCGCCATCAGCGCAATCACTCATCTCTGCCGTTCCTTTCCGCACATCCGCTATCCCCGACCGCCACCCGCCCTCTCGACCGACTGATCGCCTGGCCGTTCTCGCCGACCGGGACTTTGCTGTCAAGATTAATGTCTTGGCAATAACCCATCTTCATTTCTTTGCGCCGCAACCCGAGTCACTGCGACGCAGGGGGCTATCTACCCTCAAACTTCACGTCATCCGCACCGCGAATCAGGGGCGGTTACTGTGCCATCCCGTTTTGCCGTGTTTTGAAGCTTCTTTGGTTTCCATCGATGGAGTCTAACACATCAAACGACCCTAACGCAACGCCGCTCAGAAGCAACCGAGCTGACAGGAAAAGATTTTCAGCTCCAGTTCATCGATAAGCCGGCCGACTTCGAGCCGGCTTATGCCGAATTCCGCCGCCACCGCCTCGGCGGCGGCACAACTTACCCGGCCTTCACGGCCGACCTCACGCAACCGCGCCTTTATCTGTTCAATCTGTTCCGTCATCGAAAACCTCCCGTTCACCCGGTTCATGCCGAGCCCCGCCCCCGGCCGCGAATGCCTCATGATGTTCCCGCAGGGCACAGCGACGACAGCAGCGATGCTCCCGACAAGTCCGCCGCCGAATTTCCCAACAGGGCGCCAGCATCAACAGCTTCCGCAACCCGGCGATATTAACCCCGTCATCATGAATAAACCGGCGCATACACCTCAGCCAGCAAAGATCCAGGGCGGAATAATACCGCCGACCGCCGCGCCGCGCCGGTGCCACCAAGCCGGCACGCTCGTAGAGCCGCAGCGTCCGGGGGTGCACGTCGAGCAGCTCGGCCACCACCCCGATGGGGTACATCGGCTTATCCGGCGCCGGATCACTGCCGCCGGTCGGATCATCTATGGCTACCATACGTGTTAATATAACATGAACATGATCATTGTCAAGTCTACTCCTGCCGTCAACCGCATTCCGCCGCATACGCGACAATTTTTCCCTTGCATTTAGCCTCGCCCTGTTCTACTTGAAATCCTTCAGGCTGAGATGCCGGCCGCGGCGGCATCCCCGCCCACGGACCGGGCGTGGTCACCCCGGAAACATGGCGGTCGCGGGCGGATGGCGATCCCCGCCGCCACCCGCACCGGACAGGGACTATGAACAGTCAGGACAGCAGCAGGATAGCGGTTATCGACGGCCAGGGCGGCGGCATCGGCAGCGCCATCATCCGGCGCCTCAAGGACGAGTTCGGCGAGCAACTGGAGATCTGGGCGCTGGGTACCAACGCCATCGCCACCGCGGCGATGATGAAGGCGCGGGCGAACCGTGGTGCCACAGGGGAAAATGCCATCGTCCAGTGCGCCGGCCGGGTGGGCGTGATCACCGGCACCATCTCCATCCTCATGGCCCACGCCATGATGGGCGAGGTAACCCCGGCGATAGCCGCGGCGCTGGCCGCGAGCCCGGCACGCAAAATGCTGCTCCCCCTCTCCCAGGAGCCCATCGACATCATCGGGGTCCATAAGGAGCCGCTACCGCACCTTATCGAACAACTCGTAGCCGTACTCAAGGAGCAGTCAGGTCATGTGTGAAGCCAACGCCTACCTGCTTGCCGCCGACCACGAAGCCGGGCAACTGATCATGGAAAACGTCTTCCGGATGCAACCGGAGGGTGACAAGCTGCTGCTGGAAAACATCTTCGGCGAGCAGAAACTGATCACCGCCGATATCGCGCGCATCTCTCTGGTCGAGCACCGCATCTATCTGCACCCGCGCTGAGCCGGACACCAGCGCGTGCCGGCGCCGGCATCGACGCCGATCCGGTTATCCCGGCCTTTGTCCCGCCTCGCCCCGAGGACCGGCTGTTTGCGCCGTGAGCCGACAGGGGTGCCACTTCCGGGCAGGGGGTGCCGCTGTCGACACCTTGCGACGCACGAATGGGCCAGGTCCGCACCACTCGCTCTCCGCGCCCGCAACCAGCGCGACCGCCACGGGCACCTACCCCGCTTCATTCCCCTTCGCCACCGCTCACCCGGCGCAGATGTTCGGTGATGATGCCGGCGATCTCGTCGACATCATCGCTGATCCGGAAGAGAGCCAGGTCTTCCTCGGCAATCATGTCGTTGCTCTGCAGATCCTTTTTCAGCCAGTCCACCAGCCCCTGCCAGAAGTGCCGTCCATAGAGAATGACGGGAAAAGGTTTGACCTTGTTGGTCTGGATCAGGGTCAGGGCCTCGAACATCTCATCCAGGGTACCAAAACCGCCGGGAAAGACGACGAAAGCGCTGGCGTACTTCACCAGCATCACCTTGCGGACGAAGAAATATTTGAACGACACCAACTTGTTGATATACGGGTTGGGCTTCTGCTCCATCGGCAGGGTAATGTTGAGGCCGACGGAGCGCCCACCGGCCTCCAGCGCGCCGCGGTTGGCCGCCGCCATGATCCCGGGCCCGCCGCCGGTGATGACGGTGACCCCCGCCTTTGCCAGTCGGTTCCCCAGCTGCCAGGCACGCTGGTAATCCTCCTGCTCCTCGGTGGTGCGCGCCGAACCGAAGATGGTGATCGCCGGGCCGCTGTCAGAGAGTTTCTCAAAGCCCTCGACGAACTCGGAGATGATCTTGAAAATGCGCCAGCTTTCCTCGAGCTTGAAATCGTCGATCAGATACTGGTCGCGGGCCCGCAGGGGAACCGGCACCGGCTGATCGTAACCATGTTTATTCATGACGTCCTCTTGTCATCCACAGACGTAACAACCGCGAAGAAAATTCAGTTGCGGAAACTGGTCACCGGCGCCGGTATCTGCCCCTTGCGCCAGATAAAATAGTCACTCTGCTCCCGATGCACCGGAATGATGTAGGCATGCCCCAGCAGCCCGCCCCAGGAGACGAAGTCGCCGGCATCCTTGCCGGGCACCGGTATCAGCCGCACCGCGGTGGTCTTGTTGTTCATCACCCCGATGGCCAGTTCGTCGGCGATGATCGCCGAGATGGTGGTGGTGCGCGTATCGCCAGGCACGGCGATCATGTCGAGACCAACGGAACAGACGCTGGTCATGGCCTCGAGCTTATCGATGGTAAGGGTGCCGGACTGCACCCCTTCGGCAAGCCCGATATCCTCACTCACCGGAATGAAGGCGCCGCTCAACCCGCCGATGTGCGATGATGCCATCAGGCCGCCCTTCTTCACCGCATCGGTAAGCAACATAAGTGCCGCGGTGGAGCCGTGGGTACCGACCCGCTCGAGGCCCATGGCCTCGAGAATCCGGCCGACGCTGTCGCCCACCGCGGTGGTCGGCGCCAGCGAAAGATCGAGGGAACCGAACCGCACACCGAGATTCCTTGCCAGCTCCTGACCCACCAGTTCACCGGCACGGGTGATCTTGAAAGCGGTCTTCTTGATCACCTCGGCGATACCGTCCAACGGCAGATCGCGGGGCGCGGCCTCCACCACCCGGCGGACGACCCCGGGCCCCGAGATTCCCACGTTGATGATGTTATCGGCCTCCTGAATGCCATGAAAGCCCCCGGCCATAAACGGATTGTCACTCACCGCGTTGGCAAAGACAACGAACTTGGCGGCACCAATGGCATTCTCACTGGCGTGAGCAAGATCATGGATAATACCGCCAACACGGGCAACGGCGCGCATGTTGATACCAGCCTTCGCCGAGGCAAGATTGAAGAAGCCGCACACCTTGTCCGTTCCCGCCAGGGCCTCGGGAATGGCGTCCATCACCGTCTGATCGGCGTAGGTCATGCCCTTCTCGCTCAGACCGCCGAAGCCGCCGAGGAAATCAACCCCGACCTCGGCAGCGCAGCGGTCCAGCAGGCGGGCAAAGGCCACCGCATATTCCCGGTCCCGGCAGGCGTCGCCGGTAAGCGCCCCGGCCAGCACCAGGGCGGCGGGAGTGACGGTAATACGCTTGTTGATGATCGGAATACCGTAATAGGACTGCACCTGCTCAGTGCGTTTGACAAAATGCCGCGCGGCGGCAACAATGCGCTTCTCCACCCGCCCGGCAAAGGTGGTAAAACTGTCGGAGACACAGGGCAACAGGTTGATCCCGAGGGTGACGGCGCGGATGTCGAAATGCTCCGCCGCCGTCATGCGATAGGTTTCATAGACCTCCTCCAGGGAAATGGCATGCGGCATGAGCGCTCCTTGGTTCCGGTTCAGACCCGGTGCATGACTTCGAATATGCGGAGGTGCTGAATATGAATCGCCATGTCGATCTGCTGGCCGAACCTCTCGAGTTTCGGCCCCATAACTCCAAGGTCGGTACGCGCCTCGGTAAGATCAACCAGCATGGTCATGACAAAAACACCCTGCATGATCTTCTGATTTATATCCTCGATATTAACATTCTCTTTCCAGAGAAAGTCGGACACCTGGGCAACGATACCAGTGCGGTCCGTGCCCACCACCAGGACCACGGCCCGTTCGCGTTCGCCGCTCCGGCCACTCATGACGCACCTCCCCGTGCCGCCACCCGACCGGCGGCAAGCCGGCAGCGGATTATGCCGCGACCATCGAAATCCGCCAGGCCGGTGAACAGCCGTCGGGCCAGATCCCGACGAGCGTCAATATCAAGGCGTGGAAAGAGCGAGGCCGACTGGGCCGGGATGGAAAAGAAATCGGCCAGCAGAGCACTGTCGAAAGGACGCTCCCAGGTGCCGCGACGCACCTCGACGCAGCGATCGGCAAGGGCCCTGAAGGCATCCTCGAAGGTGGTAATCACCCTTTTTTTAGGCAGCGGTGCGCCGATACGCTCGTAGCCGGTGACGAAAAGATCATCGCCGTCCGGCCCCACCAGCTCGGGATAGAAGGAAAAACCGATAGCGCCGCCGGGATCGAGGACGGCGGCGGCGGCGGCAAGCGCCCGGGCAGGATCGGGAAAAACGAACAGGGCGGCGTTGTACATCACGCAGTCGAAACGTTCGTCACCAACAACTTCGCCGAGATGCTCGCCGTCGCCCACCAGCAGGCGGACATCGAGATCCGCCAGCCGGCGGCGGCCATCGGCAATCATCCCCGCCGACAGGTCGACGCCTACCACCAGGCAGCGATGGTTCTCGCACAGCACCCGGGCCGAAACGCCGTTGCCGCAACCGACATCCAACACCCGGCTGCCGGGGCGCACTTCCATGAGCTCCACCAACCCGAGGGTAAGATCGGCGAAGAAACGGTAGCGCCCCTCAAAGTCCTGATAGGGCCCCGGTGAGCAGTCGAAATTGCCGGCCACGGTCGCCTTGACCCGGGCGGCGAAACGGTCATCAGTCATGTAGGATACGTCCTTGAAAACATGGAAATGGTTAAAAATGAGTGCCCCACGCTACCCGCAGCAGCACGTAATCATCACGTAACTTCGCGCTGAACTCGGCGAACATCATGTATAGGTAAAAACATATACCTTTACAGATAAGGCACTTAGCGCTAAGTTCCCCGGAAGGACACAAAAGACCAAAGGGGACTGACCCGAAGCCCCGCTGATCATGCCGTTCCGACTCCGGGATACGATCTCTTCCGGACACCCGATCCGCGAGGATAATACCATTGACAACCCGGGGCACCCATTATCGGGCGGAACCGGGGCAACGACCGAAATACGCCGCAGGGCACGGCGCCGTGACTCAACCTGCAACGCCGATCTGCGGGCAGCACACACAGACAGGCAACAATGAAGACCAGGTTGCTACGCCGCCATCAAACATGGCGCGAAGTTACCAGCCGGTCATTTCAGATATGGCAGCAGGGCCTTGAAATCGGGGCCTTCGGCCTTTTCAAGCATATGGAAAAGGACCATCTGCACCGTTGCCGGCACCGCACCGGCACGGATCATCAGCTCGCAGCCGGTCTGCCAGTCAAGCTCAAAACGTGAACCGACGGCATCCTTGAGCAGGAAAACGTTGTATCCCTGATCGATGAGGTCGATGGCGGTCTGCAGCACGCAGATATGGGCCTCGATTCCGGCCACCAGCAGATGACGCCGCCCCAGTTCCCGGAGCCGCTCGCCGATGACACCGGCGCCGGAAAAGATCTTCTTACCGAACGGCTGGTAGGAATCACCCAGCAGTACGCGGATGGTCTCGTTAGTGGGCCCCAACCCCCCGGGATACTGCTCCATCACCACGATGGGAATCTCCAGCTGCTGCGCCAGGCGAATGATCAGCGCCGTCTGCCGGTGCAACCGGTCGCGTAGCGGACGGTCGAAGGTGTTGAGAATGGCATCCTGGAAATCCACCAGCACCAGGGCACTTTCCTCGCGATCGGGACAGAATGAACGGCCGGCCATGTCAAACCTCCTCGTGATATCAGAATTCAAAAGTCAAGAGTTATGAAACAATGGTCAGGAGTCTGGAGAGCGGAGATACATAACCCCGCCCCCGGCCTTTATCCTCGTACATGGAACCTTTCACCTATGGTTCCACCGTTCACCTTCATCCTTTCGCCTTTCGTGGATGGCACTGCTGCTGCTTCCATGTCACAGCGCACAAAGCAGATTCACGGCGCGCACGGCGTACCCCAGGATACAACGAGCAAACCCGTGCGACGATGAAGATAAACCCCGGCACAGCCAGCCGCTTATCTCTGGCAGACGGGACAATAATAACTCGCCCTCCCCACCAGCACCTCGCGGCGAATGCAACCCCGGCGGCAGCGAAGGCAGCGCTCGCCGGCACGGGCGTACACCTGCAATTCGCGGGAGAAATATCCCTCCCGCCCATCAACCCCGGCAAAATCGTTGATGGTGGTGCCGCCGGCGGCGATGGCCGCGGTCAGCACGGTGCGAATGGCGACCACCAGCCGGGCGATCCGCGCCGGGCGCAGATCACCGGCAGGAATTCCCGGCCGAATACCGGCGCGGTGCAACACCTCACTGGCGTAAATGTTGCCCACCCCGACCACAACCCGACTATCCATGATCAGGTTCTTTATCGGCCGCCGCCGACCCCGGCACGCCGCCGCCAGGCAGGAATCGGTAAATTCTGGTTCCAGGGGCTCGGGTCCGAGGCCATCCAGCTCCGCCGGCAGATCCCCCGGGGCCACGATCTCCGCCACCTTCACCAGGCCGAACCGGCGAGGATCCCGGAGCCGCAGCAGATTGCCGTTGTCCAGCTCCCAATCGACGTGCTCATGACCCGCCAGAGGATGGCACACCGGTGCCAGCCGCAGGCGGCCACTCATGCCGAGGTGAATCAGCAGCACCAGCCGGCAACCGGCAAACTCCAGCAGCAGATATTTTGCCCGCCGGTACACTGCGGTGACCGCCTCACCTTCGAGACGGGCCAGCGCCTGCATATCCAGCGGCTCCCGCAGCCGCTCCACCCGGGCGCAGACTCGCATCACCCGCCGTCCGACAAGATGGGGCCGGAGCGCCGTGGCGACGGTCTCCACTTCCGGCAGCTCAGGCATGGCAGTACGCCTCCGAGGCCCGACGATTAACAGCCATAAAGCACACGCCGCCCTCCGAATGAACACCAAATCCGCATGTCATCACAACGGTTCCCGGTTCAGGGCGGACCCCCTCGCAGGGCGCATGTCGTACCCCTCGGGACATCGAACACCCCCACGATACCGTCCGCCGAAGAAGTTGTGATCGTCACAATGACATCCTCAACCGCCGGTGAAATATGTCACCGCATTGACAAACAGCTGCCGCCCCGGACCCGGGTCATCCCAGCGGCCTGGTGACAAAGCCCGGCACCGGGGCCAGTCGGGGGTATGGCTCGCCAGCAGGGCGCGCTCGGGATGGGGCATGAGGCCCAGCACCCGACCGGTGGAATCGGTAATCCCGGCGATATCGTCCAGCGAGCCATTGGGGTTGGCCGGAAAGCGGCCGCCGGCGAGAACGCCGGCGGCATCGCAGTAGCGCAGGGCGATGCCGCGTTCCGCCGCCAGCCGGGCGTGGACCTCCGGCGGAGCGTAAAAACGGCCCTCCCCGTGGGCCACCGGCACCGCAAAGGGCTCCATGCCGCGGAGAAATACACAGGGGCATTCCGCCGCCGGGGCTACCCGCACCCAGCGGCACTCGTAGCGCGGCCGGGCGTTGGGAATCAGCGCCACCAGCCGGGCGCCGGCGCGGGCACCGGGGTTTCCGTCGGCACGCACAGCGAAACCGGGCAGCAGCCCGAGGTTGACCAACACCTGAAAGCCGTTGCAGATACCGAGCACCAGCCGGTCGGCGGCGACAAAGGCCTGAAGTTCGCCACCCAAGGCATGGCCAAGCTTGTTGGCCAGGGCGTTACCGGAACCTGTGTCGTCGCCGTAGGAAAAGCCGCCGGGGAAAACCAGTACCTGGTATTCCGCCAGCCGCCGGGGCGCCGCGATGAGATCATTGACATGCATCACGCGGGCACGGGCGCCACAACGCTCAAAGGCAAACGCCGTCTCCTCCTCGCAGTTGATGCCATAGCCGGTAAGTACCAGTACCAGGGGGATAGACACGAAAAAAACCTCGTTCAGATAAGAATTCAGGCGTCGGCGCCCCACACTGCCTGCGGCAGTCGATGATCATCAAGTGGCTTTGTACGTATCGCGGTCTCAGGTCAAGAACCAAAACCTGTAACCACATAAAATCAGGTGATTAGCGTTCGGTTACGTGGAAGAAGACTGGCGACAGAACGCCGCGGCCAGTTATTTCAGCATCTACCTTCCCCCTCCTGACACCGCCGCCCTAATATCCGGCGAAGGTCGCCCGGTAAGCCGCCAGCAACTCCACCACGGCGTGGTCGGCAACGATATCGCCCGCCGCCGATTCCACCGCCAGGCGGGCATCGCCGGTGACCATACCGAGACGAACGGCAAACTCGCTGCCGATTTCTGCCATCACCGCCGCCGCCTCCGCCGGCGCCACGGACACCAGGAATCGACCCATAGTCTCAGTCAGCAGTTCGATACCCGGCGCCACCTTCCCGGTCAGGCACACCCGGGCGCCGCAACCATCGGCCATCACCGCCAGCCCCAGGGCCGCGGCCAGACCGCCGGTGGCAAGCGGCAGGATGGATCGCAGGCGCCCGTCAGCAAGCAGGGTTTCCATCCGGCGATAGAAGGGCAGCAGCCGAGCGGAATCCACCCGGGGCACGGTGCCGGCACCACGGCCAAGGCAGCGCTCTTTCAACAGCTCGAACCCCTCGGCGCCGCCCAGTTCTTCGGCCGCCGGGGGACCGCAAAGAAAGATCTCGTCCTCCTCCCGCTGAAACCCCGGCGGCCGCACCCGAACCACGTCAGGCACCACCCCGAGGCCGGAGATAAGCAGCGTCGGCGGTACCGAGATACGCACCGGCCGGCCATCTGCATCGAAGCCGGAGAAATCGTTGAACATGCTGTCCTTGCCGGAGATGAAGGGGGCGCCGAAGGCCACCGCAGTGTCGTAACAGGCACGGGCACACTCCTTGAGCTGCCAGAGGCGTTCGGGATCGGTGGACGAACACCAGCAGAAATTGTCCAGCAGGGCGATGTGTTCCAGCGGGCAGCCCGCCGCCAGGAGCCGACGCACAGCGGTGTCGATGGTTGCCGCCGCCATGGCGTAGGGATCCAGCTCGGTGTAGGTCGGGTACAGCGCCTGGGTCACGGCAACACCGCGGGCCGAATCGAGCCGCGGCCGGATGACGGTGGCAAAATTGTCGATGCCGTTGTGCCCCGCCAGAGGTTTGACCACGGTACCGCCCTGGACCTCATAATCGTACTGGGTGCTGACAAAGGCCTGAGAGGCGAGGTTGAGGCGGCCCAGGAGTGCCGGTAACAGGTCGACCGGGGGCATCGTCGGATCCAGTTCGACCGGCGGCGGCGCCGCCGCCGGCTCCCGGATGAGGAGGTGGCGCGCCGGCAGGCCGTGGTGAAGAAAATCGAGCTCCATGTCCATCACCGGGCGCCCCTCCCAGAGCACACGGCAGCGGCCGGCGGCGGTGAAGCGGCCGATTGCCGTCGCCTCGACGCCACGGGATGCCAGGAGGTCGCGCAGCTCGTCCCACTTCTCCGGCGGCACCGCCAGGGTCATACGCTCCTGAGATTCGCTGATCCAGATCTGCCACGGGGCCATACCGGGGTACTTGGTCGGCACGCGGTCCAGCTCCACCTCGCAGCCGCCGCATTCACGCGCCATCTCGGCCACCGAGCAGGACAGCCCGCCGGCGCCGTTGTCGGTGATACTGCGATAGAGACAGCGGTCGCGGGCCTCCTTGACGAGGCAGTCGGACATCTTCTTCTGGGTAATGGGGTCACCGATCTGCACCGCAGTGGCGGGGCTGCCGGCGGTGAGGGCCTCGGAGGAGAAGGTGGCGCCATGGATGCCGTCGAGCCCCACCCGGCCGCCGGTCATAACGACGAGATCGCCGGGCATGGCGGCCTTCTCGTGGCTTGGCCGGCCGGCGGTCTCCCGGGGAATGAAACCCAGGGTGCCGACGAATACCAGCGGTTTGCCCTTGAAACGCGGGTGAAAATACATGAATCCCTGGGTGGTGGGGATGCCGGAGCAATTACCCCCGACCCGCACCCCCTCGATCACCCCGTCCATGATCTGCCGCGGCGACAGGGTCCGGTTTTCACGCCCCGGCGAGCGGAAGAGCGGCTCATCATCACGCGGATCGGCGAAGCAGAAACCGTAGCGGTTGAGCACCGGTTTGGCACCGAGGCCGAACCCCATGGCGTCGCGATTCACGCCGACAATGCCGGTGATGGCGCCGCCGAAGGGATCGAGGGCCGAGGGCGAATTGTGGGTCTCGACCTTGTCGGTAATAAGGTAATCGTCGTCGAATACAATGGCCCCGGCGTTGTCGACGAACACCGAGACGCAGATATCGCCGGCGCCGCGGCGCCGGCGTATCTCCCGCGTCGCACCCTTGATGTAGCGGTGGTAGAGGCCGTCGGCGACGTCGCCGATGGCGGCGGCGAAGATAGTGTGCTTGCAGTGCTCCGACCAGGTCTGGGCGATGGATTCCAGCTCCACGTCGGTGGGGTTACGCCCCTCAATTTCGCGGAAGTAAGCCGCGATAGCCCGCAGGCAGTCGAGCTCCAGGGCCAGAGGACCGCGGCGCACCGGACGCCCGGCATCATCCAGATGGTCAAGAACCCCTTCGCGGCCCAGCGCCGCCAGCTCTGCGGGGGAAAGCTCCAGATCCACCCCGGTCACCATCGGCCCGGCGTCAAGGCGCACCCGGGGAATCACCGTCGGCAGGCCGCCGGCGGCGGCATATGCAGCCGCCGACAGCACCGTGATGCGCTGGATGAGCGGATTGGCCAGCTGCCCGGCAAGGGTACGGGCGGCGGTTTCATCCAGCCGGCCGGCGAGATAATAGACGCGGCTGGAATACACCCCCCCCTCCGGCGTCGCCGGCCGGTTCCAGGCATCGGCAATGGTTTCCGCCGCGGTATGGGCGACGTTGTCGGTCACCCCGGGGAGAAAACCCACCTCCACCGCCCAGGCAAATACCGGCAGCCGCCGCGGCTCGTCGATGAGACAATCGTGCACCACCGGGTTCGCCAGCAGCGCGGCGACGGCTTCGAGCTCTGCGCGGGCATAGTCCGCCTCCAGGGTATAGACCTCGGAAAGGTACACGGCTTCGAGACCGGCAGCGGCTCCGAGGCATCCGAGACGCCCGGCCAGAGCACCGCCGCGGGTGTCGAGCCCGGAATCGCGGTAGAAGATTTCCAGTCTATGGGGCATGTCACTCCTCGCCCGGCAGGGTAATGATATGAGGAAGTTCCCGGTAGCGTTCGTCACAGTCAAGACCGTAGCCGACGACGAAGCGGTCGGGAATGACGGCGCCGCAGTAGGTAATCAGGCCGAATTCATCCGGATGGGTTTCCTTCCTTAACAGAACACAGGTGCGCACCTGACCGCCGTACCGCCGCTGCAGCTCGGCGGCGACGGTTTTGAGCGTCAGGCCGGTATCGAACATATCGTCCACCAGCAACATCGGACCGGTCGGCGGCTCGCGCCGGGACTGGTCACCGGTCAGGCCCTTCAGCAGATCGAATTCCAGCGCGACTTGCCCCGTTGAACAGGTACCGGCGTAACTCTTCGCCCGCAGGTACTCGATTTTCAGCGCCACCCCTTCGTGCCAGAGGCAGCGGCACAGATCGGCCATGAAAGGCTGGCAGCCCTTCAGCAGGCCGATCACCGTCAGCCCGCTCTCCGGCCCGGTCAATGGCAGGTCGGCGGCGATCTCGGCGGCCAGGCGCCGGTTGAGGACGGCAATCTCTTCGGCGGTGAGGATGATGTCGGACATGCGAAAATCAGGTATAAAAACTATAGGGTTAAAGGCTGAGGTATCAGGTGCCGGGGATAAGACTCCGCTCCGGGTTGCCGTCCGCCAGCACAAACAGCCGGTGCGGTTGGATTCTCACGCGGCGCCCGGGGACCACCCGTTGCGGTATGTCCTACCATAAAGGAAAGCGCCACCACAAGCCAGAATTCATGACTTCGTAACAACTCCATCTTCCTCGTTGCGCATCACAATCTGGCCGTTCAACCTCCGGCTAAGCACACTGCCATCCACAGATTAACGAAACACCCCGAATCGGAAGCCATTACGGCGTCACCCCCCTTGGGCACATTGCGGCAGTGGTTACGATGCCGGCATCATCATTGATTTCGCAATAAGCCTGTTTTGATCAATTACCGTTATTACCACGATAGCAGGAGCCCGGTGGATTCCATCAGTCATGAATTCCCGTCGGCACGGGATTGACACCTGACGCAATATTTTGCGAGTCCATGATCTCCGAATTCCATCACAATTGCGCCGCTCCCTCCGCCGGCCTCATTGTACCTCGGCCTGCCCCATTCTGCGCCCTCCTCACGTCTGTCTCCCGTTTCCCGTCTCCTGAATTCTGAATTCCCTTGACTCTACCGGCTGAAATGACTATTGATAACGGGATTTCAACGGCTCAGCGGAAACATATTCATGTTCACTGGCATTATCGAAGAGATCGGGACCATCACCTCGCCGGCGCCCGGCGGCGGCTCACTGGAGTTGCGGGCGATGCTGATCCGCGACGACTGCAAACCGGGCGACAGCGTCGCCGTCAACGGCGTCTGTCTCACGGTAACCGCCATCCACAGCGGCGGGGTCATCAGCTTCGACGTCTCGCCGGAAACCATGAGTCGCTCCAACATCGGGGCACTGGTCACCGGCAGCCCGGTGAACCTGGAGCGGGCGATGCCCGCCGATGGTCGTTTCGGCGGGCACCTGGTCTCCGGGCATATCGACGCCATCGGCACCGTCGGTGAACGCCGGCGTGACGGCAACGCCGTCATCTTCACCATCACCGCGCCGCCGGTCGTCACCCGGCTACTGGTGGAAAAGGGCTCCATCGCCGTCGACGGCATCAGCCTTACCGTCGCCCGCTGCGATCCCCGAGGTTTTTCCGTTGCCGTCATCCCTCACACCCTCGACCTGACCATCCTGAAGCACCGCGTCCCCGGCGACCGGGTCAATCTCGAGAACGACATGGTCGCCAAGTACCTCCACCGCTTCACCCTTGAGCAACCCGGGGAAAGATCGGATACGACGTCATCGGCGGTGGACATCGATTTGCTCCGGCGCCACGGCTTCGCCTAAGGTCGCAGACGGCCGCCGGAACATACCCGTCAATTCCAGACCACGGATTACAGAGACTGACATGGTTATCGCGAAGATCGAAGAAGCACTGAAAGACATCAAGGCCGGTAAAATGGTCATCCTGGTGGATGACGAAGACCGGGAAAACGAGGGCGACCTCGTCCTCGCGGCGGAGAAGACGACGCCGGAGGCGGTCAACTTCATGGCCCGCAACGGCCGCGGCCTCATCTGCCTGACCCTAACCGAGGAACGCGCCGACTACCTCAACCTGCCGCCCATGGTGCCGGAGAACACCTCCCGTTTCCAGACCGCGTTCACCGTCTCCATCGAGGCCCGACGCGGTATCTCCACCGGCATCTCCGCCGCCGACCGGGCAAAAACCATTCTCACCGCCATCGACGATGCCGCCGGGCCCCACGATCTGGTACGCCCCGGACACATCTTCCCTTTACGGGCACGCAAGGGCGGCGTACTGGTGCGCACCGGCCAGACCGAGGGCTCGGTGGACCTCGCTCGTCTCGCCGGCCTCAAGCCCAGCGGCGTCATTTGCGAGATCATGAATGAGGACGGCACCATGTCCCGGCTGCCGCAGCTCAAGATCTTCGCCGAGGAACACGAACTCAAAATCATCACCATCGCCGATCTCATCGAGTACCGCATGCGCACCGAGTCCCTCGTGCGCAAGGCGGTGAAGGCCAACCTGCCCACCCGCTTCGGCACCTTCGCGATTATCGTCTACGAGAACCAGATCGACCGGCTGGACCATGTCGCCCTGGTCAAGGGAGAGGTGGACAACGGTAAGCCGGTGCTGGTCCGGGTGCATTCCGAGTGCTTCACCGGCGACACACTGGGCTCCCTGCGCTGCGACTGCGCCGACCAGCTCCACAAGGCGATGGAGATGATCGAGGCCGAGGGCCGCGGGGTTATCCTCTACATGCGCCAGGAAGGCCGCGGCATCGGCCTGGTGAACAAACTCCGCGCTTACTGCCTGCAGGAACACGGCCGCGACACGGTGGAGGCCAACGAGGAACTGGGATTCGCCCCCGACCTGCGGGACTACGGCATTGGCGCCCAGATCCTCGCCGATCTCGGCCTGCACCGCATCCGCCTGCTGACCAACAACCCGAAGAAGATCGTCGGCCTGCAGGGCTACGGCATCGAGGTGGTGGAACGGGTGCCGATGGAGATCGAACCCAACGACATCAATTACGACTACATGAAGACCAAGTGCGAAAAGATGGGGCACCTGCTCACCAGCATCAACCGGCAACCCGGGGAAGACCGATCCGGGGAGAAGGAAAAGGTAACGGCATGACACAGTACCGGGAAGGGGTCCTCAACCGCGGCGATCAGTGCCGTATCGGCCTGGTGGTCAGCCGCTTCAACAGCTTCATCACCGAGAGACTGCTGGACGGCGCCCTCGACGCCCTCAACCGCCACGGCGTCGCCGCCGACAACTGCACCGTCTACCGGCTTCCCGGGGCCTTTGAGATCCCCCTGGTGGCGAAGAAGATCGCCGCTTCAGGGGCGGTGGACGGGGTCATCTGCCTCGGCGCGGTGATCCGCGGCGCCACCCCCCACTTCGACTACGTCGCCGCCGAGGTGAGCAAGGGCATCGCCCAGACCTCGCTGGAAACCGGGGTACCCATCGCCTTCGGGATACTGACCACCGACACCATCGAGCAGGCGGTGGAACGAGCCGGCTCGAAGGCAGGCAACAAGGGCTGGGACGCCGCCGTGACGCTGCTGGAAACCATCGATCTGCTGCGCCAGATTCCCTGACCCCGCGCCGCCAAGCACGGTTGCCGACATCATGTCCATGTCCAGTGTCCGCCGCAAGGCTCGGGAACAGGCCCTACAGATGCTCTACATGCTGGAGATCACGGGGGAAAGTGACTACCGCGCGACCATGCACCGGTACTGGGAGAATTTCGGCGAACCACCGGAGGCGCGGGAGTTCGCCAACCGCCTGGCCCTCGGAGTAATCGCCCACCGCCGGGATATCGACGCCCGCATCAGTGCCTGTTCCCATAATTGGAAGCTCAGCCGTATGTCCTACGTCGACCGCAACATCCTGCGCCTGGCGGTATTCGAACTGCTCCACTGCGAGGACATACCTCCCAAGGTGACCATCAACGAGGCCATCGAGATCGGCAAACGCTTCGGCGACCGTGAATCCGGCGCCTTCATCAACGGTATCCTCGACCAGATCTACCGCGGCCTGGCGCTCGCCGGCACTGCGGGTGAAACCGACCCGCCGGCGCCTGACCACTGACTCCGTGACGGTTTACCTGCCGGAATCCGGCCAGCGAATGGCAAAGCATGCTGCCTTCGCCACTGCCCGATGATCCCGTGACCGCGGCGGGACGGCATTAAAAACCGGGCACCGCGGCAGCATCACCGGGCTCAAGACGGTCAAAACCCGATGAAAGCGGCGACAGGTTGCCGCACAACGAAAAAGACGGAACGGTTACGAAGCAATCAACAAGGCCGGCGTTTCAAAAACGCCGGCCTTCAATACCAAACCACCTTGCTGCTCGCCGTTCCCGGGGTACGGAATCGGAGGTCTCAACAAGGATTATCCGGCATACCGCTGCTTGTAGTCCTCCTGAACCAGGCTGCGGCGCGTCTGATTCTGCCACTGCCTCGGCGGTTTAACGGTAAGAATATTACCGAGCCTCCCCTGGGCCTGCAAACGGTGGTAAATTTCATACCAGGCACAAGGGGTGTCCTTATCCACTTCGCAGGTACCGTCCAGCCGGGTACCACCGCAGGGTCCGTTAAAAAGCCCTTTGGCACATCTGGTTACCGGACAGATTCCGCCGGTTTCCGCCAGTACGCATTCTCCGCAGGTGCGGCAGTTTTCCTCAAACCAGCCGATATTCCGGTCGGCCCCGCAAAAAACCGTGTTGAGCGCCGGGAAAACCGGGGTTTCAGGATAACGTTCAGCCATGAACTGCACCCCGACTCCGCAGGCCATCGACAAGACCGCATCATACCCGCCTACCATATTATCGAGCTCATCGAAAAAATCGTAGTTGCATTGCCGCTCGATCACGAAACCATCCAACACCGGGCTGTAACCTTCACCCAGCAGCTGCTCCTTCAAATCACGGTTGAGGATCATCACCTCTTTCTGCCCCCCCGCCAGGCAGATCGATGTACACCCTCCACACCCGACGTTCAACACCTTACGGTAATCTTTTACCATCTCTTTGATTTCATCCAAGGGCTTTCTCTCAGCGATAATCACTTCGTCCTCCGCTCATAACTCTACCACCAATATCAGAAAATTCCGTGTCGTTCCCCGGTGCCATTCCTGCCCGCCTGCCCACCACAGCGATTCCCCACTCCGCGCACGTCACCATCAGGTATACCAACCCGTTGTCCGGTAAACCGTGCTCCTCTCAGCGTAGCTTCCGGCACCGACCAGCAGGCGCCAATGCTACTTGAGCGCGTGACATCCGCCACACGTGCGCGGGCCGGTCTTCTTGCTGCCGTCAACGACCATCTGCCGGTGACATCCGGTACATGAAGCGTGAAAAGCCTGCTGCAACCCATAACGATTGTTAAGGTTATGGCAATTGCCGCAGCGAATCTCGGGATTCCCCTCTTCCAGCGCATCTTCATTCAGGACGTTTTCACCCTTTTCATACCGATGATGACAATCGGTGCAGGCAAGAACATCCATATGCACAGCATGGGGAAACGCAACCGGGGGGCGCTTCTTTTTGACAAAATACTGCTCATTGTTGAGCAGTATACTTTCCGGCTGGGCCGCAACCGGCAATACCACGGCGACAACCAGCACAGCACCGAGCAACCAGCCTGCCAGATATCTTTTTTTCATCATCATCTTTCTCTCTATAATCCTTACAGCCAGCTCTCCCCACCATCATGGTCGGGATAAACCCCCTGGGAGCGACAGATGCTGCGAGTAAAATCGATCATGCGCGGAATATCTATACCAATAGGGCAGTAGCACCGGTGACACAACACACAATTCCGCCACACCAACCCCTTTATCCCCTCGAAAAACGACTTATCCACGTTGCCCTTTTTCTTGTAGAGTATCCCCAGGGAATTGATAACTTTATAAGACGGCATATATTGCGGATCCCCCTTGTGGGCCATGTAGAGGAAGCAGCTTTCAGCGCAGATGCCGCATCGGACACAATAGTTCAATATCCGTTTCATTTCAGCATCTTTACTTTGCAGCATAGTGGCGATCGCTGCGGTATCAACAGTATTTTTTTCCACATCAGGCATTGGCGTTCCCCCGTTTGTGCAATGTCGTGCCGGACCATGTTCTACTCCCCCGCCCCAAGGTGTGCTCATAATGCATCAGGTAGCGGTAAAAGAAAAACAGCAATCCATGCTTCAGTTTCGTAAAGGGAATGGCAACCAGCATGAGTTCTCCTGCCAGAATGTGAAGTACCAGTATCGATTCGTAACCGAACCACTGGCGCGTGGCAAGATAGCCGGTGAGAAAAGGAGCTATGACTATCAGCAGAATCGCGTAATCGTAAGGGGTGGAGATTGCCCGCACGTGATCAAAAAGGATCCGCCGCAGCAGAAAGAAGATCCCGCAAAAAATTACCAACCAGGTCATCAGGCCGGCAACCGGCTCCGGGAAAACGAAGAGGCTGAAACCAAAGGATTCGAAAAGGAGCACGTTGTGGGCCAGCAAAAAAACGGGAAGGATTATAATACAGGCGTGGAACGCCGTTGTGATCACCGCCAATACCGGGTGTGCAGAAGCAAAAAGCATCGTCCGGGGATCGAACGAGCTGCGCTTGACGGCCCCTTTGGCCAGCCCCGTCACACTTGCCGGCGGACGGGGAAGGGATGTCTCCATGGTTAAGACATAAAACTGCCTGGCCTGATACAACAGGCCGCCGAAGAATATGGCAAATGAGAGCCACACCATCGGCCCCCGAATGAAACCGTACACATCATACATGACAATATCTCCTGTGCCAACGCCAGCAAAACCTTACCGCCGAATTGCTTCCTTATACCTGAGGTCGGGGCAGCACCTTGGCCCGTTCGGCAATTTCCGGCACCCGGTGTTCCCATTCAATGGGCATCAGGTGGACACCGGCCACCCCTTTCATCTCCTTGAACTCCTCGATCTGCTCGCAGGCGATCTTGATCCCCTCATCGGCCACCAGCTTCTTCTCGACGCCCTGCAATCTGGTAATGATTTCATCGGGCACATCGATGCCAGGAACATTGCTTTTCATGTATTTTGCCATACCGATGCTCTTCATCGGGGTAACTCCGGCAAGAATGTAGACCTTCTCCGTCAGCCCCATATCGTTTGCCTGATGTACCCACTCGCGCATCCGCGCCATATTGAAGATACACTGGGTCTGGATAAAGTCAGCCCCGGCGGCGACTTTCTTGGCCAGCCGATGAACCCGCCATTCAAACGGTACCCCAAACGGGTTTGCCGCCGCACCGATAAACATTCGCGGGGCCACGTCGAGGGTATCACCACCAAGAAATGTTTCCTCATCCCGCATTTTTTTTACTACGCTGATCAACTGAATCGAATCGATGTCATAAACGCCCTTGGCCTTGGGATGATCCCCGAACTGCTGGTGGTCACCCGACAGACACAGAATGTTGCGAATCCCATGGGCATAAGCCCCGAGGATATCACTCTGCATCGCAATCCGGTTCCGGTCCCGACAAACCATCTGGTAGTTCGGCTCAATGCCCTCCTGCAGCAGAATCAACGATCCGGCCCAGCTTGACATGCGCACCATGGCGGTCTGGTTGTCGGTCATATTGGCCATATCAACCATTCCCTTCAAAAAACCGGCCTTTTTCCTGATTGCCTCGACATTGGCACCGCGCGGCGGTCCAACTTCGCCGGTAAAGGCAAAATGACCTGCTTTCAACACTTTTTCAAGATTGCTTCCCGCCTTCATTTGACCTTCCTCACCCTAGGAATCAAACAAAAAGATACATATTTCACAAGGAGAACCGCACTTCCCCCTCGAATTGAAGCCGAAACGAGCCTGACAGACACCCGTCCCGCTTTGTTCCCGGCGGCGTAATCTGCCCCCGGTATCAACACTAACGTCCAGTAACCCACGCCACCGACAACGCCAACTTGCCAGAAGGATGAAAGTCCTGTATACGTTATTCAAAATACCCATAATGGATGCATGATAACTTTGTCAAGTGAAATCTGCGGACGCAGCAACCCGTGGCGGACATCCGGACCACCGGGAGCAATCGGCTCTATCGAGAGGGTGCGATGGTAGCGGAACATGCTCATGCGGATTCGGGTAAACGTTGATTTGTTTTAAGATATTTGGTTATTGAGGGTTGATCATGGCAGGTAAACGGTAATTATTCGCAAACTACCGGGGACGGCCGGCCGTGCAGCCCACCCCGGACCGGCGCTTCCGGAATATCCTCCGAGGTCCGCATCATTATGCCGATTATGGCATAATGTGTACTGTGTGCTGTATATCCGAAACACCCGACCGGCACTGCCGCCGCGAAAAGGGGCACATCCGGCTTTTCATGTCTGCCGATATGAATTGATGGCAATCCGGCCGCCAGCCGGGGGGGGCAATCCGGCTCCTTCGCGGCACAGTACCCAGAAACCCGGCGGTATTCCTTCCTCCACGGTTGCCCCCGCCGGGGCTTTGCGGGCTTCGGATCTGAATCTGCCGCCCTGCCAACCGCGCCATGCAAGTTCTGCACATATGGTTCTTGCAAAACCCGGGGCAAAAAATTAGTATTGCCACCAGGGCAGTGATTGTTGCCGGCAACCTTTGTGGTCTTATTCTTTGACTGCCCCGAGACGAACCAAGACCCCGGGGCCAGGTAGCCGGCTGCAGGATTCCGCTTCTGTGGTCAACTACTTCACCCGGCGGATATGACCCCGGCGGAACTGAAACGGCGCCAATGCCAACGCATTCCGTCGTATCCGGGGCACATACAGACAAATGTCGCCGTACCGACACATTTACCGAGATGGACCAATCCCGAATACCTCACGGGCGGCATATCAACGTACAATACCTTCGGGAGCTTCTGCCATGCAGATCACCAGCGAACAGCAGGACTTTCTTTTCAGGGCGGTCAATGCATTCAAAAGGAAATTAATCGTCATCTCTCCCGACTTCAGGATCCTGGCGGCAAACGAGCAGGGACTCATAAACCAGGATATTGAAATTAATGGAAGGCGCTGTTATGAACAGTTCAGAGGACTTGACGGTCCCTGTGAGCATTGCCCCGTACTGGAATCACTCAGCACACGGATCCCCACCTACATCGGTAAACACGATATCTCGCAGCGCAAAATGGCGTGTATTTTCAGTTATCCCCTGTTCAAGGATGATCAAATAGATGCCCTCGTAGTCGTCGACTTCGACCTACCGGTTCAGGTTTGGCTGGAAGAACAGATGAATCAGTCCAGCACCTTTTTACACAACCTGTTGCTCAGCTCGGTGGATGGAGTGGTCGCGGCCGACAAAACCGGCCGCCTGGTTATATTCAACAAAGCCGTATCCGAGATTCTCGGCTACGGTATTGAGGAGGCCCTCGAAAAATTGCATGTCACCGATATTTACGCCAACCGGGATGTGGCCAAGGATGTCATGCAAAAACTGCGGAGCGAAGCATACGGCGGTAAAGGGAAACTGAAAGGGCACCACGTGGAACTCGTGGGGAAAAACGGCCAATCGATTCCCGTAAGACTAAATGCATCCATCGTCTATAAAGACGACCAGGAAGTGGCGACCATCGGCTTTTTCCGCGATCTGCGGGAGACCATCAAGATGGAAAAGGAACTGGAAAAAACCCAGCAACAGCTCCTGCAATCGGAAAAAATGGCCTCACTCGGCAAACTGGCCGCCGGCGTCGCACACCAGCTCAACAACCCAATCGGCGGCATTATCCTGTTTACCAAGCTGGTAATGGAGGAAAATGATCTGTCCGCAGAAATCCTCGAAGACCTGCAACGCATTCTGCGGGACGCCGAGCGGTGCCGCGATACGGTGAAGGAGCTACTGGAATTTTCCCGCCAGACACGCCAGTTCATGCAGCCCTGCGATATCAACCGGGCAATCACCCGGACCTTGTTCCTGCTGGAAAGTCAGCCGATCTTCCAGAATATCACCATCATCAAAAACCTTGGCGACAATCTGCCGCAGGTCCACGCCGATCCCCAGCAACTCAACCATATGCTGATGAACATTATTCTCAATGCCGTCGACGCCATGGAGAAAAAAGGATCACTAACCATCAGCACCCGTCTGCCGGAAGCCGGCGAAGGGATATACACCGGTGATATCAGCACGCCGATGCTCGAATATCCATTCTGCTGGCTGCCGTCCCACGGCGATCGTTTGCTGATCGAGATTACGGATACCGGTACCGGCATTCCCGAAGAAGTGCTGCCCCACATATTCGACCCTTTCTTCACCACCAAAGAGGAAGGAAAAGGCACCGGACTGGGACTAAGCATGGTGTACGGCATTGTTGAAAATCATGGCGGGAATATCATTGTAAAAAGCAAACCGGAAGAAGGAACCACCTTTATTGTCACCCTTCCGCTATCCACCCAGAACATGAAAGGCAGCGACGAAAATGGATAAGACAGTCGACCCCATGCACATCTTGGTAATTGATGACGAGCAGGATCTGCGGGACGGCTCGAAACGGATATTGACGCGTATGGGATTCAGGGTTTCCACCGCCGCCCGCGGCATTGACGGATTACAGATCATCGACAGTGACCCGGTAGCCATCGTTCTCCTGGATCTCAAGATGCCGGGCATGGACGGAATGGAGGTATTGGAGAAGATAAAAGAAACCCATGATGAAATTATCGTTGTGGTCATAACCGGATTTGCCACCGTTGAAACAGCCATCAAGGCAATGAAGATGGGGGCCTACGATTTTATTCCCAAACCCTTTGACCCCGACCACCTGCGCATCGTTGTCCGGCGGGCCCATGAACGGGTTCAGTTGCGCCACGAAGCCGCGCAATTGGAAAAAGACCGGCAGCGGACCCTGGCTGATCTCGACGTCGAAAAAAGCCGTATCCGGACCATCGTCGAGGCCCTGCCAAGCGGGGTAGTAGTAACCGATACCGAGGGAACCGTCGTGCTCATGAACCCGGCGTTTCTCTGGCACCTCGGTCTCGATGCCAAGCTGAAACCGGGAAAGCAGATTGAGCACTACATCAAGGACGAAGGATTCTGCCACATGGTACGGGAATTGTCCTGCGGTGGCTGCAAAAAACGACTGGAACCGCCATCATACGAATTTGCCCTACCGAACAACAGATATCTGCTGGCCAAAGGACAGGCAATTGCCGCGGATGACGATCACTGCCTGGGCGCGGTAATTATCCTCGTTGACATATCCGCCCTGAAAGCCCTTGACCAACTGAAATCGGAGTTTGTCGCCAAGGTCTCTCATGAACTGCGATCCCCCCTTTCAACCATCCACGAACAACTGGTCATGGTGGAGAAAAAACCGACCACCGACCACTATATGCTGTCGCGCGCACGTGAAAAAACCCGGGGGTTGATTTCCCTGATCGGCGATTTGCTTGATCTTTCCCGGATAGAGGCCGGTAATGTCGGCAACGCCGCCACCCCGGTATGCCTGGCCGAACTGCTCCACAACATCGTTGACTTTATCGGCACTCAGGCCCAGGAACGAAACCAGACCCTGACGCTGGAACTTCCCGATACACCGGTGCCGAAGGTTACCGCCGACCCGACGGCACTTGAGAGTATTTTCGGCAACCTGATTGCCAACGCCATCAAGTATACCCAGGAGGGTGGGGTAATTGCCGTGCGGTTGAATATCCGGGACAATCAGGTTGAGGTAACCGTTGCGGACAACGGCTTCGGTATGGAAGCGGATAAACTGGAAAAGATTTTTGAAAAATTTTATCGGGTAAAGAATGATAAAACCCGTTACATTACCGGCACCGGCCTGGGTTTGTCGATCGTCAAAAGCCTGGTTGAAAAGCTGAACGGCAGCATTTCGGTGGTCAGCAAACCAGACCAGGGCAGCAGCTTCACCGTCCGTCTGCCTGCCGATGCCGCATAGCCCCGGCATGGCCATGCCACGCAAAGGAACTTCCGCGCCGGTACCGGCCGTTGCTCTCCGGACCGAGCCTGCTTTTCTGAAGCCTGATGCAACCGCAACAACTACCGGGGCAGGGTAAACTGGATGGTATATTAGCGGCTGGAGATTCACTGTACGCAAGACCCCCGGAATGAGAGATCCGCAAAGAGCCACGCCGCAGTAACCCGGATATCGGCACAACAACGAAGACGGATTTGGGACGATGCCGTCAAACCCTCGGCCAGGATATCTTTTTCTCGGTCTCCGGGGGAAGTTGTACCCCGCACCAAAGGGCAAGGGTATGCCGCGCCTGATGAACCAGTATGGTCTCCCCCCGCATAAACGGCACCCCCAGCCGGCCGGCCAGTTCCTGCCAGGCGCTATCACGAACCGCGGCATTGAAATCAACCACGATCCCGCGGTCCCGAAAGTCCAGAGATCGCACCAGATCGATTATCGCTTCATGATTCTCTTCGCCGACGCTGACCGGGGTGGCATTGATAATGACCTGCGCAGAAAGTGATTGACCGGCAAGACTGTCCAGCGATACCGGCTTGGCGCCGCCCAGATGATTCGCAACCTCTTGAGCTTGCTCAAGACGCCGGGCAGCGATGGTAACGTCCGGCACTCCCAGCCAGCGAAAAAGAAACACTGCCGCCCGGGCCGCCCCTCCGGCACCGAAAACCAGAACGGATTTGCAGCTACCGGCATTACAGCCGACCCCTTGCAGAGCATCCATCAGCCCCAGGGCATTGGTATTGTAGCCTTTGTAATACAAACCATGGCGCAAAATGGCATTTACCGAACCGATGATTTTTGCGCCCTCGGAAAGCGCAAAAAGATGTGGAATAATCGTTTCCTGGAGTGGGACATCAATATTGGCCGCCCGTATATTGAGCGCGCCCAGGCCATGAATGACGGCCTCCAGGTTTCCGGGGATTACCGGGAAGGCAGTGTAACTGCCGGTTAATCCCGCCAGGTCCAGCAACTGATGATACACTGCCGGTGCCGGTGATTCCGTGGCCCGTTCATCGCCCAGCAATGCAAAGATATTGGCGCCGTTTTTGTCTGGTGCACCTACGGTATACAATTCCGTTCCTTCCGCCTCCTGGATTGCCTGGCTCGGAAAACCGGAAAAAAACCCTGCCACAGCACTCCAGGCATGCAGCAGGGTTTATTCGTTCAGCAAAATCTCCAGTGATCAACAACCTGCGAAAACTGGCGCTACTTCTTCGGAGCTTCCTTTTGTGGCGGCGGCTTGATCCCCAGTCTGATCGCCGAATGATCCCGCCCCATGTAAAAGTTAAGCCATGAAGAGGTCTGCCAGAGATTCCAGTTGCAGGGAGGAACCGTATATGCGGCTATATTCCCCTCTTCACCATACGGTTTCTGCCGGTCATAGGCCTGCACCCAGATGCATTTCTTCTCATTGGGATATACCTCACACCAGCCGTTGTAACTGCCGCCACAGGGACCGTTCCGCTGATTCTTGGGACATTGCGACATGGGACAGACATACGCCGTATCAAAAAGCGCACAATCCCCGCAATTCATGCAATTAAACAAGGCGACTTTGGACATATGCTCAAAAAATTCGAACAAATGCTTGGGACCTCTGGTCTTGTCAAGGCTGGCCGCCAGAGGTTTCAAAGTCCTGAATATCGCGCTCTTCTCCTCAAATAGCAGGTGATGCGCCACCCGGGTGAAGCGATATTTGAATGGTACCGCCGGCTTCGACGTCCGCGGCGCATATACATCGGTGTTCAAACCGGTTTTTTCATCCTTTTCGAACAGATAGAACCCATCATCCTGCGGATAATCAAACTCTGCAACCAGACTTTCCCAGTTCGCCGCCAGCTCTTCCCCTTTGTCGATGATGTATTCGACCTGTTCGTAGGTAATACCGTGGCCGCCGATATGCGCCCCGGCATAACCCATACCCTTGGCATAAGCATACATCTTGGCGGCACGCAACAGCATTCCGGCCTTGCCCTTGTCCTCGGCTTCCTTTTCCCTTGCCAGGTCGGCAAGCATCTTATCGGTGACCACACAGCCGGGAATGCCGTTGGAATTCATAAATCGGGCCGCGCCATACGGCAGCACATAGATATTGACCAGAACCGGAATATTGTAATTGTTGAGCCGCAACCAGGTCAACAGTTCGTGATACTTACGGGCATCGTAGCCCACCTGAGTAATAATGAACTTGGCCCCGCCTTCGATCTTTTTCTTAAGCTTGGCATATTGCCCCATCAACTCAGATTCAAGCTTCTTAAAGGGCGAAACACAGGCACCGGCAAACAGATCGGTAGCCGCCAGTTTGACGGTTTTCCGCATCGCTTTGTGTTCCAGCCCCTTGTTCATCTCGCCGACCAGGCGCAGGACATTGGGAGGATCCAAATCGAATACCGGCTTGGCAAGGCCTTCAAAGGCATCACTGCCGGAATAGTCACCGGTCAGCACGAGGATATTCTTGACCCCCTCGGCAGCCAGACCACAAAGCAGGCTTTCGATCTCACTGCGGTTTTTATCCCGACAGGCAAGGTGCACCAGCGGCTCCATACCCGCTTTCTTGATTTGCACACAGAGCATTTCGGTCGACAAGGCCGGATTACCGCCGGGGTTGTCGGTGACGCTGATTGCATCGATTTTGCCGCCGGCTGCTGCCTTGGCGACATTATCAATGACCTCTTCGTGCTGCATCTCAAACGCACCACGACCGGGGATCTGTTCCCAGGTAACACAAAAATCGTTGGGATCGAGCAACTTTTCCTTGAGGACGCTCTCCCGCTCACTCATCCTGATGGATATTTTTTCGGTTAATCCAACGGATTCTTTCAACCGCGAGATGGATGCCGAATCTTCCGTAGAAATGGTGATGTAGTCATCGGCATCCATTTCCAGCGCTTCCTGTTTGGTCCATCCTTTTTGGGACATATCCGCGCTGCCGATTTCAACAATCAGCAGGGGGGTATGCTTGGTTAACCAGCCACCACGGAGTTTCTTGTGCAATTTAAATGACGTACCCCGGGGTTCAAGGTATCCCAGGACAATGGCATCGGGCCGCTCGGTTCTTGCTTTGGCCAGACCTTCATCATCACTGAAAGCACCAATAACCTCAAACTCTTCCTCAAGGCTCTTACCGATGATATCGTGGTAAGCCGATTCGCTGCCAACCACGAGAACCTTGATTTTTTTGTTCTCTTTTTCCATCTCGGATCTCCTGTAAAACATCCTGACTATTTTCATCAATAAAGCCCGGTCTTACCCGAACCCGCCTAAACAGTGCCCACCAAACCGCTGCTTCCGCCACTGCGGGAGTGCTTGAAGTGGCGGTTCATGATGTGACAGGTGCTTCAGGTGTACGATCCTCCCTGCCGGGCGGAAGCGGATCATATACCCCTATACCCCACACGCACTTCGACAATGTCACAACGTCGGTTTCATAACCAAGGTCGCGCCCATAACCCACCTGTTTAGAATCTGAGGAATGGGAAAGCGATCGACACCTACGGCAAGTGGCGGGCCCTGATCCCCCATCGAAACCGGAACCGACTGCCGCTGCCCCTGGTTGCCCGCCCGACGATGACGCCCGCAAGCCGTTCCGGCAACGATGTCCCGCCGGATCGGTATGCCCGGAGTTGAAACGGTAGTATGTTCACCATGCCGGCCTCGCGGTTGCCGATCTCGACCCCGAACAGCAAGAAATATGTGATTAGCAACCGGGCGGGATGTCCATGTGGGAAGCATCAAACAGTTAGTAGGATTTTTCACAGACAGGTATGGAAGTTTGCATTCCCCGTGACAACGTGCCAACAACACCGGCATCCCATGCGAGTGCGGGTATAAACCTGGCACCCGAACATCCATCGCATGGCCGGCCACTCGCTCAGAGCCTTTGATCTCAGCCTCCGTAGGGGTCGAACTCGTCCGGCGGTGCATATCCCCCTGATGGCGTTGTAACGACTTCTTCTGTGCTACGCTGCGACCTGTGGCGCCATGCGGGGCATGGTGTCGACGTCTTCCTCAGGTTATGCGCGCTGCGACCCTGCCGGGACGGTTAACGAATCGCCCATCTGTGCCATGCCTAACGGCCTGTCACTGGCAGGTATACGGTACCATCATCACTGAGGTTATCTTTATGACCCGCACCCGGCACCGCGTTGCGGATGTCCGCATGACATTCACTATTCGCAGCAAAGCGCAGGGCTCTACAACTGATGGCCTCGTAACGACTCGACCGTCATCGTCGCACTGCAAGCTGAATGATTCGAGGCGCTTTCTGTATACGCCTCAGCCCCCAACGTTAGGACGCCTCGAAGCTGAAGCTGCTACGGTGCCATCCCTTTTCAAACTTTTTGACAACTG
>JAFGAM010000004.1 GCA_016933675.1 Candidatus Anaeroferrophillacea bacterium
AGCAGGCCGTTTGAGGCGGCATGGCTGAAGATGTAGAACTTGCCCATGAAGCCCACCGCCGGCGGGATGCCGGTGAGGGAGATGAGACAGAGCGTCAGGGCGAGGGCCAGCAGCGGTGAACGCCGGCCCAGCCCGGCGTAGTCGGCGATGAGGTCGGAACCGACGCCTTTCGATATGATGATGATAGCCGTGAACGCGCCGAGGTTGCTCAGGGCGTAGGCTGACAGGAAGAACAGGACGCCGCTTTGCCCGGTGGTGGCGAGCGAACTGGCGTAGCCCAGCGTCGCCAGCCCTACCAGCAGGTAGCCGGCCTGGGCGATGCCGGAATAACCGAGCATGCGCTTGATGTTTGTCTGCGGAATGGCTCCCGTGTTGCCGGCAATCATGCCGGCCGCCGCCAGGATGGCAAAGATGAGCCCCCATGTTTCGCTGAGCCAGCCGGGAGTGCCGAAGGCGGTGGCAAATATCCTCAGCAGGACGGCGAAGCCGGCTGCCTTGCTGGCCACGGAAAGATAGGCGGAAACGGTGGTCGGTGCGCCTTCATACACGTCCGGCACCCAGAGATGGAATGGCACGGCGGCAACCTTGAAGCCGAAACCGGCGATGAGCAGCACGATGCCGGCCAGCAGGGCGGGATTGTCCGCCACGCCGGCAAGAGACAGCGTCCCGATGGCCGTCGCGATGCCCCCGAGGTCCATCGTCCCCGTCACGCCGAAAACGAGCGCCGAGCCGTAGAGCAATATCGCCGAGGCCGCCGCTCCGAGCAGCAGGTATTTCAAAGAAGCCTCAGCGGAGGCGCGGTCCCGCAGGAAACCGGCGAGGACATAGAGGGCGAGGCTGGCCAGTTCCAGTGAGACGTAGATGGCAATGAGGCTGGTGGTGGCTGCCATTAGCGTCATCCCCAGCGTGGAAAGCAAAATGAGAGCGTAGTATTCGCCCTTGAAGCGGCTGAATTTCTCGGCGTAATCAGCAGAGGCCAGTATCACGATAATGGCCGTACCGGCCAGGAACACCTTGAAGAACAGGGCGAAGTTATCTGCCGCCAGCATGCCGCCAAAAGCCGAACCGCCTCCGTCCCACATGGCGATGGCGACCCCGGCAGCCGCGGCCAGACCGGCGATGCTCGTATACCGGACCACGGCGGATGAGCGGACGAACAGGTCGAGCACAATGACCAGTATGGCCGTCGCGGCGAGTATGATTTCCGGTATAAACAGGTCCAGGTTCAAAGTGACCGCTCCTTTTTCCTATCCGCCGAAGAGCCGTGCGATGGGCTCGACGCCGAGTTTAAATACATCCGTCATGACGGCCGGATAGATGCCGACCAGTAAAATGACCGCCACCAGGATGAATGAATATACTTTTTCCAGTCCGTCCGCGTCCTTGACGCCGGTGAACTCCGCCTTGACCGGGCCGAAGAACGCCTGCTGGAGCATCCAGAGGATATAGCCCGCCGTCAGCACCACCCCCGCGATGGCGACGATGGTGTAGACCTGCATGCCGGGTACGACGGTGCTGTTGTACGCGCCGAGGAAGACGAGGAACTCAGCGGCGAAGCCGCTCGTCAGCGGCAGGCCGAGCGAGGCCAGCCCCGCGATGCTGAAGAGCAGGCAGATGGCCGGAACCTGTTTTGCCAGTCCGCCGAGCTGCCGCAGGTCGCGTACCTTGATGTTGTGAATCACCAGCCCGGCCAGCGCAAAGAGCAGGCCGGTAACGATGCCGTGGCTGAACATCTGGAGCGCCGCGCCGGTCATGCTGATGGTGCCGAACGCGAAAATGCCGAGCAGCACGTAACCCATGTGGCTGATGGAGCTGTAGGCAATCATCCGCTTGATATCGGTCTGTACCAGGGTCACCGCCGCGCCGTAGATGATGCCCACCAGCGCCAGCACGATGAGCAGTTGCGCGTACTCCTGTGCCGGGCCGGGGAAGATGCTGACGGTGCGGAGCATGCCGTAGCCGCCCATCTTGATGAGGACGCCGGCCAGCATCACGCTGACGGCGGTGGGGGCGTCGGTATGGGCGTCCGGGAGCCAGGTGTGGAGCGGGAACATGGGCAGCTTGACCGCAAAGCCGATGAACAGCAGCCAGAACATGGCCGCCGCCGGCAGGGCGGACTGCGCCATCGCCAGCCCGTTATTGGC
>JAFGAM010000025.1 GCA_016933675.1 Candidatus Anaeroferrophillacea bacterium
CTACCGCGTCAAGGTCGGCAGCGTCGCCCATCCGATGGAGCAGAAACATTACATCGAATTTATCGAGCTGCTTACCGGCGACGGCCGGATCTGTCGCCAGGCGTTGCAGCCCGGCGCGGCGCCGGAGGCCTTCTTCGCCATCGATGCCGACCAGGTAACGGCGCGGGAATACTGCAATATCCACGGCCTGTGGAAGGCGGGCAACTGACGCCCGCCGGCAGCGACATGTCATCCGTCGCGAAGCGGAGATATGGCCCATAAAAAACCCGGCGGGGCAGTGTCTCCCGCCGGGTTTTTTATGGGGTAAAAGTTTGTGCTTGCCGGCTGGGGGGCTCGTTGCCAATGCCGAAACCTGCTCTCTGCTCTACCTCTTTCTACGCCCCCTTTTTCTTTCAAGGTGCCTGCAACCTTGGCATGGTTTTGGGCAGTGAAATAACCGCGACATCTTTACTGACCGGAAATTCATCATCCCCGCCAACAGGTCGGGCGCGGGCTGGATCTCATCCAGGATACCCCGCTTATCGCCATGCCTTTCCAGGTAGCTTTTCGGGTCACTGAGTTTCAGTAAATCTTCCGGGGATTCGGGAGATCGAGTAAGTGGAGTTCAGGCCATTGGTGATCGTTCCGGCGAGAGTGGTTTTGCCGACCTGGCGGGCGCCCGGAAGCACGACGGCGGGAACCCGGAAGATATTCTTGTGCAGCCTGTTTTGTCAGCTATCATCTTGAAATTGCTTGCATATTATGATATTGATTCCGAAGTTGCGAGGTAAAAGCAAGGTGAGGAACACACGGAAGGGCAAAAGAGAGGACGTTGTTTATTTTTTGATGTACCATGCTTCCCGGTAGTTGCGGGGCGGGCCGGATCAACCCGTCAGCGAGACCCAAATGTCTTTTTCGTGCAGGGGATTGAAAACGCGGCGGCCGTGCAGGTTGAAATTCTGTTCACCGTGATAGCGTGGTTCCGGATTTTTCCGAAAGGTTATTACCATGTTCCATGCCCAGCCATTGACCCCGTGGGTGACCCTGCTGGCGGTTAAACGCCGCGAGGTCTGGAAATGCAATGTGCTTGCGGTTGACTGCGGCGCGGAAATCGTCCTTATCGACGGCAACCTCACCGCCGCTGAAATCGACCGGGTGGAGGCCGATTACGGCCGCCCCGTCAGTACCGTGTTCAGTACCCATACCCACCTCGATCACGTCAACCATCTCCACGCCGCGGCGGCGCGGGGCATTCGTATACTCTCACCGGCGCCGGAGGCCGCCTACCTGCGGGATATCGACCGGCTGCTGGTCGCCGGCGGCATGAGGACGAAATCGGAGCGTGAAGAAATGAAGCACTTCATGGGTGAGGTGCTGGGGCTCAAACCGGTGTCGGCGGTGGAGGAGTTCACCCCGGGAGCGCAGTTTGCTATTGGCGGTATTACGATCCGGTCGGTGCATCTGCCGGGTCACGCACCGGGCCACTGCGGCTACCTGGCGGGAGCGGTCAGCGATGTGCGGCAGGTGTTTCTCGTCGCCGATCTCGGCCTCGACGACTTCGGCGCCTGGTACGGTTTTGACTACTGCGATCTGGCCGCCTACCGGGAATCAATCCACCGGGCCGAAACATTGTACGATCCGGAAAACCACGTCCTGCTCGGCAGTCATGGCCGGCCGCATTTTCCTGAAAATCCCGGCAATTTCAAGGCCATTCGCGCCGGTATCGACCGGACCGGCGAGCTTATCCTCGCGGCGCTGCGCGAATGCGGCGCCGCGACCGTGGACGAGCTGGCGTGCAGTGGCCTCTACTATTCTCCCGATGCCCTCGGCCGCCTGGACGGGACCATGAAAAAACTCTACCGCTACTGGGAACGCTGCACCATCCTGCACCATCTGCGGGAGCTGGAGGAACGCCGGCTGGTGCGCCGCGATGCCGCCGCCGACCGCTGGTCCGCCCGCGGTTGATCCGGCCCCCCTATCCGTCGCCGAATACGGCCGGGGGAGCCGTACGTGCAATTCGGCAATGGCTGCAGGAAAACCATGAGACCCACCATGATGAACGTAATGGATATTGATGGCCAGGCTGTAGTCACACATGAACATGAAATTCAAATGTTCCGGGGAGAATGTACCGGGCTCCATGAATGCGCCGACTTTTGACCTTCAGCCCTCCGCCATTACCGCTTCGATGTCCCGCCATAGTTGCCGGTAGGCGCGGCCGCCCCGCGAATGCGGCCGGGCGGCGGCAACCGGGGCGCGGTATTCACCCATCTGCTCGATGTCGGCAAGATAAGGGATCACCGTCGGCAGCAGCCGCGGCTCCGTTTCCGGCAGCTCATCCAGCACCTCGCGGTGCATCCGCTTGCGGGTCTCGGCCATGGAAAGAAACGGTCTCAGTTTTCCTTCCGGTAGGCGCTTGTCGGCGAAGAAACGGTTCAATTGTTCCCAGGTTCTCAGTGACAGGGTGGTGGGGATGGTGGGGACGACGATCCAGTCGGCGGCGTTGAAGACGTTTTCCGAGGCCAGGGTGATGTTGGGTGGGCAGTCGAGGATAACGTAGTGGTAGTCGCCGCCGAAGGCGGCGAGGGTGTGGCCAAGCCGGGTTTTGGAGTGTTTCGCGCCGTCCAGGAGCTGGTCGAGCTTGCGGAAGGAGAAGGTCGCCGGCAGCAGGTCGAGATGCGGGTAGTCGGTGCCGCGGATGGCTGCTTCCAGTTTGTCGTCGGCGCTGACGAGCTGCTTGCCCTTGAGCTTTTTCGCCGGTCGGACGCGAAAATAATAGGATGCCGAACCTTGGGGGTCGAGGTCGACCAGCAGGGTTTTTTTGCCGTCGCGGGCGGCTTCGAAGGCCAGGTTGACCGCCGCCGCCGTTTTGCCGACGCCGCCCTTGATGTTGTAGAGCGCGATGACGATCATGGCGAAACCTCTCCCGGGTGGTCGAACAGGGTGTAAAAGAGTGCCGTGGTTTCCACGCCGCTGAAATCGGCGAAGACGGCGGCGAACTGATCGTGTACCTCCCGCCGGCGCGCCGCCATACCGGTGAGCAGGCCGCCAAGCGCCGCTGCCTGCAAAACGGCGTCCGGTGCCGTCGGCTTGAGGCCGTCCAGGTGCTGGTGCAGGTATTCCTGCTGCACGCTCAAGTCGTTGAACTCGCCGAGGTTGTCCTGGAGCTGTTTCAGATGTTTGATGAGTTGCTTCATTTCCGTCGGCGGAAAGAGGACGGTGAAAAACTCCAGCAGGTAGCGCAGCTTCTTGCACTGGATCCGCAGGCGGTGCATATCCGCAGCCGGGCTGCGGGGGGTGATTTTGCCGCCGGTGACGATGATTGCCTTGAAGCGCCGGCGGATGAATCGCGCCGCCAACGGTTGGATGGGCTGTCGCTGGTTGGGGGCGCCTGCGTCACCGGCGGGCAGGGGGGCGGTGAGGAAGGCCTTCCACTCATCGCTCAGGCGGTCAAAGTCTGGCCCGGCGAAGGCGGCCCGCAGGCGCCGGAGTTCGGCCCGGCGCTGGCGGGCGAGGCGCTGAAAGAGCGGGTCGAGGCCGGGCCGAAGCGTTTCCGGCAGCTGGGAACGGAAGGTGTTTTCCGCCAGCAGATAGACGTCCAGATCCCGCATCCGGTTGGTCAGCTGGCCGAGCCGGGCGAATTCCTGCCGGAAATGTTCCGTGACGGTGGGTGTAAAGACGCCCTTCATCTGCCCCAGGGCGGCCCGGGTGCGGCGTACGGCGACGCGGAAATCGTGCAGGAACTCGGTGTCGATGTCGCCGACAATGCCGGGGACGTTGGCGCGCATCACCGCCAGCAGCTGGCGGAGGATGATCTTTATCGCCTCGACCGCCGGCAGGTCGGGTACCAGCGGCGGCGCGGGTTTGGCGGAGTAGGTCGAAGGCGCGGTGCCGGTGATGGCCCGCAGGGCGTCGAACCGGCTGGCAGCCGGACGCAAACCGGCGACGGTCTCCACGGCCTTCAGCAACCGGTCGGCGGCCTTGTCGTAGCCTCTCAGGGGCATGATGGCGGCCAGAACCCCCTGCCGGGCTTCCTCTCCTTCCCCGGTTTGCACCAGCGTCAGTCGCAGGCGTACAAGGGTCTTGTCATCCTTGTTGACGATTTGCCAGGTGGTACTCTCCGCCACCAGATCCATGATCGGTATCAGCGCCCGCAGGCCGATGAGCGGAGCCAGGGCACCCCGGAACGGCCCCTCGGGGAACTCCCACCAGAAACGCGGCCGGTGCCGCGGGCCGACGACGGCGGCGAGGGCGGCGCCCCCGGACTGCGGCAGATACAGCCGGAAGGTGCGGTCCTCCTGCTGCAGGGTGCAGCCGGCGTGGTACAGGAGCCATTCAAAGGTGTCGAGACAGCGTACCCGGGCGTGGTGCCGTTCCTCGATGCGGGCGGCGAAGGAGCGCTCCAGCAGTTCGACGAGGGACGCCGCCAGTTCCGGGGGGCCGTGGAAGTGCAGTTGGTCCGGTTCCATGATACAAAGTCCGTGGTCTCGGGTTGAGCGCCGGCGGCGCAGGGAATCCGGAAGGCTGGTGATGCCGGCCGGATGCCGCGGCCACGCGGCGGCGGCGATGGTTTCAGTCTGAACGTGAAGCCTGGCCGTGGTCGGCGGGCGCGGCGGCAAAGCGGGCGATGATCCGGCTCAGGGCTGCGTGTTTCACCCGCCGGGCGGCTTTTTCCGCCGTCATCCAGCGGCGCCGGCGCCGGTCATGTTCGTCCCAGATCGCCAGTTCCTCGGTGACCTCCAGGGCGAAAACCTCGACGACACAGGTGCCGTCCCATTTCGGATAGGTATAGCGGTCCCGAAAGTCCTCATCCAGCCGGCCCCGGACACCCGCTTCTTCCAGGGCTTCGCGGCAGCCGGCGGCGGCGGGATACTCGCCGGGATCCACCACTCCCTTGGGAATGTTCCAGTGCCTTCCCGACCGGGTGGTGATCAGTAAAATCTCCAGGTTCCCGCCGCGACGGCGGTACGGAACCACCGCCGACTGGCGGTAGAACCATTCCGGTACCGGGCCGGTGGCCGGGGTCGGCTTCGCGGCGCTGTCGCCGCGGGGTTTTTCAGTCGATTTCCTTGGCATCGCAAAGCAGTTTTTTGTCCGGGGCGAAGCGGCCGCATTTCATGCATACCCAGCCGCTCTTTTTCACCATCCGGACATAATCGTCGAGATTCTTCTTCAGGTACTTCCGGTCGATTACCTTGCACATCGTTTTGCCCATGCCGTCCTCCCGGAGCGGTGTTCGAATCTACGGCTATGTGGTCTCCATGCCCCGGCGGTGGTGTCCCGCCGCCATGCCGCCCGCTGCGGTCAGGGATGGCGGCGGGAAGCGTGTGTTTATCCGCCTGCGGGTGCCGACAAACATATCACAGGGGACGGGAAAATCAAAGCCGTCGCCGGAAAAGTTCCGCTGCCGCAGAAATCCTTGAATCCCCACAACCGCGCAGAGGAAAATCAAAGCCGCCGCCGGATTGCCCCGATGCTTCCGGCAGACGCGCTGATCAGATGGGTCCGGTGCCGGTGAGCGGCGTTTTCTTCAGATCGAGCCGCAGCGATTTACCGAAGACCTGGCGGAAGTCGCCGGCGTAGGAAGTGACTCCCCAGATCTCCAGTTCGCACTTGCCGGTGGCGTCCAGCGACAGGACGACCTCGCCGTTATCGGTGCCGGTGAAGGTGGCGCCGACGATGTGCCCGGTGTGACCGCGATCAAGCTTCTCCGCCAGCCGCAGCAGCATGGAGAGGGTGATGACGGTCTGCTGGCCGGCGGCGTCGAGGTTCTGCAGGGTGCGGCTCTTGCGGCGCGGCAGCTTCTTGCGGTGATAGCGGGCGATGGCGGCGATGATGGCGACCTCGGTCTGGTCGAAACCCAGCAGCTCGGCATTGCTGATGATGTAGTGGGAATGGAGATGGTGGCCGCGAAAGGAGATGAAATTGCCGATATCGTGGAGGAAGGCGGCGCGGGTCAGCAGCTCCCGTTCGGCGGTGCCGGCGGTGTGCAGGCCGAGGTCGCGGGCGCTGTCGAAAAGTTGCAGTGCCAGCGTGGTGATGATGCCGGCATGCTCCTCGTCGATGCCGCAGGAGCGCCCGAGGCGCAGGACGCTCATCTCGCGGGTGGAAAGCTCCTGGAGCTGGGGCAGCATGTTGCGCCGCTCGAGATAGTCGATCAGCATCCCGTGGCGCATTGCCCGGTCGCTGATATACATCTTCTTGAGCTGGAACTCCTCCATGATGGTTTCGATGATCGCCCCGCCGGCAATGAGGATGTCGGCACGCTCGGGGTTGATGCCGGGGGCCTTCTGGCGCTCGGCCAGCGGTCGGGTACACAGGAATTCCATGACCCGGCGCAGATCCTTCAACTTCAGGGTCAGGCCCCGGCGGTCGACGGGACGGCCGCACAGGCGGGCGGCGATCTCGGCGAGGTTGATAATGGTGCCGGAACTGCCCCAGGCCATATCGATGCCGGTTTTGCGGCTGCGGCCGGCGTTGCGCAGCACCTTGCTCTTCACGTGGCGTTTCATCCCGGTGTAGATTTCCGGGGTCACCGGATCGCGGCCGCCGTCGGCGAGGAACATGGTGGTCAGGCGGATGGCGCCGAGTCCCAGGCTGTCGAGATACTGGTAGGTATGCTGGGTGCCGATGATGATCTCGGTGCTGCCGCCGCCGATGTCGATGAACAGTGCCGTGCGACTGTCGATGGCGGCGCCGCCGGCAACGCCGAGGTAGATCAGCCGGGCTTCTTCGCGGCCGGAGATCACCCGCACGTTCAGGCCCGCTTCGCGCCGCAGGCGCTGCAGAAACTCTCCCTGATTCGGGGCCTCGCGGGTAGCCGAGGTGGCCGCGGCGTGGATCTCGGCGGCGCCGAAGGCCTCGGCCAGCTCACGGAACTTGCGGCAGACGATTATTGCCCGGTCCATCGCCTCCGGTTCCAGACCGTGGTCGGCGGCGCCGGTCTTGCCGAGTCTGACCGCCTCCTTCTCTTCGCGGACGATGCTGTAGGAATGGTTCGGCTGCAGGCTGACAATCATCAGGCGGATGGAGTTGGAGCCGACGTCGATGAACCCCAGCACGCGGTCGGCGGCCGCTTCCCGCTTGTCGTTGACCGCCGCGGAGGGGAAATGTACTGGCGTACCGGTATCATCCATGGTGTGCCTTTTTGACTCCTGACTCCCGACTCCCGATTCCCGACTTCCGAATTCCGACTCTCGACCCCAGACCCCAGATTCCAGACTCCCATCACACATATTCGATTTCCACCGGCTCATCCAGCGCATGCCAGATGCCCCGGTGTTCTACGAGCCACTGCTGGGAGTCGAGCGGTTCCCGGCCCTTTTCCGGCTGCACCGGTTCGTAGGTGCCGTCGGAGCGCAGTTTTCTGGCCTTCACGGTGTCGCCGAGATGGACCGCAAGCATGTGTTCGATGATCGCCCGGCGGAGGCGCGCATCGTGCACCGGAAAGAGGATCTCCACCCGGTTTTTAAGGTTGCGGGGCATCATGTCGGCGCTACCCATCAGTACCTCCTCGTCGCCGCCGTTGCGGAAATAGTAGATCCGGCCGTGTTCGAGGAAGCGGCCGACGATGGAGGTGACGATGATGTTGTCGCTCACGCCGGGCACGCCGGGGCGGAGGCCGCAGAGGCCGCGGACGTTGAGGTCGACGCGGACGCCGGCCATGGAGGCGCGGTAGAGCGCCTGGATGACGTATTTGTCCAGCAGGCCGTTGAGCTTGAAAGCGAGGTAGCCGCTGCCGTGTTTTTCGTGCTGTGCGATCTCCCGGTCGACGCGGGCGATGATCTCCGTACGCAGGTGGGCCGGCGCCACCAGCAGGTGTTTGTAGGTGGTATTCTGGGCGTAGCCGGTGAGGGCGTTGAACAGCCGGGCGACGTCGACGCCGATCTCGGGGTCGGCGGTGAAGCAGGCAATGTCGCCGTAAACCCGGGAGGTGACGGCGTTGTAGTTGCCTGAACTCAGGTGGCAGTAGTGGGTGATGCGCTCACCCTCGCGGCGTACCACCAGCAGCACCTTGCTGTGTACCTTGAGTTCGACAAGGCCGTAGACCACGTGAACCCCCGCCTCTTCCAGTGCCCGGGCCCAGATGATATTGTTTTCCTCGTCGAACTTGGCCTTCAGCTCCACCAGCGCGGCGACCGCCTTGCCGTTCTGCTTGGCGGTGAGCAGGGCGTCGATAATCGGCGATTTGCGGTCGATGCGGTAGAGGGTGATCTTGATCGCCAGGACGTCGGGATCCGCCGCCGCCTGGCGCAGAAAGTTGACCGTCACATTGAAGCTGTCGTAGGGATGATAGAGGACGTAGTCCTGCCGGCGGATGGCGGCGAACATGTCGCGGTCCTCACCCAGCGGGGACGGGGTATAGGCGAGAAATGGCACGTCCTTGAGATCGGGACGGTCGACATCCAGCAGCTGCCAGAGATCTGCCAGTCCCAGGGGGCCGTTGAAGGGATACACCATACTGGCGTCCATGCCGAGGTAGCTGGTGAAGAGGGAGACCAGTGAATCCGGCATCGCCGTGTCCACCTCGAAACGGATGGGGCTGCCCAGCCGGCGGCTCTCGATGCTTTCCTCCACTGCGGTGAGGAGATCCGATGCCTGGTCGAGGGAGATCTCGATCTCGGCGTCTCGGGTGACGCGGAAAGGGTGGGCCGCGACCACTTCAAGCCCCGGAAAGAGCAGGTCGAGATTGGCGGCCATGAGATCTTCGAGGAAGACGA
>JAFGAM010000026.1 GCA_016933675.1 Candidatus Anaeroferrophillacea bacterium
AGCACTGGTTTCTCCATAGATGGCGCCGCCGGCGGAACCTGGGCTGCCAATCTCTATACTTCCCAGTTCGCCGGCACCTGGACCGTCGCTGGGACCTACTCCGCCCTCTCAGATACCGCCAGCCTGACTGTCAGCGCCGGCGCACTGCACCATATCGTCATCTCGCCGGACAGCGCGGCCATCGTGTCGGGCAATCCGCAGACCTACACTGCTCAGTCCTTCGACCAGTTCAACAACCCCATCGCCGACATCACCGGAACGACCGGTTTCTCCATTGACCCCGCCGCCGGCGGGAGTTGGCTTGACAATGTCTACACCTCAGCCGTCGCCGGCACCTGGACCGTCACCGGAACCTACTCCGCCCTCTCAGATACCGCCAGCCTGACTGTCAGCGGCGGATCCGTACATCACATCGTCATTTCGCCCGACACCACCAACATCGCAGCCGGTAGTCTGCAGCCTTATACTGCTCAGTCCTTTGACCAGTTCAACAACCCTATCGCCGACGTTACCGGAACGACTGCCTTCTCCATTGATGTCGCTGCCGGCGGAAGCTGGATCGCCAATGTTTATGCCTCGGAGAAGGCTGGCATCTGGACCGTCAGCGGCAACTACGGCGGCCTCATCGACACTGCCAGCCTGACAGTAAGCGCCGGCGTGCTGCACCACATCGTCGTTTCACCTGATACCAACACCATCACCGCAGGCACCACTCAGACCTATGCTGCAGAGGCTTTCGACGAGTTCAACAACACCCTCGGCGATGTCACGGGCAGCACCGTGTTCTCGATAGATCTGGAGGCTGGCGGCCTCTGGGCCGCCAATGTCTATACCTCTGAGAAAGCCGGTGCTTGGATCGTCACGGGCAGCTACAGCGGCCTGACCGATACCGCCAGCCTGACCGTCAGCGCTGGCCCGGTACACCACATCATCATCTCGCCGGACGGCGCCACCATCAACGCCGGCAGTTCCCAGGTATACATGGCACAGACGGCCGACCAGTTCGACAACCCCATCACTGACGTGACCGACAACACCACATTCTCCATAGACCTTGCTGCAGGCGGCACCTGGACCGCCAATGTGTACACCTC
>JAFGAM010000027.1 GCA_016933675.1 Candidatus Anaeroferrophillacea bacterium
TGAGATTACAACATGTTAATTATGGGCGGGCACGTACGCGGGAAGGCAAGATCGGGTTTTTTCTGCCGCGTAGCGGCTTCGTCCAACTACATAGATAAGCCCCATATCCAATTTCAGTTACTGAAAGAAAAATATTAGTATAGAGAGCAAGGCAGAATACCGCATTAAGTGAGCTAATGGTGTGGCTATAAATATGCCTGAAAAGGCAAATTCACCCGGACGGCAGAAAGCGCCGCTCCTTGGTCGCTCTGCTTTTTACCGCCGGTGATTTGCGGCGCTTCAAGTGTATCAACAGGTCAGAGGATATCCGGTCCCTCCGTATTACACATGGCTACCGTACTTATGCAGTGTCATTGCTCTCATGATCGCCCTCGATAACGTCGGTATCCGGCTGCCGGGTTTTGCCGTCGATGACGTCTCGCTGACCGTCGGCGAAGGCGACTTTTACGTCCTCATGGGACCTACCGGCGCCGGCAAGACCCTGATCCTCGAGGCCGTCGCCGGCCTCGTGCCCCTGGCCGCAGGCCGCATCCGCATCGCCGGTCGCGACGTCAGCGCCCTGCCCCCGGAACAGCGCCGGATCGGCATCGTCTACCAGGACTACGCCCTTTTCCCCCACCTCACGGTGGCGGCGAACATCCGCTACGGTCTGCCCTATCACCCCGACGCCGCCGACGGCCGGCAGATCGACGGACTGGTCGACCTGCTGCGCGTCGGCGATCTCCTGCACCGCCGCCCGGCGACACTGAGCGGCGGCGAGCAGCAGCGGGTGGCGCTGGCCCGGGCGCTGGCGGTGTGCCCCCGGGTGCTGCTGCTGGACGAACCCCTGGCGGCCCTGGACCCGCGCTTCCGCGGCGAACTGCGGGAGCATCTGCGGAGCCTCCAGCGCACCACCGGCGTCACCATGCTGATGGTGACCCACGATTTCGTCGAAGCCCTGACCCTCGCCGACCGCGGCGCCATCGTCAACCGCGGCCGGATCGAACAGGAAGATACCATCGAGGCCCTGTTCCAGCGGCCGGCAACCCCCTTCGTCGCCGACTTCGTCGGTATGAAGAACCTGTTTCCGGCAATGTTCGTGCCCGCCGGCGCCCGGCTCGGCGCGCTGACCGTGGTTCTCGGTGACGGCGGTCCCGCCACCGGTCGCGGCTACGTCGCCATCCGCCCCGAAGATATCATCCTCAGCCCCGGAACCCTTCATTCCAGCATGCGCAACTCCTTCGCCGGCACCGTTATCGGCAGCACCGGCCAGGGCTTTCACCACGAGGTTACGGTGCGCTGTGACGCAACCGACTTCTGCGCCCTCATCACCCGCCAGGCGTTTCTCGATCTCGGCATCACCCCCGGACTACCGCTTAACGTCTCTTTCAAGGCCACCGCGATGCACGTCATTTCCTGAGGCTTGACATGCAGTGCGTCGGCGTGTCCATATCGGGTAGTCAAATTTTAGAAAAAAAGGAGACCAGTGATGAAAAAACATCTCATTTCCTTCCTGCTACCGTTTCTTGTCATGGCCCTGGCCATTCCCTCGGTCGCGACGGCGGGTTATAAAAGCGAATACAA
>JAFGAM010000028.1 GCA_016933675.1 Candidatus Anaeroferrophillacea bacterium
CCGGCGGTAATTATGCTACCGTTGGCGGGGGATACACTAATAACGCCAACGGTCAATATGCCACCATTGGCGGAGGGAACACTAACACCGCCGGCGGCGATTATGCGACCGTCGGCGGAGGAGACTGGAGTACCGCCAATGGTAATTATTCCTTCGCCGCCGGGCGCCGGGCCAAGGCGCTTCACCAGGGAGCCTTTGTCTGGGCAGACTCGACCGCAGCGGATTATGAATCTACCGCCGCGAATCAGTTTGCTGTGCGGGCCACGGGGGGGGTGTTGCTGACAGTGGATACCTCCGGGGGGGGCTTGCAGATTATCCCCAATGCCGCCGGCCCCAATCTCATCGGCGGCTACAGCGGGAACACCATTGCTGCCGGGTTGTCCGGCGCTACGATCAACGGGGGCGGGGAACCGGGTTATATCAATACAATCACCGGCACCGGCAACTACGCCACCATCGCCGGGGGATCCAACAATACCGCCGGCGGTACTCAATCGGCCATCGGCGGGGGTGCGACGAACTCCACCGATGGTTATATTTCAACCGTCGCCGGCGGGCGGAGCAACACGGCCGGCGGTGATTATGCCACGGTCGCCGGGGGGTGGGGGAACATTGCCAGCGGCTATGGATCTGCCGTGACCGGGGGCTTTTCTGCCAGCGCCACCCACTTTGGCGAGCAGGCCCATGCCAGCGGCCAGTTTGCCGTCGCCGGCGACGCCCAGGCCTCGACCTATGTGCTGCGGCGGGAATATGCCATGGCCGCCGGCGCCTGGCACGATCTGTTCCTGGATGGCAATGGCGGCACCCAGCGGCTCACCATCGCCTCCGGCCGCACAGTGACTTTTGACATCCTGATCTCCGGGCGCACCGCGGCCGGCGAGTCGGGCGGCTACCGCATCGAGGGCGTCATTGAGAACGTCGGCGGCGTCACAGCTTTGATTGGGACGCCCACCGTCACCGTGCTGGGTGAAGACGACGCGGCCTGGAACGTCCAGGTCCTCGCCAGCGACACCCTCGACGCCTTGCTCCCCCAGGTACAGGGCAACGGCGAGACGATCCGCTGGGTTGCCACGGTCCAGACATCCGAAGTGAGTTGGTAAGGAGGCAGAAATGAAATACCTGATTATCATATTCCTCCTGCTCGTCAGCGTGACGGGTGTGGCGCACGCGCAATC
>JAFGAM010000029.1 GCA_016933675.1 Candidatus Anaeroferrophillacea bacterium
GGCGGCGGCCAACGTGATCATCGGCTCGGTGACGGCGGCGGGAGCCGTGGACATAAATGGAGCAATAACGACGACGGGGGCAACGGGTTTCAGCAGCCGGGGAACGATCTTCGACAACACCGGCGGGGTTATCAATACCAGCGGCGGAGCCGGGGGCATCGTGATCAATCACTCCTTGGCTGTCACCGTGGCGGCCACCTTAACCGGCGGCGCCGGAGCGGTGGATATCGACTCCACAGGTTCCACCGTGGCTTTGAGCGCCGCGGTGGGTACGAGCACCGGATCGGTGACCCTCGATTCGGATGGTACGACCACCGTGAGCGTAGACGGCGACATTACCACCACTACCGGAAATGTAACCTTCGGCGGTACCCTGACCGGTACGCTGACCACGGCGGGTAATGTGACCACCACCGGGGACGGCGGAAACGTTGTCTTTACCCGGGCGGTCACCTTAAGCGGTGATGTGGCAATCAACACCGGCGCCCTTACCGGGGACGTTTCCTTTAGTTCTACCGTCAACGGCACCTTTGACCTCAACGTCACCGCCGGCACCGGGGATGTGACCTCTTCCACCGTTATCGGCGGTACTACACCTCTGGATGTTATCACCATTACCGCCAACGACGTTACCTTAAACGGCATCGGCAGCGGCGGGAACGGCGCGGCCTCGGTAAGCGTCACGGCTTCCGACAACGGCGCCGACGGGGGAAGGGTTACCCTGCAGGGGACCGGGGACTACCGGACCTCCGGAGCTCAGGTTTACCAAAGCGGTACCGTTTCCGAAGAGGCCGGGGTGGTTGTCGCCGTCACGGGGAATTCCACCATGGCCGCCGGGGGAACCGGCATCACCTTCGACGAGGTGTACCTGGATTTCGACCCGTTGCGAACCCTCACCACCGGATCGACGATCCACTGTGAGCGTTTCGTGGCCTACCGGGGAACCCTGGACCTGGGCGGAGCGACGATCACCGCCGACCAGGGGGGAAGCGGCGACATCGTCATCTACGGCAGTCTCTACAGTTCCAACGACGGGGACCGAAACGTGACCTTCGGCGGCAACACCTTCTTCGCCTATCCCGAAGAGGCGAGCCTCCTTTACTATCCCGGCGGCGGAGCGGTGGGGGATATAACGGCGGCTAACCTAGATTCGGTGTTCTCCGATACCGGCAGCCTTACCCTGACGGTCGCCTCGGGGAATTTTTACCTGAACGGGGCGACCATGAATGCCGGCGCCTGGATGGTGAACAACCGGAATGCCGATAATACCACCGGTCTCGATTACGACGTACCCTCGGGTTGGCCCTACGGCGCCGTCTACGCGGCGGCTTTCAACGGTACCGTCGGCTCCTCCAATGCCACCGGCAGCGCCGTGGCGGCGGCGGAAGCGACAGACGCTGCTCCGGGCGGAACAAACACAAACTGGGACTTCACGGCTCTGACTATCTCCTCCGTGGAAACGGTATACGACAACGTAATCCGGGTTACCTTCTCAGCTCCGGTGGAAAACGGTCATAATGAAATCTGGAACGCCGTTACCTACGTATCGGCGGACATGAACCATGGAAGTCTCTGGCTGAATACCGACGGAACACCGGTTCGCTATACCGGGGCGTATCTCAACGCTCTCTGCACGAACCCGACAAGCGGAACAGCCGCCGACCAGACGATGATCTATCTCCGGACCACCGGAACCAAGTGGAATACCGACGCCACCGGTTCATCCGCCGGGGACACGAACAGCACCGACCGGCAGGGAGTCGCCAGGAATTATCCCGCCATGCCGGACCCCATTGTACCGGACCTGAGTTTCCTGAAAGGACTGTTGTACAAGGCCGACGGCCATAACCTGGTGCAGAGTTACAACTTTGCCAACGGGGGCGCGGTCTATACCGGGGCCACCGACGAGTGCCGCCCCGCCCTGGTAAACGTGGTGGCAGGGCTGGCGGAACACCTGGCAGCCGCTTCCGACCGGATCTACGATGCCCATAACTATTATCACCTGCGCTATTCCGAACCGGTGAACATCGGCACCGGCGCAGGGTTCACCATCGCCGACTGCACCGCCGAGAACAGCCGGGCCGAAACCACCTTTTCCGCCGGGGCCGAGCACGGCGGTGACATTGTCGACGGCGGCGCCACCGTGGAGGTGACAGGATACTTCAGCTATTCCGGACGGCTGCCCAACGGTGCCACCGACGCCCTTCCCCCAGCCACCTTCTACCGGGGCAACACCAACGGCGAGAACCCCTCGGGCACTCACGGCCTTACCATCTATGTGGCCGCCTACCGGGCCGACACCGCCTCGGTCTGGCCCGGCTATATCGGCACTCCCGGGGACGATGTGGGTCTGCTGCCGACCCTGGCAGAGCTGACGGCTGCGGGAGAAACGGTAACGGTTCTGGCGAACACCTTTATCACCGACGATGACGGAAACGCCCTCGAGCCGAGCAGTGATACCTACGATGCCTGGGTACCGACCATCGAGGTCCCCGACGGGGCCGGGGTGTTCGGAGACACGAATCTATCCCTCGCCTTGCCGGCGGCCGACGAACCGGGCTGGGACGTGGACAC
>JAFGAM010000030.1 GCA_016933675.1 Candidatus Anaeroferrophillacea bacterium
CTCTTCGCCGATGCACCGCATGTTCTCGATCAGCCGGGGATCGGGATCATGGTATTCCCGCACCCGCGGCAGTGCCGCCGGCAACGGCACCCGCCCGTTGCGCCGCGAGGGTCGCTTCGCCGCGGGGACTTTCGGGGCCGCGGCGGCCGGCGTCGCGGGGCTCTCGGGGGCGGGACGTTGCTCCAATTCCTGCTGGAGCTTCTCAAAGAGATCCGCAAACAGCAACCGTTGCTTCGGATCCATCTTCTCGGATTTACGGCCAAACAACTGCCGCCGCAGCCAGTCCAACTGACACTGCAGATCGAAGTTCTCCCGGGTCTTCTCATCGACTTGCCCCAGCAGTTGCCGGACCATCCCTTGGAGCGTGGCCACATCCGTGGGAAGTTCGGACACCGGCGTCTGGGCCGTGATCGGGGAAACCTGCGGAACCGGAGTCTGGGTCGGGGTGGCCATGATGTCAGACACTCTACCTTGGCGATCGCAGCGTGTCAACCCCAAAACTAGATAAAATAAACAATTATTGTATCTTTTTACTCCCGCGTCGCCCCGCGGGACCCCGGGCGACAGTACCGCCGCCGGCGATGACTGTCCGACAGGTCGATCCCTTCGAGAATCAACGTCAACTGGGGCAGGTCCCATTCCACCGTGTCCTGCTCCGACGCCACGGCGGACAGAGAAAACCGCCCGGCTTCGAGGCGTTTGTACCACAGGCAGTAGCCGCTCGCATCCCAGTACAGGATCTTGACCCGATCGCGCCGCCGATTGAAAAAGACGAACAGGTGGCCGCTCAACGGGTCCTGGCAAGTCACCGTCTGGGCCGTGGCGGCCAACCCGTCAAAGCCGCGGCGCAGGTCCGTGGGCGGCACACAGACAAAGATCCGAACCGCCCGCCCCCACGTCAGCATGGGGTCCTCAACAGAGACACCAACGCGCCGACCGCCTCGGTCTCGAAGTTCTGCCGCAGACGCAGGTGCGTGCGATTGGGCAGGATGATCTCATAGGCATACGCGGCCGCGCCGCCCTCGGGCAGCCGGATCTCGGTGAAGGTCGGTACCGCCGCGGCAGGCAAGTGCTTCTGGCCACCCCCTCCCGGCGGATCAGGCATCAGCTTCCGTCGCCACCAGCGAAACGCCGCAACCGAGAGGTGGTGCTCCTGGCAGTAATGGATCTGGGTGGTATCCGATCTTTGCCACTGCTGAACATGCTTGCGCCAGAACCGGCCCCGGCGACTCAACGACTTCTGTGCCATGCGGTACCTCCGATAGTTGGTCTTTACGGGAGGTACA
>JAFGAM010000031.1 GCA_016933675.1 Candidatus Anaeroferrophillacea bacterium
AAGCGGCGACGCAGCAGCGAGGGGTAGTGCGTAAGGGCCTCATTGCGCCGGATCTCTCGGCTCTCGAAACCCTGCGGGAAAACGGCATGGAGGTGACGGTGGTGGACACGGCGACACGGCGGGCGTTCATCGAGAAAACCATGCCGGTACGGCAGGAATGGACCGCAAAGATCGGCGCGGAACTGGTCAACAAAGCCGCCGCGGCCATCGCCGCAGCACAGTGATCCCGGAGAAGATAGTGATCGTGGAGAAGATGCGGGAGAAATCGCACATATTATCCGGTGTTGTCCGGGATGCATTTTTGTGGAACGGAAAGTCGTACGGCAATAATCATCATCTCGGAAACCACTGCATGTCATCCGTGCTGAGGCACCATTGAATTGTCCCGCATGAACCGTAGATTGACCTGGCTCGCCGGGCACCTCGAGGAAGTACTCGGCGCCCTTTTGCTGGCCCTGATGGCCTGCCTGGCGATGGCCAACGTCATCGCCCGCTACCTGGTGGAACTGCCGCTGGCCTACACCGAGGAACTGGAGGTCGACGCCATGGTCTGGCTGACCTTCCTGGGTTCGGCGGCGGCGTTCCGCAAGCGCCGCCATCTGCGGCTGCTGTTCTTCGTCGACCGCCTGCCGGCCGAGGCGCGGACGGTGCTCGAACGGCTCACGGCACTGGCGGCGGCAGGGCTTTTTCTCTGGCTTGCCGAGCTGGGCCGGCGCCAATTGGTTGACGAGCGGTTGCTGGAGATCACCAGCGAATCCCTCGGCCTGCCCCAGTGGCTCTATACCATCGCCACCCCCGCCGGCTGCCTGCTGGTGGTACTGCGCATCATCGAATCCGAGTGGCGGACGATAACAAACAAGACAGATGAAGTTGTTACAAAAACATCGATGAAGGAAGGCCGGACGTAGCATGGGCGCCCTGCTCTTCCTCGGCTTCTTCGCCCTCCTGCTGCTGGGGGTGCCCATCGCCGTCGCCATCGGCCTGCCGGCCTTTTTGGTGATCGCGTTCGGCGACCTCGGGGTACCGGTGATTGCACCCAACTTCTTCGCCGGCATCGCCAAGTTTCCCCTCCTGGCGATCCCCCTGTTCATTCTCGCCGGCTTCGTCCTCGAGCGCTGCGGCATATCCGAACGCATCATCCGGTTCGCCAACATCCTCATCGGCCAACGTCCCGGTGGGCTGGTGCTGGTGGCCGTCGCCGTCTGCGTTTTCTTCGGTGGCGTCTCGGGCTCCGGCCCGGCAGATGCCGCCGCCATCGGCGCCATTCTCATCCCGGCAATGCACGCCCAGGGTTACGGCCGCGCCTTCAGCGCCGCCCTCATCGCCGCCGCCGGCTCCACCGCCATCATCGTGCCGCCGAGCATCGCCCTGATCATCTACGGCGCCATCACCAACACCTCCATCACCGCCCTCTTTGCCGCCGGGGCGATCCCCGGTCTCATCGCCGGGCTATCCCTGCTGCTGCCGGCCTTCACCGACGCCCGACGCCGGGGCTACGGCAGCGCGGCGGTCGACGATACCCGGCTGACGCGGGCCTTTCTCGACGCCGCCTGGGGCCTGCTGGCACCGGTGATCATCCTCGGCGGTCTCTATGGCGGCATCTTCACCCCCACCGAAGCGGCGGTGGTGGCGGTGTTCTACAGCCTCTTCCTCGGTTTCGCCGTCTACCGCACCCTGACTCCAAAGCTGGTGTACCGCATCCTGGTTGATGCCGGCGAGGCCTCGGCGGTGGTGCTTTTAATCGTCGCCTTTGCCGGCCTATTCTCCTGGGCCGGGGCCACCGTCGGGATCCTCGACCGCCTTGCCGGCACCCTGCTGGCCATAAGCGACAACCCGTGGGTGCTGCTGGTGCTGGTCAACATCCTCGTTTTCATCGCCGGGATGCTGATGGACGCCATCTCCATCTACTACATCTTCCTGCCCATCCTGATGCCGGTGATGGCCCGCTGCGGCTGGGATCCGGTATGGTTCGGCGTGGTGATGACCTTCAACCTCGCCATCGGCCAGTTCACCCCGCCGGTGGCGGTCAACCTGTATGTCACGACGCAGTTGGCGGACATCCGCCTGGAAGACACCTTCCGCGCCGCCATACCGCTGGTGGTCGCCATGCTGGCGGGCCTGACGCTGATTATCATCTTCCCCCAACTCTCACTGGTGGTCCCCCGCCTCTGCGGCCTCACGCCCTAGATCGCCCGGGAACAACAAGCAGTACCGGGAAACGAACACACCATGACCGATGGGGCTTCGCATAGAGGCATCCCTGTCATTTTACCCGGCAATGTCCGGAATGCTTTTTTGCGGCACCATGCTTGACGGTACAGGCTCATGCCGGCATCCGGATGGCTGCATTTCCATCGGCTTCGCCCCGCTGAAAGGGTGCCGGCCAATTTTCACGACCATTACGGTAACAGGAACGGTTTCATCATGACATCAGCCACCAGACCCATACGACCGAGCGGCCCGGCCACCATCATGCCGAACTTTTCCGGCGACCCGATGTACCGCTTCCTCATCGTCCTGACGGTGGCGGCGGCCTTGGGTCTCCAGGGCTGGCGCACTCTGTTCAACAACTTCGCCGTCGACATCGCCGGGGTCGAAGGCTGGCAGATGGGCATTATCCAGTCGGTGCGGGAGGTACCCGGATTTCTCGCCCTGCTGGCGGTCTACGTGATGATGGTGATGCACGAACACCGGCTGTCGGTGCTGTCGATCCTGGTGCTGGGGCTCGGCACCGGGTTGACCGGGATGTTTCCAACCTTCACCGGCATCATGGTCACCACCATGATCATGAGTTTCGGGTTTCACTACTACGAGACCACCAACCAATCACTGACGCTGCAGTATTTCGATCCGCTGATCGCCCCGGTGGTCTTCGGCCGCCAGCGATCGTACGGCGCGGCGACCAACATCGCCGTCGGACTGATGATCTTTTTCGCCGCGCCGCGGTTCAGCTATGCCACCATCTTCCTGGCGCTGGGCATCCTGCTGGCGGCGGTGGGGATCTGGGGCCTGCGGCAGGATCCCTGCCGGCTCGACCTGCCGCACCAGCACAAGAAGATGATTTTCCGGTGGCGCTACCGGCTGTTCTATCTTCTGACCTTCCTCGCCGGTGCCCGACGGCAGATATTCATCGCCTTCTCCATCTTCCTGCTGGTGCAGCACTTCGGCTTCACGGTGCGGGAGATCACCCTGCTGTTCGTCGTCAACAACGCGATCAACTATTTCGTCAGCCCGCTGGTGGGCCGGGCCATCGTGCGCTTCGGCGAACGACGGATGCTGTCGCTGGAATATGCCAGCCTGGTGCTGATCTTCACTGCTTACGCCCTGGTTGACAGCAAGGCGCTGGTGGCGATCCTCTACGTCCTCGACCACATCTTCTTCAACTTCTCCATCGCCATCCGCACCTTCTTCCAGAAGATGGCAGACCCGCGGGATATCGCTCCGAGCATGGCGGTGGGCTTCACCATCAATCACATCGCCGCGGTGGTTCTGCCCGCCGTCGGCGGCGCCTTGTGGATGGTGGACTACCGCATCCCCTTCATCGCCGGGGCCATACTTGCCGCGGTCTCGCTGACGGCGGCACAGTTTATCAGGATGCGGTAGCGAGGGACGAGATGCGAGGGGCGAGATGCGAGATGCGAGGGGCGAGTGAAAGCCACCGCGGTCTCGCCCCTAACTCCTCGTCCCTCGCCCCTGTTGTCGGGAAATAGGCGTCAGGAGGCGAGGGGGCAGGAAACAGGAGTCAGAGACGGGGGCAGGAGACAAGATTCAGAGACGGGGGGCAGGAGACGGAAGACGGGAGTCGGAATTCCGTCTCCTGAATGCCTAAAAGTAATACCAGATGGAATGGTAATCGGCGGCCCGTTCGCCCACCGCCTCGAGGCGCCGGAGGTAATCGAGGATGGGGACGTCGTGGCCGATGTAGGCATGCTCGGTGGCAACGATGTTCTGCTCCCAGGGATAAAATTCGAACACCCGGGTGCCGTCGGGCAGGAGGCCGACGAGATCCCGCTGGCGGGCGGCGCGCAGGTAGTGCTTGCCGAGTCCGGGGACGTTGTAGACCGCCTCGTCGGTGCGGCCGATGCCGGGCAGCAGCCGCGCCTCCTCGCGCTGCTCCTGGAGCAGGCGGGCGATGGGCACCCGGTAGGCCAGGGTCTCCTCCTTGCCCTTGGTGTTGAAGGTATAGTAGGGGTCGATGCCGGCAAGCCGCAGCAGACGGCGCAGCGCCACGGCCTCGAAGCGGCGGGAGGTGTAAAAGGTATAAACGTGCTGGTTGTAGACCGGGATGCCGCGGCAGCGCAGCCGGTCGATAGCGGCCACCAGTTCGGGGGTGATCTCGGCAACATGCTGCACGTGGGTCACCAGCGCCACCTCGCGGCGGCCGGAACGCCGCAGGGAACCGAGAAAGGCCGCCAGCCGTTCGGTGATGCGCGTGGGCATGGTCACCGGGGTCCGGGTGCCGACGCGAAGGCGTTCCACCTGCGGCAGCGCGGCCACCCGGAGCAGAATCCGCTCGAACTGCTCCTCGTCCATCGCCAGGGGATCGCCGCCGGTGACCAGCACCTCGCGGATCGCCGGGTGATCGGCAAGCCACTTGAAGGCGGTTTCCAACTGTTCTTCGGACGCCATGGCGCCGGGCATCATGGCGTCGTCGATTTCCCAGTTGCGCTGGCAGTAGACACAGATCTGTGGGCAGGTGTTGAAGGGCTTGAAAATGCAGATGGCGGGATACCGCCGGGTGATGAGATCGACGGGCGAGGTATCGGCCTCGCGCATGAAGTCGAGACCGGCACTGTCACCGTCGCGAAGTGTAGTCATGCGCTCGACGTAGTCCGGCGGTGGAATCACCTGGGCACGCACCGCCCGGTCGCGCTCACCGCCGGGTTCTTCGTCCATGAGCGACAGATAGTAGGGGGTGATACCGAATGGCAGCCGACCGCGGCGGGCGCGGCTTACGGCTTCCCGCTCTACGGCACTCAGGGTGACCATTTCCGCCAGCTGGTCGGCGTCGCGGATGATGTGCTTGATCTGCCAGCGCCAGTCGTTCCACGCCGCCGGGCTGCCGCCGAGGGCGGCCATAATCCGCGCCCGGCGTGCCTCTCTGGCGGAGATTGCCGCCGCATCGAGGCCGCTCGCATAACGACCGCACCACGTCTCCACCATCTCCCAGAGGGCATCGAGCTGGGCCGAACGGGCGATGGCGGCATCGCGGCCGCTGAGTTCAGCGAAGGAACCGATATCGATATCGCTGAGCGGATCGTCGGCGGCACGGCCGTAGAGCCCCAGCAGCAGATGGTAGAGGTCGGCAAAAAAGGCCGGCTGGAGATCGCCGCGGGGACGGCCGGCGGCGACATCCAGCAGCCCCTGGACAAAGGGAAACTCCGCCAGTTGTTCGGAACGCGGCCGCACCAGGTTGCGCAGACCTTCGGCGCAGTCGCGGCTGCGCAGCCGCGCCCCCTGGCCGAATCCGGATTCGGTCCGGCAGACATCGTTCTCCACCGCGGCAATCAGCTTCGACAATCGTTCACGGGCATTTTCAATATCTTCGGCCGCACGCAGGGCGGCGAAAAACCGGGGGAAGTGAGAGACAACATACTCAGCGGTATAAATATTCGGATCGCGTAACGAAACGTTCATCTTCACAATCATACTCCCTCCTCAGGACGGCACGGCACCCGGCGGTGCATCACCGGGCTGGCGCGGCATTTCCCGATACCAGACATTCATGCTCTCCAGGCGGCCGGCGATCCAGGTGTTACGGATCAGGGTGCCGGCATAGGCGTAGCCGCCGCGGGCGAAGGTCAGATTCATGGCGAACGAAGTCGCCCGGGCGATGGTATAAAAGGTTCTTATCCCCAGCTTCCGCGCCCGCGGTTCCAGGCGCCGCAACAGCAGCAGAGCATACCCGCGCCCACGGGCGTCGGGTCGGGTGGCGAAATCGGTCATCTCGGCATTGGCATGGTCGCGATCCATTTCGGCCGAGGCCAGGGCCAGCGGCCGGCCGGCCCGCCAGACGCCGGAATAGATGACCTCCGCCGCCATGGTGCGGCGGAGGTAGGCGGGGTCGTCGATGGGAAACGGGTAACTGGCGAACACCTCGCCGTAGAGTGCCGCCATCGTGGCACAATCTTCCGGTCCCGCCGGCCGGCAAACGATTTCCGCCGGCAGGGCCGGGACGCCGTCGGCCGGCTCGGCATCCGCCGCTTCCGGCGCCGCTTTGCGCGCCGCATCGAGCACCTCGCGGATGCGGCCGGCATCGGGGTCCTGCCGGCGTTCAGGGGAATGATAGCGGGCCATGAACAGCCCTTCGGTTCCGCCGGTATATAAGCCGGGGATTTTGGCCTCGACACGGTAACCGTCGGCTTCGAAAAGGTCCCGGACGCCGGCCGGCACCTTGGCGAACACCTTGGTGTAGCAATGCCGGTCGACAAGTTTGCGAATCCTGCCGATGATGTCCTGGGCATCTTCCGGGGCGAGTTTCATCAGATAGACGCGGTCGCCGGCGGGACCGTGCTGCACCAGGGACCGGCCCAGCTTTTCAATTCGATCACCGGGCCGGTCGCCGGGATGGTGGACGGTCCGCTCAACCGGCATCACGGCGCTCCATGCGCTGGTTGTCCGCCGGGGTCAGGCTGATGGTATCATCGAAATCGCTCAACAGCATCTCGATCCCGGTAACCTCGGTTTCCTCGCCGTCATCGAGCTTCAGCTGCAGATCGCAGCGGTCGCAGTTGCGATCGCAGAATTTCGGCTTGTAACTGTCAGGCTCCTGGTAGGTGGTGATCACCCCTTCGTAGTTGCGCAGCACCACCTTGTTGGTAGACAGCGAAATCAGATAATTGGGATTCAAGGGAATCTTGCCGCCGCCGCCAGGGGCGTCGACGACATAGGTCGGCACCGCGAAGCCGCTGGTGTGGCCGATAAGGCTTTCCATGATCTCGATCCCCTTGCCGATGGGGGTACGGAAATGGGACAGCCCCTCGGAGAGATCACACTGGTAGATATAGTAGGGCCGGACGCGGTTGACCAACAGCTTGTGAACCAGCGATTTGATGATCCGCGGGCAATCATTGACCCCGGCCAGCAACACCGACTGATTGCCCAGCGGGATACCGGCATCCACCAGCTTGCGCAGCGCCTCACGCGATGAACTGGTAATTTCACGGGGGTGGTTGAAATGGGTGTTGATCCAGATGGGGTGGTGTTTTTTCAGCATCTCCACCAGCTCGTCGGTGATCCGGTAAGGCAGCACTACCGGCATCCGGGTGCCGATACGGATCACCTGGACATGCTCGATCGATTGCAGCTCGGTGAGGATCCAGTCGAGGTAGTCGTCGCCCAGCATCAGCGGGTCGCCACCGGACAGCAGCACGTCACGGACAACCGGGGTATTGCGGATATATTCGATCCCGGCACGGATCTGCCCGCGGTCGGGGATGGAATCCACGTCACCCACCTTGCGCTTACGGGTGCAATGGCGGCAATACATGGAACAGACGTTACTGACATGGAACAGCACCCGGTCGGGATAGCGGTGGGTAATACCCGGCGCCGGGCTGTCCCGGTCCTCGGCCAGGGGGTCGGTCATGTCGCAGGCATCGATCTCCAGCTCCCGGGGATCGGGAAA
>JAFGAM010000032.1 GCA_016933675.1 Candidatus Anaeroferrophillacea bacterium
CACTCCAAACTGCCCCTTATTGTGCCGCAAAAACCGTTTCCGGCCAAATCCAGGGCCATGCCGTAACGGTAGTCGAGATCAGACAGAAAAGCCGTGGCGGAAAATTGCCACGTTCTACATTTTGTGGTATACTGTCTTGCGCCTGCTCTATCGCGGGTGCATCAAACGTTGGACGGCCAATCCGCACCGCCGCACCTCCACATCCCGGGCCGCCGTGCGGTCGCCCTCCTCAAGCCAAAAGCGCATCAGAGCACAATGTCGTACGCCGCAGTCTACCCGAACCGATCTCGGTCCCGACCAGCGCCAAGGAGGAGCGTATGCAAAACCCCCCAGCCACCGCTCGCAGCCGGCGAGCACCCGCCATCATATCTTCTCGCTGCTTTCCGCAGCACAAGACAGGACCCAAAGGAGAAAACAGATGAACCCTCAGCACACACTCGTACGCGCAAAGGCGCTCCCCGCTCACCGCTTGCAGACAGTCGCGGCCGCAGCGCTACCGGCCTTTATAGCCCTGGTAATGATCTTCGGGCCGGCGATCCCCAGCCTGGCCCAGGCCGTGCCCGCCTCGCCTTCCGCGGCCAAGATCATCTATGTTGACAAGGACGCCACCGGCCTGGCGAACGGCACCAGTTGGACAAATGCCTACCTTACCATCCAGGACGCCCTCGCCGTGGCCGTCGGCGCCGAGATTTGGGTCGCCGAGGGTGTCTATTACCCCGATGAGGGCGCCGGGCAGACCGACGGCGACCGAACCGCCACTTTTGCCCTGAAACAGGGCATCACGCTCTATGGCGGGTTCGACGGCACCGAGAGCGTTCTGGAAGAGCGCGACTGGGTAAACAACGTCACCGTGCTCAGCGGCGACCTCGATCACAACGACGCCACCGATGCCAACGGCGTCGTTCTCGATCCAGCCAATATCGAGGGCGCCGACAACTGCTATCACGTCGTCACCGCCGATGAAGTCTCTCTTTCTGCCAAGCTGGACGGCTTTACCGTCACCGCCGGCCTCGCCGACTCGACCGACCCGGACGACAAAGGCGCCGGCATCTATAGCATCGACGCCTCCCCCACACTGGCCAACCTGATCGTCCGCGGCAACCTGGCCAATGCAGACGGCGGCGGTATGTTTAGCAACAACAGCGGCCCCAGCTTTACCAACGTTACCTTTCGTAACAACGAGGCCATGGTCAACGGCGGCGGGTTCGGCACCACCGCTTCCGGCGGCGCGATTGGGAGCATCACCTTCTACGGCAACCACGCCGGCGTCAACGGCGGAGGCATGCACCTCGTCACCGCGGCTGGTCACTCCCTGTCGAGCCTCACCTTCCTGGAAAACTCGGCTGAGGAATCGGGCGGCGGCCTGTATGTGCAATCCGGCCTCCTATCCACGCTGAGCAATAGCTCCTTCACCTCCAACACCGCGGAGAACGGCGGCGGGCTCTACGTCGGCTCCTCCCTCCTCAACCTCACTGCCGTGAGCCTGAGTACCAACGATGCCTCGGATCGGGGCGGCGGCATCTTTGTCCAGCAGGGCACCCATACCTTCAACAACGTCACCCTTACCGGCAACCACGCCGCCACCGCAGGCGGTGGCCTGTTTGCCGACAGAAATGCCCTCTCGCTGACCGCCTTGCTCTTTACGGAAAACAGCTCCGCTCTGGGCGCGGGCATGTACGTCGACGATCAAGCACTATCAGTCGCATCTGTAACCATGAGCAACAGCCAATTCATCGCCAACGACGCCACTGAAGACGGCGGCGGTTTGTACGTCGTGGACTCGCCTCAAGGCACGCTCAGCAGCGTCTCCTTCATCGCCAACCAGGCAACCGGCGGCTTTGGCGGCGGCATGTTCCTCACCAATTCCGGTCCCTATGCTCTTTCCAGCAGCAGCTTCAGTGGCAACGAGGCCATCTCCGGCGGCGGCATGTACGTCGACGCCTCCGACCCGACGCTAACCGCAGTCACATTCACCGACAACCAGGCCCACCTCACCTACGTGGATGACTCTATCGGCGGCGGGGGCATCTACCTTGCCAACAGCAGCGATGCCACCGTCTCCCGCAGCACCTTCTCCGGCAACTCGGCTGCCACCGGCGGCGGCATGTACATCAGCAACAGCAGGCCGGCCCTCACCAACGTCTCCTTCATCGGTAACCAGGCCGGCGATGGCATCGCCGGGTCCGGCGGCGGCCTCTGGAACACCCAGGGCAGCCCCACCCTGACCGGCGTCCTCTTTGGCGGCAACACCGCCACCCTGGACGGCGGAGGCATGTGCACCGGTGGAGCCGGCAGCAATCTGACCCTCACCAACCTGACCTTCTCCGGCAACGCCGCGGGGCGCAACGGCGGCGGCCTGCAGACCACCAGCCCCAACGTAACCATCCACAACAGCGTCATCTGGAACAACCAGGACATCAGCGGCGTCGGCACCGCGGCTGCTTCTCTGTGGGATAGCCCGGATGCAGTGATCGACTACAGCCTGATCCAGGGCCAGACGCCACTTGGCGCTGGCAACCTGGACGGCACTGACCCACTCAACGATCCCGATTTCGTTCTCCCGGTCGCCCCCGCCGCCGCGCCGTCCACGGCCGGCATCTATAGCGTCAAGTACGGCTCGCCCATTGTCGACGTCGGTAACAACGCGGCGATCGCCGGCGTCACCCTCGACCTCGACGGCAACCCGCGCATCTATAACGGCACTGTCGACCTGGGCGCCTACGAGCTGCCGCTCGCCTGCCCGCCGGAGCTGACGACCCGCCTGTACGTAAACCGCACCGCGGCGCTCGGCAACACCGGCGTTGACTGGAACAACGCCCTCAAGAACCTACGCGATGCCTTCACGCTGACCGACAATTGCCCCGGCATCGTCGAAATCTGGGTGGCCAAGGGCGTCTACCGCCCCGACGAAGGCGTGGGCATGGTCCCCGATAGCCGCACCGAGACCTACCAACTGATCGACGGCGTGGCAGTCTATGGCGGCTTTGCCGGTACCGAGAACAACCTGACCGAGCGCAACTGGGTCACTAACCTCACCGTGCTCAGCGGCGACGTCGACAGCAACGACATCGCCACCGGCGGCGTTGTCCAGAATCCCGGTAACATTGCCGGCGCCAACAGCTACCACGTGCTCGTCGCCAGCGGCGCCGGAAACACAACGGTCCTCGACGGCTTTACCGTGACTGCCGGGCAGGCCAACGGCGCTGCCCTCGACAGGGCTGACCGCGGCGCCGGGCTATACAACGATGCCAGCAGTCCCACCCTGGCCAACCTGATCTTCATCGGCAATTTTGCCGGGAACGGCGGCGGGCTGGCCAACCTCAACGCCAGCAACCCCACCATGACCGGCATCCGGTTCGAGAACAATATGGCCGTGTCATCGGGCGGCGGCGCCTACAACGAGGCCAGCAGCCCCACCCTGGCCAACCTGATCTTTACCGGGAACTATGCCGCAAACGGCGCCGGCCTGGCCAACCTCAGCGGCAGCGATCCATCGCTGACCAACGTCCAATTCACCACCAATACGGCGGGG
>JAFGAM010000033.1 GCA_016933675.1 Candidatus Anaeroferrophillacea bacterium
GTGCTGGGCGGGGTGACTGCGGCTTCAGCATGGTATTTGGATTTCAATATCCACAGTCAGAACAATCCCGGTTCGATCAGTTATTCGGGCGGTGGCCCACTGGTCGGCATCAATATAACGGTGGATGATGTTGTCGTTAAGGATGGCAACGGTGCGAGCCTCGGATTGACCAATGGGGTTTTGTCATTTTCCACCGGGAACCTTGTGAGCTACGGAACAAATGCTGCGGGATTAGCAACGTGGGTTTTTGGCGGTGGTGGAAATATCTCAATTAGTGCGGGTGGTTACACCAATCCGTTGATGTCCGGTGAATGGAACAATGCTTTTGTTCTGACCCTGTTTGAAAACGGTGGTTTTGCCGGCGAGCTGGTGGGCGGTAACTATCAGGACCAGAAAAACGGTGCTATGCTGTACGCGCTTGGACTTTCGGGATATGACAATGTCGATGACCTGACAGGAAATTTCATCGGCGGTATAAACCTGTCATTCATGGCATTGAAAGATGCATCGGGTAATTTCCAGAGTACCTCGATTATCAGTGGAGATGTGCCGAATACCCCTGTCCCCATTCCCGGTGCCGCCCTGCTGATGGGCAGCGGCCTGCTCGGCATGTTGGGTGTTGTTCGCCGCCGGCGGAGTTGATACCCGGCGAACCTGTCCGGCAATATTAACCGGAATAGCCGGAATGGCCGGAAATGGCCGGAAATGGCCGGAAATAGTTGGAATAGCCGGAACAATTGGAACAATCGCAGCGCCCGCCTTTCCGGCGGGCGTTTTTATTGACACCGCGGCCGGCTTCGGCTACTCTGGCGCCATCGTCCGGGCCTGAAAGGGATCGCGGGAGTCGGAGTTTCCGCCCGCTGTCGCCGGAAACCCGGTGCCGGTGCCGGTTGGCAATCAGGTCAGCACTCCGGTAAAGTTGGTGCCGCCGCGGCCGGCTGTCCGGGGCGGTACATGCCGTTCCACGGGGTAATCGTCATGGGGGGGGAGAGGATTGTGAGACGCGAAGGATGTGCGGCGATGCCGGGGCCTGACGGTGGCGTGGCTGCCGGCGGTGATGCCGGTGTCGTGGCTGCCGCTGGTGACGCCGGTGTCGTGGCTGCCGCTGGTGACGCCGGTGTCGCGGTCGGAGAAGAATTTTTCGCGGCCGGTCAGCCGGGCGCTCCCGTTCACCGTCCCTGGGGTTTTTACCAGGTGCTGGCCGGCGGCGACGGCTACCAGGTGAAGCGGCTGGTGGTCAATCCCGGCCGGCGGCTCAGCCTTCAGCTTCACCATCACCGCGAGGAGCACTGGGTGGTGGCCGCCGGCACGGCGCTGATCACCGTCGATGCCGACGAGGACGACCATCCCGCCGGTGCCCACGTTCATATCCCGGTAAAATCGCGCCACCGGCTGGCCAACCGCGGTACCGAGCCGGTGGTGGTGATTGAAACCCAGCTCGGTTCCTACCTCGGCGAGGACGATATCGAGCGTTTTGCCGACGACTATCAGCGGGTTTGAATCGGTGGCGGGCCGATTGTCAACCACTGCCTGAGACGACGCCTGAAGGTGCATTTCAGCCTCACGTTATCATAATCCGCGGTAAAACCTTGTCCTTCAGGGCGGGCGGAAAGTCAAGGATCGCGGGCAACGAGGGGTACGAAGTCATCGATCAAGCGGAAAGGATGTTGCCGTGAAGGTACTGCTGGTGGCCGGCGCCCGGCCCAATTTCATGAAGATCGCCCCGATCTTTCACGCTTCCCGGCTCCACCCGGAGATTGACTGCCGCATTGTCCACACCGGGCAGCACTATGATTACGAGATGTCCCAGGCCTTCTTCGACGATCTCGAGCTGCCGGCGCCGCATTTTTTTCTCGAAGCCGGTTCCGGTAGTCACGCGGTGCAGACGGCGAAGATCATGACCGCCTTCGAGACCGTGTGCGAGCGCGAGCGCCCCGATCTCGTCATGGTGGTGGGCGATGTGAATTCCACCCTCGCGTGCAGCATCGTCGCCAAGAAGCTCGTCATCGAGGTGGCCCACGTGGAGGCCGGCCTGCGCAGCTACGACATGACCATGCCCGAGGAGATCAACCGCCTGGTGACCGACAGCATCAGCGACCACTTCTTCGCCACCGAGCAGAGCGCCGTCGACCATCTGCTGGGCGAGGGCAAGCTGGCGGGCCAGGTCCATTTCGTCGGCCACGTGATGATCGACAACCTGCTGCACCAGGTGGAACGGCTGAAGACGGTCGATCCCGTCGTGTTCGCCACCCGCGGGTTGAAGGAATCGCTGGGTGACTATCTTTTCCTGACCCTTCATCGGCCGGCCAACGTCGATGACCGCGAGATCCTGGCGGGCATCGTCGAGGTGCTGAACGAGTTCGCCGCCGAGCGACCCATTCTTTTTCCGGTTCATCCGCGGACGCGCAAGATGCTGGAAACCTTCGGGCTGGAACTGGACCCCGATCGCATCCACCAGTTGCCGCCGCTGGGATTCCGCGAGGCGCTCTACCTGTGGCAGGATGCCCGCCTGGTGCTTACCGACAGCGGCGGCCTGCAGGAGGAAACCACGGCGCTGGGGGTGCCCTGCGTCACCCTGCGGGAGAACACCGAGCGCCCCATCACCGTGGACGTGGGTACCAACGTGCTGGCCGGCAACCGGCCGGACGGCATTCGCCGGGCCTACCGGCGTCAGCTCGAGGCGTTTCCGGCGCGGGCAACGCATGCCGGGGCCGGTGCCGGTAGCGCGCCCGGAACCGATGCCGATTCGGGCCGCGCCCCCGAAGCCGCGGCCGGGAACGATGATTCCATTCCCGCCGGTGCTCTCCCGGCAGGCACGGCGGCAGCGGGAGCCGAAGCCGGCGCCGCCCCCGGTCGTCCGCCGCTGTGGGACGGCCGCGCCGCCGAACGCATCTGGCGGATTCTGCAGGAGCATTTCGCCGATAGCGGCGGCTAAGGCCGGGTGTTGCCGGCGGAACAGCCGGGAGCAGTAGGGGACGTTGTTGTTTTTTTAATTCGCTGACCCGTAAAGCAAGTAAAACTAAAAAAACAACAACGTCTAGACACCCTACTAAACACCCTGTTCCGCGTTCATCCGCTCCCATGAAAAGGCGGTGACATTGCGGTCGGCGCGGCTGAATTCAATGGCGACAAGATAAAGTTCGGGAATTGCTTCGGCATCCGGACTACCGGTGTCGCCAGGCTCGCCGCCGTCGGCCGCGGTGGCTGCCATTCCACCGCTCGGACCGCCTCCCATTCTGCCCGGCGCGCCGCCGCCCGCCGCCGGGCCCAGGAACTTCTCGTGATATTTCCGTTCCTTGAGCTGTGCCATCGCCGCGCCGGGGCCGCCGATTTCGTTGACCTTGAACTCGAAGATGTATACCCGGCCGGCGAAGCGCACGGTCATGTCGATGCGGCCCTTGTTGGTGGTGTCTTCGGTGGTCACGTCCAGCCCCAGGGCGGCGAAGTAGCAGTAGACCACCGAGGCGTAGAAACCTTCATAGGCGGCGATCTCGTTCTTGCGGTACCAGTCGTGCGGGATGGACGCGAAGAAGGCGTGGAACAGGTTTCGCATGCCGTCGAGATCGTTCTTTTCCAGCAGCTCGTGCAATGTCAGTTGCAGCCGCTCGTTCTCCCGCCGGTCGGGGGTATAGCGTTGCAGCAGCGCCAGGTTCAGGCTGACCCTGACCTCGTAGTTGGGGAAGCCCAGGGTGTACTTGTGGATTGCGCCAAGCAGGCGGCGTTCGTGGATGGTCAGGTAGCCGGTCTGGAACAGCAGGGCTTCGGGCTCGATGCGGTCGATATCGAAACTGCCCAGCAGGTCGTCGCTTGCCATCAGCTTTTCGAGGTCGGGCAGAAAGAACCGCCGCCGTTGCAGCAGATCGATCAGAA
>JAFGAM010000034.1 GCA_016933675.1 Candidatus Anaeroferrophillacea bacterium
CCGGCTGAAGCCGGCTGGCGGAGGGGGCCAGCACCGATAGTTGCCGGTGGGGTGAGCTACCGGCGAGGGAGCAGAACGATGCCATTCTGGAGACTATACTATCATCTGGTGTGGGCAACGCGCAGGCGCGAGCCGCGGATCACGCCCGATATAGAGCCGCAACTCTACAGATGTGTGGTTGACAAGGCTGCAGAGCTGGAAATTTGGACCTATGCGATCAATGGCTGGACCGATCACCTGCACCTGCTTGTCTCCATTCCCCCGAAGTTCGCGGTGAGCTATGTGGTGGCGCAGATCAAGGGAGCGAGTTCGCACTACGTGAACCACGTGATCGATCCAGGGGGTGACTTCGCCTGGCAGCAGGGCTATGGCGCGCTGAGTGTCGGCGAGGCGCACCGGCATATCGCTGAGGCCTACATCAACGGGCAAAAGCAGCATCATGCGCAAGACAGGACCATCGCCGCCCTGGAGCGTGCGGCTGATATCGACGAGGGGCCGACAGGTTTGGGGCTTCCGCCCGAGGGGCGGGTGCGGGAAGCGGACTTGCCTTATCAGGTGGTGGATATTCCATTCTGATGACTGCCAGGCGCCGGGCGCTGAACCGCCCGGCAAGGGCCAGGACGAACCCCGCTAAAGCGGGCTGGCGGAAGGTGTCGAAAGGCGTGCCGGTCCTTATCGATTCCGGAGAGCCGGCCTTGGCCGGGTTCGTATGCTTGCCGGCGGGTTGAACCGCCCGGCAAGGGCCGGGACGAACCCCGCTAAAGCGGGCTGGCAGAGGGTGTCGAAAGGCGTGCCGGCCCTTATCGATTCCGGAGAGCCGGCCTCATAGCCCGGTCTGCCGGGCCGGCTTTGTATGCTTGCCGGCGGGTTGAACCGCCGGGAGCGCCGGGCGTTGAACCGCCCGGCAAGGACCGGGACGAACCCCGCTAAAGCGGGCTGGCGGAAGGCGTCGAAAGGTGTGCCGGCCCTTATCGATTCCGGAGAGCCGGCCTTGGCCGGGTTCGTATGCTTGCCGGCGGGTTGAACCGCCGGAATGGGGTGGGTTACCCCGCCAATCAGGAGGTGAAAATGCCAGCACATACCACGCAACACGAGATCACGCAGTCCGCGCCGTTACTCGACGCGGCGGGCAATCTGACGCAGCCCGGCTGGGCGCGCCAGCCGGTGTTCGACTGCAACCTGGAGGCGGCGCGCTTCTACGCCCCGTGGCTGCGC
>JAFGAM010000035.1 GCA_016933675.1 Candidatus Anaeroferrophillacea bacterium
AATACGACAACGAAGGCCGGATAACGAGCATTCTGACTGTCGCGCGCGACATCACGGAACGCCGACTCTGCGAACAACGGATCATGCACATGATCCACCACGACCAATTGACCGGGCTGCCGAACCGCGTTTTCGCGGGGATCAGCATGGAAGAGCTGATCGACCGGGCCCGACGCGACGAAGGGAAGGTCGCGCTGGTTTTTTGCGACCTGGACAACTTCAGGGCCGTCAACGATACCCTGGGGCACGCCTGCGGCGATATCCTGCTCAACGCCATTGCCATGCGCCTGAAAAAAACTTGTCTTCGCTCCAGCGCCACGTTCTGCCGCCATGGCGGCGACGAATTCCTCCTGATTCTGGACGGTCCCGTCGTGAGGGACGACATTTTGCGCACCATAACGGATATCAGGAAAGGGCTTGAAATGCCTTTTGATATCAACAACCAACCCGTCAACATCTCCATGTCCTTCGGTATCGCCGTTTTCCCTGAAGACGGTGACAACTTCGAAACCTTGCTCACAAAAGCCGATACCGCCAAGTGTCGAGCCAAGGAGTTTGGCCGCGACACCCATTGTTTCTATGCCGACAAGATGAACCGGCGGATGAACACGTCATTGCATATCCTGACCGATCTCAAACAGGCCATGGTCGCAAACGAACTCCAGCTTTATTATCAGCCCCTGATCGATGCAAAAACCGGTGCAATCACCGGCACCGAGGCGCTCTTGCGCTGGGAGCACCCGCGCAAGGGAATAATTCCGCCACTGCAGTTTATTCCCACGGCCGAAAGCAGCGGACTGATCATCCCCATCGGCAAATGGATTATCGAGCAGGCATGCCGTCAGGCGGCCGAATGGCACAAGCAGGGGATGACGCTCAGAGTCGCCGTCAACATTTCCCCCATGCAGTTTAAACGCGGCGATCTGGTCGAAACCATTCGATTGGCCCTAGAAGCCTCGCGATTGGAGGCCCGCTATCTGGAACTGGAACTGACCGAATCCGTTATCATGCACGATACCGAGGAAACCCTCAAAATGGTACGGCAGCTCAAAAGGCTCGGCGTCCGGCTCGCCATCGACGATTTCGGCACGGGTTATTCGAGCCTGGCCTATCTCAAGCGCTTTGCCGTCGACAAGCTGAAAATCGACCGCTGTTTTGTGCGCGACATTACGCATAACGCTGACGATGCCGCCATTGTCAGGGCAATTATTCAGATGGCCAAAAGTCTGGGAATCGTCACCGTAGCGGAAGGGGTGGAGGATCGGGAAACGCTTGTCCTTCTGAAAGATTTGGGCTGCGACATCGTTCAGGGCTTTCTTTTCTCCATGGCGCTGAACGCGGCCGACTTCGCGATATTTTGCGAAAAACATTCAGCAACTTTCATGGTCGGTTGATCCGGATGATCCTCGTAAAGAGGAACCAGCATCCCCTATCGCCATGACAATATAATTATTTGATTATCCGGGAATTTGCAATGAAGCATCGAAAACGGCGGCAGGATCTTTTGCGGCAAAAAGAAGCGGAACTACATTCCCTGGCGGCCAAAATCCCCGGCAACATCGTCCGCTTTGATACCGCGGGGCGCTATCTCTATATCAATCCGGCCCATGAGCGCACCATAGCACAAGCGTTCTCCGAGGTCATTGGCACACCTGTTCCCGACACGCGCACGGAGATCAAAGACGCCATCGCCCGGGTGTGCGAGAGCGGGGGGTTGACAACGGTACGGCAAAATTATGTCGCGGATGACGGGAGGATGAAGGTCCATGACTTCACGCTCGTTCCCGAAACGGACGCCCACGGGAAGATCGTCAGCGTCCTTGGCATAGGCTACGACGTGACCGACATCGTGCGCCTGCAGGAGGCACTGGCCGAAAAAGAGAAACAGTTTCGCACCCTGGTGGAAAATCTTCCGGACAACGTTGCCCGCCACGACACGGCCTGCCGACTCATCTATGCCAGCCCATCGCTGGAACAGGTCCTCGGCCCGGGAAGCATCGCCCGATTACTGGGGAAAACCCCCGTCGAAGTGGACCCGGAAGATATCCATCTATTTGCGCGCAGCCAGCAGGCGATTGAAGAGGTGATCGCCACGGGGGAGAAGCGAGAGATCGAGGTCTCCTACACTTCATTCACGAACGAACCGTTCCACCACCTGATCCGCTTCGTCCCCGAGTATGACACCGGAGGCGTTTTGCGCAGCGTACTGGCCATCGGCACCGACATCACCAGGCTGAAAGAGGCGCATCTCAAGATCGAACATCTGGCCCGGCACGACAGTCTCACCGGTCTTCCCAACCGACTGACGGTGGCGGAGCAAACCGATCGCGCCATCGCCTTCGCCCAGCGCCACGGCGGCAAGGTCGCGCTTCTTTTTGTCGACCTGGACAACTTCAAGGCAATCAATGACACGTTGGGTCACGCAATCGGCGACATGCTGCTCATAGAGGTTTCCCAGAGGCTCAAATCCTGCGTTCGGGAGATCGACGTCGTGGGCCGGCAGGGAGGGGATGAGTTTGTCATCGCCCTCCCCGAAGTTGACGACGCCGACGCTGTCGCGGCGATTGTTTCACGGATTTTCCGGCAATTTGATCAACCCATCATTGCCGAAGGGCATACACTTTCCGTTCATATGTCCATTGGTATCGCTCTTTATCCCGACGACGGAGACAGTTGTGTGAGTCTAATGAAAATGGCTGATACCGCCATGTATGAGGCCAAAAGGGCCGGGCGCAACACCTCCAGCTTCTTTTCCGAGCAGATGAACCGGGCCACGTCGGAACACCTGACGATGCAGAGTGATCTCAAACGAGCCCTCGCCGCGAACGAACTCTGCCTGCACTACCAGCCGCAGGTCGATGCGATGACCGGCGCGATAACCGGAGCCGAGGCGCTGTTGCGCTGGGAGCATCCGGGCAGGGGATTGATTCCGCCTTTGCAGTTCATCCCCCTGGCCGAAAGCAGTGGTCTGATCATCCCCATCGGCAAATGGATCATCGAACAAGCGTGCCGTCAGGCCGCCTCGTGGCATGCACGGGGAATGAATCTGAGCGTCGCCGTCAATATTTCCGCCGTCCAGTTCAAACGGGGAGATCTGGTCGAAACGGTTAAACAGGCCCTGGATGCTTCAGACCTCCAGGCCCGTTTTCTGGAACTTGAACTGACCGAATCGCTCATCATGCAGGATACGGACACCACCCTTGACGCGGTCAGGGAACTGAAGGATCTCGGGGTCAAACTCTCCCTCGACGATTTCGGCACGGGGTATTCCAGCCTGGCCTATCTCAAGCGCTTTGCCGTCGACAAGCTCAAGATCGACCGTTGCTTCATACGCGATATTACCCATGACGCTGACGATGCCGCCATCGTCCAGGCAATTATCCAGATGGCCAAAACGCTGGGGATCGCCACCGTGGCCGAAGGGGTAGAGGATCAAAAAAACCTGGAGCTGCTGAAGAGGCTTGGGTGCGATTTCATTCAGGGATTCCTTTTTTCCCCGGCGTTGAAGGCGACTGATTTCGGGGAGTTCCACAGACAATATAGTGCTGGACAGCCGTGCCGGGCATCATCCCGAGCCGATTTCCCGAGCACGAATCCCCGACCTTGCGCGGGGTGATCCGTGGCGCGCGTCGCTCCGGACCCGATTGCAGGCAACTCCCGTCGCCCCCTTGTTGACCTGCATGACATCACCGCCGCCGGCGGGAATGACAATTCGACGCATTAAGGGGACCATCACCCGCTCGGCCCGGAGGCCGAGGCCCCGGAGGTTTTGTGTACGGGAAAAGGAGAAGATTGCGGCGTTCGCCGGGCCAAACAAGGCGGGTTCAAACATCCCGTGCCGTCCCCCGTCACCTTGACGGTGGCGCGTCGGGCGCGATCCGTCCAACCGGTCTGTCACGGCGTTTTTGGCGAAAACGTCGGCGCGTTGCCGAGTTGCAAAAAAGCCCGGCGTTCACTGCAGGAATCATCCATGCCCTGCCCGATCTTCCATTCGAGCTCGACCGTGCGGGGCGATACCACGGCATCTGGGCCAGAAACCCAATCCTGCCGGCAGTCCGGCAAGAACGGCTGTTGGGCAGCACAGTCGATGAGATGCTTCCTCCCGAAGAGGCAGCGAGCGTAATGGCCGCCATCGACGAAACCGAACGAACAGGGGCATCTTCAGGCGCCGAGATCCGCCTCCCTCTTCTTGGAGGAGTGCGGTGGTTCGCGCTCGCTGTTTCACAAAAAGCGGAAAACCGCTTTTTGATCCTCGCGCACGACGTCACCGAGCGCAAGAGCATGGAAGACGCGTTGACCAAGACAACGACCTTGCTGTCCTCCCTGGTGGGAGCGATCCCCGACCTGATATGGATGAAAGATCCACGAGGAATTTATCTTGTTTGCAACCATGCGTTCGAGCAGTTTTTCGGAACCAGGGAAAATAACGTTGTCGGCAAATCCGATAACGATTTCATGAGCAACGAACAAGTGGACTGCTTTCGTCAACGTGATCCTGGAAAGGACCTCGTCAGCATCAATGACGGTATCCTCGCCCGGAAGACAAGCGGTGAAACCGTCGTGCTTGAGATGCGGCACGCTCCGGTTCATGGCCCGAATGCAGAACTTCTTGGATCACTCGGAATCGCCAGGGATATGACTGAAAGCAAACGGATTGAAGCGGAACTTCATGATAAGCAACGGCACCTCAATGCGATAACACTGGAACTCGCATTTTCCGAGCAGCGCGAGCGTCGCCGTATTGCTTCGGACATTCATGATCACCTCGGACAGGATCTGGCGCTGACGAAAATCAAGATCGGCAGTCTGAATAAAACCGTACTTTCGGAAAAACAAAAGACCCTTCTCGGTGAAATCACAAGACTGACGGAAAGCGCGATCAATTACATCCGGGGTTTAACCAGACAGCTATGTCCGCCCGTGTTGGAAAGCGCCGGGCTGGAGGCAGCACTCAAATGGCTGGCACGTCAATTGGAAAAGGACCACGGCCTGCAGATAGCATTTTTTGATGACCGCCGCAACAAACCGGTCGCCCGCGAATATCAGCTTGAACTTTATAACAGTGTCGGTGAGCTGTTGATAAATATTGTCAAGCATGGCGGCACGACATCCGCCCGATTGTTGCTCATGCGCGAAGCGAACATGCTGAAAATCATGGTTGAGGATGATGGGGCCGGCTTTGATGCCGATGCCATCATGAACAATCCCACCATTGAAGGTTTCGGTCTCTACACCATTGAACGCCGGATCACTCACATGCAGGGATCTTTTCGTATCCATTCAACGCCAGGCGCGGGCACACAGATCACCATCCTGGTTCCTCTTGAGACGCATGACAACATGCCAATGGAGCCCTGACAGGCTGCCTGCAAAGCCCAACAAGGATGGGCGTCGTGGTGCCCAACCCGTGGCGTGACGTGCACCCGCAGGAGCGCGCCCGTGCCGGGCGCGCCACAAAAAACGGCGGCCCCGAAGGGCCGCCGCGAAAAGGTCCTGCGCCGCCGCGGCGGCACGCCGGCAACCAGCGCGCCGACCGTCATCAGTACATGGCGAGATACCTGCCCACCTCCCAGTCGGTCACCGCGGTACGGAATTCGTCCCACTCCTTCTCCTTGTAACCGACGTACTTCTCAAAGATGTGGTCGCCGAGGGTTTCGCGGGCGATGGGGTTGTCCTTGAGTTCATCGACGGCCTCGCGCAACGAGGCCGGCATGTGGGGGATATTGGCGGCAACCTTTTCCGCCGCGGTCATCTCGAAGATGTTCAGATCCACCGGCGCCGGCACGGCGAGGTTGTTGCGCACGCCGTCGAGGCCGGAGTTGAGCATCATGGCGAAGGCCAGGTAGGGGTTGCAGGTGGGATCCGGACAGCGAACCTCGATCCGGGTGCCGAGGCCGCGGGCCGCGGGGATGCGCATCAGGGCACTGCGGTTGCGCGCCGACCAGGCAACGTACACCGGCGCCTCGTAGCCCGGCACCAGCCGCTTGTAGGAGTTGACCAGCGGGTTGGTCACCGCCGAGAACCCCCGGGCATTCTTGGCGATCCCGGCGATGTAACGGTACGCCACCGGGCTGAGTTCCAGGTCGTCCTTGGGATCGAAGAAGGCGTTGGCACCGTCGAGGCTGAACAGCGATTGATTGGTGTGCATGCCGGAGCCGTTGATGCCGAACACCGGCTTGGGCATGAAGGTGGCGTGCAGGCCGTACTTCTTGGCAATGGTCTTCACCACCCACTTGAAGGTAATGGTGTTGTCGGCGCAGCTCAGGGCATCGGCATACTTGAAGTTGATCTCGTGCTGGCCTTCCGCCACCTCGTGGTGCGAGGCCTCAATCTCGAAGTTCATCCTCTCCAGGGTCTCGATGATCTCCCGGCGGCATTCGATACCTTCGTCCTCGGCATCGACGCTGAAGTATCCGGCGGTATCGTGGGTCTCGGTACTCGGCTTGCCCGCGGCATCATACTTGAAGAGGAAGAACTCACATTCGGTGCCGACGTTCATGGTGTAGCCCATTTCCCGGGCACCGGCGAGCACACGCCTGAGGTTGACCCGCGGGCAACCGGCAAAGGGCTCGCCGTCGTAGGTGTGCACATCACAGATGATCCGTGCCGCCGCCTTGCCTTCGCGGTTGCGCCATGGCAGGATAGTGAAGGTATCGAAATCGGGAATCAGGTACATGTCCGATTCCTGGATGCGGGCGAAGCCCTCGATGGATGAGCCGTCGAACATCATCTTCCCGTCCAGCGCCTTCTCAATCTGGCTGAGGGGTATGGCGACGTTCTTCATCAGACCGAAGATGTCGACAAACTGCAGGCGAAAATAATGCACGTGCTCATCCTTGATGGTTTTCAGAATGTCTTCCCGGGTCATGCTCATGTCCGTTCTCCTTGCATGGTGATTTGTTGCGCCGGGCCGTTTCCGGCTTCCTCAGCATCTTTAACGTATGGTTGCATTGTGCATCAACCCGGTCCCCGGCGTGCATGCGCTTCCGTGCACCCCCCCGTGCCCGGGATTATCAGCCCTTCCGCACCTGCGGCGGCGGCTCGGTACCCCGCGGCAGAGTGTAACCGCTCCCCGGTCGCCGGTCAAACGGCTGCCGCCGGCAGCGATTGCAGGCTTCGGGTCGGAATTGAAGGAAGGGCCGCGGCTACGGAGCGGTTGACCCGCCCCGCTGGTCCGTTACCGATGATCGGTCATGGTTCCACCACGCGGCAGACCGGGCCGCCGTCAGCCGGCGGCACCACCACGCGCGTCGGCGCGGACTCAGATGGCGGCGCCACCCCGCTCCTCGGTGCGGATGCGGATGCACTCCTTCAGCTCGGTGATGAAAATCTTGCCGTCGCCGATCTCCCCGTCGCCGTGCTTGGCGGCATAGAGGATAGCGTCCACCGCCACTTCGACAAACTCGTCGTTACAGGCGATATCGAGCCGGATCTTGGGGATCAGGTTGGGCACCACCTTCTGGCCGCGGTAAAGGCGCTCGATGTTCTGCTGATGCCGGCCGTGGCCGGTCACCCGGCTGACGGTGATCCGGGTAATACCCGCGGCGAGAAGTGACTCCCGTACCGCGTCGAGCTTGTCCGGCTGGATGATTGCCGTCACCAACTGCATGATCGTGTCTCCCTGGTCTCGATTTCCTGAAGCACTCAATCCGGATTGATCAGGCCGTAGCCGCGCTCACCGTGGAGACTGTAATCCATCCCGGACATCTCCTCCGCCTCCGAGAGCCGGAAGCCGAAAAGCTTCTCCACCAGCACCACCAGGGCGAGGCTCACCACGGTGGTGTAACCGACGGTCAGCAGCACCGCCTTGAGCTGTACCCAGAACTGCTGGCCGACGCCCCAGTTCCCGCCGGCAGCGGCGACAGCGGATGCCATCCAGCTGTCGCGGATGAAGAAGGTCAGCGCCAACGCGCCGACGATCCCCGCCACCCCGTGGATACCGAAGGCATCGAGGCTGTCGTCATAGCCCAGTCGCTCCTTGAGCAACAGGCTGGCGTAGCACACCAGGGCGGCAATGATTCCCAGTGCCAGCGCCCCGGCGGGCACCACCACCCCGGCGGCGGGAGTAATCACCACGAGGCCGGCGAGGATGCCGCTCACCAGGCCGAGGGTGGTGGCCTTGCCGAGATGGAGCATCTCGATGACGATCCAGGTGGTGGCGCCGGCAGCGGCGGCCACCTGGGTGACGGTCAGCGCCCGAGCGGTATCGAGCCCGCTCGATACCGAGCTGCCGGCGTTGAAGCCGAACCACCCGACCCACAGCAGGCCCGCGCCCATGAGGGTCATGACCATGCTGTTGGGATGCATGGCGGTAGCGGGATAGCCGCGGCGGGCGCCGAGATAGAGCGCCGCCACCAGGCCGCTGATGCCGGCGGAGATATGCACCACGGTACCGCCGGCGAAATCGATGGCGCCGGCGGCGCCCATGTTGAACAGAAACCCGTCCGCGGCCCACACCCAGTGGCACAGGGGATTGTAGACCAGCAGGCTCCAGAGGATGGTGTAGACGCAGTAGCCGCCGAAGCGCACCCGCTCGGCGAAGGCCCCGGCGATCAGCGCCGGGGTGATGATGGCAAACTTCCCCTGGAACATGGCGAAGACGTATTCCGGCACCCCGGCGTCGAGGATCGTCTCGTCGATCCCCCGGAGCAGCAGGTAGTCGGGGTTCCAGCCGCACCAGCCGCCGAGCATGTTACTGCCGAAGGACATGCAGTAACCGCAGACCACCCAAAGCACCCCGACAATCCCCATGGCGGCGAAGCTGTGCATCATCGTGCCCAGCACGTTCCGGGTGCGCACCAGGCCGCCGTAGAACATTGCCAGCCCCGGCACCATGAGCAGCACCAGGGCGGTGGACATCAGCATCCAGGCGGTGGTGCCGCTGTCAACCGCCGGCGCATCGGCGGCGGCGGCAACGGCGGGAAACAACGCGGTCATGCCCAGGCAGGCGGGAAACAAACGATTGATCTTTCCGGCAGTGCGCGTGAATCGTCGTGTCATGCTGCAACCTCTGCGATTAAAACGATGATGGCTTCGAAAAGGCCCATCTTCCTCATTGCGCTGCCCCCCGGCCACCGCGGCACCCATGAAGCATGCCCCGACACGGCTTGGACCTCGGGCTTCGCGCGCCACCAGATTCCTTGTCCCGGCGGTTCCGCTTCACCAGAATGCATCTCCCGTGCCAATTACGCCACCGCGCGCACCAAAAGATCGCGAACCCGCGCCACGCGCCGTTTCCCGGGGCTCCGCCATTCTGCCGGCACCTCCGCCCCGATTCCGCCGAATCCCGGGCGGGCAACCATACGACACATAAATGTATCCAGCCACTGCGCGAATCAAATGATTCCGGGCCCTCGACGCCGGCAAACGCCACCGCTCGAGGGCAAGCAGACAGACACAAACTTGTATCCCATTCCGGCGAGACAAAACAATCATGTATCACCGGTCGTCGCCGACATTGATGCCGGCAAATTTTTTGTAATCGATTCCGTAGGTTGACACCTTGTACTGCACCACCCGCTTGGTGGTCCCGAGCAGCGCCGCGGCCCTCGTCTGGTTGCCGCGGCTCTTTTTCAGCGCCTCGACGATAAGGGTGGTCTCGTAGGCCCGTACGAGACTGGCGAAATCGGTCCGCCCCTCCTCGGGGAGAACCTCGCCGCCCTCCGCCGCCTGCAGGGAAGGCGGCAGATGATAGCCGTGAATCACGCCGTCGGTGGCCAGCAGCACCGCGCGCTCGAGACAGTTCTGCAGTTCACGGACATTACCCGGCCAGTGATATGAGATCAGCAGATCGAGGGCGGACGAGTCGATACGATCGATGGGACGGCCCTGCTTTTCGCCGATCTTCTTGACGAAGTAATCGGCCAGCATGATGACGTCGGCGCCACGCTCCCGGAGCGGCGGCAGGTGGATGGGAAAGACATTGAGGCGGTAGTACAGATCCGAGCGGAAGCCGCCGGCGCTCACCTCCGCCTCGAGATTGCGGTTGGTGGCCGCCACCACCCGCGCCGCGGCCCTGATGGTGGCGCCACCGCCGACCCGCTCGAAGCGCCGCTCCTCGAGCACGTGCAGCAGCTTGGTCTGGGAGGCCAGGGGCAACTCGCCGATTTCGTCGAGAAAGATGGTCCCGCCGCCGGCCTGCTCGAATTTGCCGATACGGCGCTCCAGGGCGCCGGTAAAGGCCCCTTTCTCGTGACCGTAGAGCTCGCTTTCCACCAGATTTTCGGGAATTGCGGCACAATTGAGGCGCACGAAGGGATCCTTGCGGCGCCGGCTGCGCTGATGGATCTCCGCCGCCACCAGACCCTTGCCGGTTCCGGTTTCACCGGTAATCAGCACCGTGACATCGGAATCGGCCACCTGCTGCAGTTGCTCCGCCACGACGCGCATGGAGGCGGCATTGCCGACAATGGTCCCCAGCGGCCCGTGCCGTCCGAGGGCCTCCCGCAGTTTGATGTTCTCGTCCTTCACCCGCCGGGCGTGAACCTGGGGCGCCAGCAGGTTGGCGACCACCTCGAGAAAGGCGACCTCGGTTTTCAGGTCCGCATCCCGGGCGGCCCGGTCCACCGACAGCGCCCCGACCACCTCGCCGGCATAGCGGATCGGCACGCAGATGAAGGCCAGGGTGGAGCGGTCGATATCCCGCCGGGCGCCGGTGCGATCGAGGAACATCGGCTCCCGGTCAAGCCGGGGGATGGCCAACGGCCTCCCGGTGGCCACCACCTTGCCGGTCACTCCCTCGCCCAGCCGGTAAAATACCGGGCCCCGGCTCTCGGGAATGCCATAGGAGATGTCGACGTGAATCTCCTCGAGATCCCGGCGGTAGAGGGAAATCATCCCGCGCTTCATCCCGGTCTGCCGCGCGAGGCGCACGAGAACATTATACATGGTCTGACGAAAATCGGTGCCTTCCGTCAGCAGGCGACTGATCTTCTCGATCGCCCGAAAATAAACCTGCGGCAGCTCTTCCATGGCGTTCCTCCCGCGCAGCGGATATCCGCATCAGCCGGATCGGCGTCCGGTCACCAAAAAATTCATTTTGGTATCATATCCGCGACCCGCCAGCCAGATGAAGCCGCCGCAGGACGGAACAAAAGCGGGACAGACACATAAAAGTACCATTTTTCTATTTTTTGGAACATTTTTGCATCATAGCGCACAATGAGCATCAGGTCAAACACAACCTGAAAAATCCGGCAAAGAACCTTATCAACTTGTTATCGTTATCATTTATCGCCCCATACCGGCACTTCCCGGAACCTGGCATGGATTCTGCACTGTACTCAAGAGTTGCCGGGGCCCCTCCAGGTTGCCATCGGACCCGCGGCAGCACATCAACCAAACCTAAGAAAGGAAAAGGAAGGAAAGAACATCATGAAGCACGCACCCCGCATCCACCGCACCCTGGCCCTGTTGATCGTCATGCTGCTACTGGCCCCGGGACTCCAGCCCCCCTGCCGGGCCGAGGAGCCCTCCATAAGCGTCGACGCCGAAGTACTGGCGGTGAGCAAATACATCTGGCGCGGCCTCGAGGTCAACGAGGAGTTCGTCCTGCAGCCGTCCGTCACCATGGCCTACGGCGGCTTCTCGTTCAACGTCTGGGGGAACATGGATCTCACCGATTTCGGCGAAAGCGAATGCATCTACACCTCCGGCTGCGACGACCGCGCCGGCCAGTTCACCGAGATCGACCTGACCCTGGATTACACCCATTCATGGGACCGATTCACCCTTGGCGTCGGTATCATCGCCTACGAGTTCCCCAACTGGGAGGGTTCCGAGGACACCCACGAACTGTATGTCACCGTCGGCTATGACACCCTGCTGCAGCCGTCGCTGACGGTCTACTACGATTTTGACGAGATCGAGGGGATGTACGCCACCTTCGGCATCGGCCACAGCTTCGCCGTCAGTGAAAAAGTGGGCCTCGACCTGTCGGCTTCTGTCGGCTTCGCCGATTCCGACTACAATCTGGCCTATTTCGGTGTCGCTGACGGCAGCCTGGTGGATTTCACCGTCGGCATCGGGATGCCCATCCAGATAACCGAGATGATCAGCGTCACCCCGGTGCTGTCGCTCACCACCCTGGTGGACTCGGACCTCAGGGACGCGGTGGAGGAGGCCTCCTGCTGCGATGACGAGACCAACATCTACGGCGGCGTCGCCGTGGCGCTGTCGTTCTGAACCACGGCCGGCGGCGGAACAACCGGCCGATTCCGAACAGCCGGCATGCCGCGGACGTTGACATCGATGCGGTGACATGAACCGGCGTATCGGAGACCCCGATCCCGGACAACGAACATTTCACCGGCCCATTGCCGGAGCACGCCGGAAAGGCATGGCGCCCACCCCGGCTCGCGGTGCCTCCCGGCCGGATACGGAACGTACCGCACATATGGTCGAACCGCCAGGCTGCGGCACAACGAAGCTGATTACGGTTGCCGCCGAAGCCGGCAACGAACAAGGAGCACGATCATGTATACGCCCCCCCTGTCCCGCCGCCTCACCGTCGCCGCCATCGGCGGCGGTATCCTGACAACCCTGACGACGCTCTCCGCCGGCGCCGCCGAGCCTGCCGCGGATCTGGCCGCCGCCGTGAGCGCGGCCGGCGAGGCCGCCGCCGGGGCCCAGAGCGCGGCGAACTTCGTCTGGATCTGCGTCGCCGCCTTCCTCGTCTTCTTCATGCAGGCTGGGTTCGCGATGGTCGAGGCCGGCTTCACCCGGGCGAAGAACGTCTGCAACATCATCATGAAGAACCTGCTGGACTTCAGTGTCGGCTCCCTGGCCTTCTTCGTACTGGGCTTCGGCATCATGTTCGGCAGCGACATCGGCGGCTTCATCGGCACCGACCAGTTCCTGCTTGCGGGCACCGATCCGGGCACCGCCGACGGCCTGTGGAACTACGCCTTCTGGCTGTTCCAGTGCGTCTTCGCCGCCACCGCCGCGACGATCGTTTCCGGCGCCATGGCCGAGCGCACCAAGTTCACCGCCTACCTGATCTACAGCGCCTTCATCTGCCTGTTCATCTATCCGGTCTCGGGTCACTGGATCTGGGGCGGCGGCTGGCTTTCCTCCCTGTCGACCCCGATGATCGATTTCGCCGGCTCCACCGTGGTGCACTCGGCCGGCGGCTGGCTCGCCCTGGCCGGCGCCCTGTTGCTGGGGCCGCGGGAAGGCAAGTACACCGCCGACGGCACCTCCAAGGCGATCCCGGGCCACAACATCCTCGCCGGTGCTTTAGGCGTCTTCATCCTCTGGTTCGGCTGGTTCGGCTTCAACCCCGGCAGCACCACCGCAGCCAACAGCTCCATCGGCCTGATCGCCGTGACCACCAACCTGGCGGCGGCCACCGGGGTGGTGGCGGCGATGATCACCGCCTGGATCCGTTTCGGCAAGCCCGATGTCACCATGTCCCTGAACGGCGCCCTCGCCGGCCTGGTGGCGATCACCGCCGGCTGCGCCAACGTCTCACCGGGCAGCGCCGTGGCCATCGGCGGCATCGCCGGGATCGTCGTCGTGATATCGGTAGAATTCATCGACAAGGTCCTGAAGATCGACGATCCCGTCGGCGCCATCAGCGTCCACGGTGTCTGCGGCGCGCTGGGCACCTTCTGCGTCGGCATCTTCGCCGACAAGGATTTCGGTGGCGTCTCCGGGCTGCTGGACGGCGGCGGCATCGCCCTTTTGACCTCGCAGATCATCGGCATCGCGGCGGTCTTCGCCTGGAGCTTCGTTCTCGGCCTGATCCTTTTCTCCGCCATCAAGGCAACGGTGGGACTCCGGGTATCGCGCATCGAGGAACTGCGCGGCCTGGATATCGATGAACACGGCAACGAAGCCTATTACGGCTTCCAGATCTACACCACGGAATAGGGGGCACGTCATGAAACTGATCATCGCCTACATCCAGCCGCACAAGCTCACCGACGTCAAGCAGTCGCTCTACGAGGCGGACGTCACCAAGATGTCGGTCACCAACTCGCTGGGCTGCGGCCAGCAAATGGGCTTCACCGAGAGCTATCGCGGCGTCGAACGGGAGATCAACCTGCTGAAGAAGATCCGCCTGGAGATCGCGGTGAACGACGAGTTCGTCAAGTCCGCGGTGGACGCCATCATCGCCGGCGCCCGCACCGGCGAGATCGGCGACGGCAAGATCTTCGTCACCAACCTCGAGGAATGCTACCGCATCCGCACCGGGGAAACGGGATCCGCGGCCATCGGCTGACGTTCTTCGTACCTCTCCCTGCCCCCGCCGGCCTGCGGCACGGCGCGCCGGCCAGCGGCACCAGGTCCATAATGTTTCACCGCCGCGCCACAGTCTTTCACCGGCCGGCAGCATTGTCGGTAGATCGATATTTTATTCCCCCATCGAACCGGACAGGAGTCGCAGCACCACCGCCGAACATCGTCTTGTAAAAACCCATCCACCTTTCACTTGACAGGGTTTTATTACGATATTAGCGAACGGATACCATATCATCAGCCGCCGGCTAGCCCGGCGCCTCGTTCGAAAAGGAGAAGAAGATGAGACACATCAGGTTCTGCATGGCGGTTCTGGCGATCATCCTCTGCTGCTGGGCGGGACCGGCCCAGGCCGGTGAAACCCTCGATGCCGTCCGCGCCAGGGGATTTGTCCAGGTGGGCGTCAACGGCAGCCTCTTCGGTTTCGGCATGCCGGATGACAAGGGAGTCTGGCGCGGCCTCGACAGCGACACCGGCCGTGCCGTCGCCACCGCGATCTTCGGCGACCCGGAAAAGGTAAAGTTCACCCCGCTTACCGCCGTCCAGCGTTTCACCGCGCTGCAATCCGGCGAGATCGACGTCCTCTGCCGCAACGCCACCCGGACCCTGTCACGGGAAACCGCCCTCGGGCTCGATTTCGTTCAGGTCAATTACTATGATGGTTAGGGATTCCTGATCTCCAAGAAGCTCGGCGTCAAGAGCGCTCGGGAACTGGAAGGCGCCGCGGTGTGCGTCCTGCCCGGCACCACCACCGAGCAGAACGTCGCCGACTATTTCCGCACCCACAAGATGTCGTGGAAGCCGGTGGTGATCGAAAACACCGCCGAGCTGCAGAAGGCCTTCTTTGCCGGCCGCTGCGACTGCATGACCTCGGACGCCTCCCAGCTCGCCGGCGCCCGGGCGGTGGCGCCGAATCCCGAAGACTACATCATCCTGCCCGAGATCATCTCCAAGGAGCCCCTGGCCCCGGCGGTGCGGCACGGTGACGACCAGTGGCGGGACATCGTCAATTTCGCCGTCCTGGCGATGATTGAAGCCGAAGAGCTGGGCATCACCTCCGTCAACATCGACCAGATGCTGCAAGGCGGCGACCCGAAGGTGAAGCGCTTTCTCGGCGTCACCGAGGGCAACGGCAAGGCCCTGGGTCTGGACGAGAAATGGGCTTACAACATTGTCAAACTGGTGGGCAACTATGGTGAGGTGTTCGAGCGCAATATCGGGCGCAACACACCGCTTAAACTCGAGCGCGGCCTCAACGCCCTGTGGACCGACGGTGGGCTGATGTATTCCCCGCCGTTCAAATAGACGCCCGTCGCCCGGGGGATACCGGCTTGGTATCCCCCGCTTTTGTCCCGTTCGCGGCGGCCGCGTGCGCAAACGCTGTTCCGTGAACCCGGAATCCCGACGATCCCGTAGCCGTACCGGATGCGGGGCATGTGCAGCCGGTGGACAATGATACTCCCCGGACAACTGCCAACATACGGCAAAACAGGGTCGGCACCGTGCCCGCACCGGATTTGCGGCACCGGCCGCACGACACCGTGACGATTCATGCACCCGAATGACACTGCCACCACCGCCGCCCCGCCGGCGGCTCCCGGCACCTCCCGCTGGCAGGACCCGGCGAAACGGGCGATGATCTATCAGGCGGCGGTCATGGCGCTGGCCGGCCTGCTGGGCTGGTACCTGCTGACCAACATCCTCACCAACCTCGAGCGTCAATCCATCGCCACCGGCTTCGGCTTCCTCGGCAAGGAATCGGCCTTCGAGATCGGTGAATCGATCATCCCCTATTCAGCCGCGGACAACTACCTCCGAGCCCTGGCGGTGGGATTTCTCAACACCGTGAAGGTCGCCTTCATCGGCATCGTTATCACGGTGCTGATGGGCACCGTGATCGGCATCGCCCGGCTGTCGTCCAACTGGCTGGTGGCGAAGCTGGCGGGGATCTACATCGAGGTACTGCAGGGCATTCCGGTGCTGTTGCAGCTCTTCTTCTGGTACGCGGTCTTCTACGAGGGACTGCCGGCCCCGCGCCAGTCGCTCAACCCGCTGCCGGGTATTTTCCTCAACAACCGCGGGCTGTTCTTCGCCGTCCCCGCCGCGCACCCGGCCTGGAACATGGCCGTGGCGGCCATCATCCCGGCGGCAATCCTCAGTTATTTTATCGGCCGCTGGGCCCGGCAACGCCGCGACCGGAGCGGCCGGCCATTTCCGGTTGCCCGGAGTTCGACGGCGCTGCTTGTCGGTTTGCCGCTGGTCGCCTGGTGGATTTCCGGCGCCCCGACGGCAATGGACACCCCGGCACTCCATGGCTTCAACTTCACCGGCGGCGCCTCGGTAAGCCCCGAGTTCGGCGCCCTGCTGCTGGGCCTGGTGCTCTACACCGCCGCCTTCGTCGCCGAGATCGTCCGCGCCGGCATCCAGTCGGTGAGCCACGGCCAGACCGAAGCGGCGCGGTCGCTGGGCATGCGACCGGGCCAGATCCTCGTACTGATCATCCTGCCCCAGGCACTGCGGGTGATCATTCCGCCGCTCACCAGCCAGATGCTCAATCTGACCAAGAACAGCTCACTGGCGGTGGCCATCGGCTTCCCCGATTTCGTCTCGGTGGCCAACACCACCATGAACCAGACGGGCCAGGCCATCGAAGGGGTGTTCATGATCATGGTGGTCTACCTGTTCTTCAGCCTCACCACCTCGGCCTTCATGAACTGGTACAACCGCCGCATCAAACTGGTGGAACGCTGAGGTTTCATGGCAACACTCCCTCCGGCCCCCCTTCCCGAGCATGATCACGCGGATGCAATCCGGCCGCCGATAGTCGCGCTCGGCGTCATCGGCTGGGTACGCCAGAACCTGTTCAGCAGCGTCCTGAACTCGCTGCTGACGCTCGTGATCCTTGCCGCCGCGCTCCGGTTCCTGCCGCCGCTTATCCGCTGGGCCTTCATCGACAGCCACTGGTTCTCCACCGCCGCCGCCTGCCGCAACGACGGCGGCGCCTGCTGGTCGGTGATTTCCGCCAACCTCCGTTTCATCATCTTCGGCTTCTACCCCCCGGACCAGCAATGGCGGCCGCTGCTGGCGATGGCCCTGCTTATCGGCCTGCTGCTCTACAGCCGCGAGCGGACCCGCTGGAAACCGGCGCTGCTGTACACCTGGCTCGTCGGCCTGGCGGTCATGGGGGTGCTCATGCGCGGCGGCCTCCCCGGTCTGCCGGGGGTGGAAAGCTCGCAGTGGAGCGGCCTGCCACTGACCTTCCTGCTGGCGGTGTTCGGCATGGTGGCGGCCTACCCGCTGGGGGTGGTACTGGCGCTGGGACGGCAGTCGCACATGCCGGTGATCCGTGCCATGTGCGTGGTCTACATCGAGCTCATTCGCGGCGTGCCGCTCATCAGCCTGCTGTTCATGTCGGCGATTCTCTTCCCCCTCTTCCTGCCCGAGGGGCTGACGATCAACAAGATCATCCGCGCCCAGGCGGCGATCATCATGTTCACCGCCGCCTACATTGCCGAGGTGGTCCGCGGCGGCCTGCAGGCCATGCCCCGGGGACAGTACGAGGCGGCGCAGTCACTGGGACTGAATTATTTCCAGACCATGCGTCACGTCATCCTGCCCCAGGCCCTGAAGATAGTCATTCCGCCCACCGTGGGCATCCTGATCTCGGCCTTCAAGGACACCTCGCTGGTGGTGATCATCGCCCTCTACGATCTGCTGAAGACGACCCAGTCGACGCTGTCCAACCCGGTGTGGATGGGCTTCAGCGTCGAGGCTTACATCTTCATCGCCCTGATCTACCTGGTCTGCTGCCATGCCATGTCCAGCTACAGCCGGCGGCTGGAACGCGAGCTGTAGCATCTTCACCGTCAACCCCGACCCCGAGGATCGCCCGTGAACGACCTGCCGTGCCAGACCCCCACCACCCTTGCACCCGTCACCGAACCCATCATCAGGTTCATCGATGTTCACAAGTGGTATGGCGACTTTCACGTCCTCAAGGGCATCGACCTCGAGGTCTGCCGCGGTGAACGCATCGTCATCTGCGGCCCGTCGGGCTCCGGCAAGTCCACCCTCATCCGCTGCATCAACCGCCTCGAGGAGCACCAACGCGGCAAAATTATCGTCGATGACACCGAGCTCACCGCCAACATCAAGAACATCGAAAAGATCCGCACCGAGGTGGGGATGGTGTTCCAGCACTTCAACCTTTTTCCGCACCGCACGATCATCGAAAACCTCACCCTGGGACCGATCCAGGTGCGCCGGGTACCGCGCCGCGAGGCGGAGGAAACCGCCATGCACTATCTCGACAAGGTGCACATCGCCGAACAGGCGCGCAAGTTTCCCGGCCAGCTTTCCGGCGGCCAGCAGCAGCGGGTGGCTATCGCCCGCAGCCTGTGCATGAAACCCAAGATCATGCTCTTCGATGAACCGACCTCGGCCCTCGATCCGGAGATGGTAAAAGAGGTGCTGGACGTGATGATCGGACTGGCGGAGGAAGGGATGACAATGATCGTCGTCAGCCACGAGATGGGATTCGCCAGGAGCGTCGCCCACCGGGTGCTGTTCATGGACTACGGCGTCATCGTCGAGGGGGCACCGCCGGAGGAGTTCTTCAGCAACCCGCAACACGAGCGGACAAAACTGTTTCTCAGCCAGATACTGGACTGAGCGCTTCGCGGTTCATTCCGCGGGGATCACACCATACTCAGTCAGATGCGGGATTGACTTTCCGACATCATCCTGGTGTTTTCCCGGCGCAACAGGCATTTCGCGGCCGGCGATTGGTCAGCCAGGCACCGAGGCACACCAGCACGGCGCCGGCGAGCAGGGAGCCGGAAAGGGGTTCGTCCAGCATCAGCCGGGCCAGGAGTACGGCACTGACGGGAACGAAGTTGATGAAGATTCCGGCGCGGGTGGGGCCGATGCGGCGGATGCCCTCGTAATACCAGACGAAACCGACCACCGTGCCGCCCAGGGCGAGATAGATGATACTGATCCAAGCGGTCACCGAATAACCGGTCATCCGGCTGATCAGCCCCTCGGCGACGGCCGGGGGCAGCAGCAGCGCCGCTCCCAGCAGCGCCGCACGGCTCACCGCGGCCAGCGGGCTCATGGCGGTCATCACCTTCCGGCCGACGACCGAGTAGGTACCCCAGCTCAGGACGCAGCCGAGGATGTAGAGCTCGCCGCGGCCCGGACCGGCGGCAAAGAAAGCCCCCGGATCGCCGCGGCTGATAACCACCAGCGCGCCGCCGACGGCGATGGCGATGCCGGCGACCCTCGTCGGCGTCAGCTTTTCGCCGAGAAAGGCGGCGGCAAGCAGGGCGATGCATACCGGGTTGAGGGCGATGATCAACGCCGCACGGCCGGCGGCGATGTATTTCAGGCCGGTGAAAAAACAGACATTGTAGGCGAAAACGCCGGTGATAGCGAGGATGAGCACCGGCCACACCTGCCGGCGGGTCAGGGGGTGAGTCCCCCCGGCCTCGCGCCGCGCCAGAGGCAGCAGCACCGCGCCCGCCAGGGCGAAGCGCAGAAAGGCGGCGGCAAACGGCCCCGCCTCACGGGCCACCAGCCGGCCGGCGATGAATGTCCCGCCCCAGAGAACCGCCGTCAGCAGCAACTTGAGATACCCCGAAAGTTCGCTTTTCTCGCCCATCTCCCGGCCCGATTTCCAATCTTTCCGTCCTGCGGTCCCGACCGGTTTTCACCGTTCCTCCAGCATGTTCAGCGCCGGCAATCGCGGCATGAAAAAACATTCCGCACGGCGTACCCGGCCGGTTGCTCCCCCTTCCGGCCCGCAACGTGACGGCGACATGTCGACTTCACGGCAGCGCCAGCATCATTACTGGACATCCCCGTCCCGATGCAATACATTTCCGGCAGGCGGCAGGCGGCATTTACGTTTCAGCGCCGCTTGACCGCGCGCCGCAGCGGGACCGGAGTACCCGCCCGGCGACCATCCCATGGGAACCGTCGCGAACCGGAAGCCGGGCTTGCACCCGCCGCCCCCCGTGCCGCCGCGAACCCGCAACCATTCCAGGCCCCCCGCGCTGCGGGGGGGGGCCGCCACACCGCGTATTGACCGGGAGCACCACGTGGACGATATCCGCCTGTTATGCAACGTATCCGAGCTGAGCTGGGTCTTCACCGGCAGCCACACCATCGAGGCCTTTCTCGACCGCCTGGTCACCATGGTCGCGGACCACATGCAGGCCGATGTCTGCTCCATCTACCTTCTCGATGCGGACGCCGGTTGTCTGGTGCTCCGGGCCACCCGCGGTCTCAGCCCCGACGCTGTCGACCGGGTCGCCCTGGCTCCCGGCGAAGGACTTGCCGGGCTGGCCCACGAAACCGGCCGGCCGGTACGTGAGGACGCCGCCGGCAGCCACCCGCGGTTCAAGCATTTCACCGGCATCAACGAGGAACGTTTCGATGCCTTTCTGGCGTTGCCCATCCGCCGCGGCCTGACCAAAATCGGTGTCCTGGTGCTCCAGCGCCGCCGGGAACGCCCTTTCTCCGACAAGGAACTGGAAATCACCCGGGTGGTGACCAACCAGCTCGCCAACATCATCGAGAACGCCCGGCTGCTGACACCCGCGGCCGCGCCGCGGTCGGACCGCGCCCCCGTCGCCCCGGCAGCCCAACCCCTGAAGCCGCTGCTGCGGGGCACGGCCGCCGCCGAGGGGGTCGCCGGCGGCCACCTGGCAATCTACCGTCACCACGGCCGCCTCGACCGGCTGCGCTCGCGATTCGCCGGCCGGGCATCGACCATGGACGATTTCCGCCGCGCCCTCGACGCCACCCGTCGGCAACTGGAAGAAATCCAGCGCCGGGTCGAGGAGCAGCTTTCCGACGTCGCTTCGCTGATCTTCACCGCCCACCTGCTGATGCTCAAGGACGGCTCCTTCATCAGCCGCATCGAAGCGCTCATCACCGCCGGCAGCACCGTTCCCGACGCCATCATCACCGCCTCCCAGGCCTACATCGACCGGTTCCGACAACAGGACAATCTCTACATCCGCGAGAAGGCCGACGACATCCGCGACCTGGCGATCAGGCTCTGCCGCAACCTGCTGCCGGCGGCTGAAGGAGCACAGAACCGCGACGGCACCATCGTCGTCGCCGACGAGCTGCTGCCCTCCGACATCCTCACCATGGCCCAGGAGGGGGTTGCCGGCTTCATCCTGGTCACCGGCGGCGCCACCTCCCATGTCGCCTTCCTCGCCCGCTCACTGCGGCTGCCGCTGCTGGTGGTGGACGAGCCCCGGCTGCTGGAACTGCCGGAGGGCATCCCGTTGCAGATCGACGGCGAACACGGCACCCTGTTCATCGATCCATCGCCCGAGGTGCAGGCCTCCTTCGCCGCCCACCGTGAGCATGAAGCGGCGCACATCGCCGCGGCCGACGACGCCGCGGCCCAGGGGTTCCCCCACCACACTTCTGACGGTACCCGCATCGAGCTGCTGGCCAACGTCAACCTGCTGGTGGATCTCCCGTGGGCCGCCCGCTATCATGCCGACGGCGTCGGCCTCTACCGCAGCGAGATCCCCTTCCTCGTCCGCAGCACCTTCCCCACCGAGGAGGAACAGTACGTCATCTACCGGCAACTGGTGGAAAAGCTTCCCGGACGGCCGATCACCATCCGCACCCTGGACATCGGCGGCGACAAGGTTTTATCCTACTATCGCAACGAGCAGGAAAACAACCCCTTCCTCGGCATGCGCTCGATCCGCTTTTCCCTGGAACACCGGGAGATATTCCGCCAGCAGCTCCGGGCCATCCTGCGTGCCGCTCACGATGCCGACGTGCGGATCATGTTCCCGATGATCTCCGCGGTGGAGGAGTTCCGCGCCGCCCGCATCGAGTTGGCGGAGTGCATCCGTCAACTCGACGGCGAAGGCATCCCGCACCGCCCCGACCCGCCGGTGGGCCTGATGATCGAGATCCCGGCGGTACTGCCCATCATCGGCGAACTGGCGCGAGAGGCCGACTTCTTCTCCGTCGGCACCAACGACCTGGTGCAGTATCTGCTGGCGGTTGACCGCACTAACGAAAAAGTCGCCGACCTCTACCGCCCGCACCACCCGGCGGTGATCCGCGCCCTGAAACAGATCGCCGACGCCAGTACCGCCGCCTGCATCCCGGTCACCATCTGCGGCGACATGGCCACCCGCCAACACTACTTCCCCCTGCTGCTGGGTCTCGGCTACCGCCGCTTCAGCCTCGATACCCAGTACCTGCCGCGGGCGCGTCAGTGGGCCGCCGCCACGCCGCCGGCGGCAGCCGCGGAACTGGCGGCGGCGGCACTCAATACGGCGGAGATCGGCACCATAGAAAAGCTGCTGGAGGAATATGGCGCCGCGGCATCTGCCGGAATACCGCACCGCACGAACCACACGGATGGAGTTGCTGCGAGGCCATCAGACACCGACCGGGACATGACGCGACCGGAACGAGTCCCATAACAACTATTGACACCAACTTACAATTGTGTGACTTAATGTCACATATGGGGTGATTTACCCGGTTCTTATCGGCACCGAAATGACGTATTCCGCGTCATTTTGTGCCGGCCTTGCCGCTGGCACGCCTCATGCAACCTACAAGCCTTCCCGTGGCCCGTGGCCCGTGGCCCGTGGCCCGTGGCCCGTGGCCCG
>JAFGAM010000036.1 GCA_016933675.1 Candidatus Anaeroferrophillacea bacterium
ACCAACCCGGGCGTAGAGCAGCCGCAGGTAGTCGTAGATCTCGGTGACCGTGCCCACGGTGGAACGCGGATTGTGGGATACCCGCTTCTGCTCGATGGCGATGGCCGGCGCGAGGCCGACGATCTCGTCCACATCCGGTTTGTCCATCAACTGCAGAAACTGGCGGGCGTAGGCCGACAACGACTCCACGTAACGCCGCTGGCCCTCGGCATAGATGGTGTCGAAGGCCAGCGAAGACTTGCCCGAGCCGCTGAGGCCGGTGACCACCACCAGCTTGCCCTTGGGGATGGTGACGTCGATATTCTTGAGATTATGTTCCCGGGCGCCCCGGACGATCAGGGTATCGGACATGGTGTTTGAATCCCGTTTTATGACCGGTCGGCAGCCGGTCGGCAGCCTTGCATTTTCCGGCGGCTGAATTTATAATAGCAAGCGGTTGGGCACTCGAACAACCCGGCTGGCGGCCGGCATTGGTTCGACGCAACACGGCCGGCAGGCGCCCAGCCGGCGGTCTGGTCGCGTGCCGGATCGCAACCCAAAACGGCGCCGAAGCGGGCCGATCATACCCTGTTTCCCCGGCTGCGTCCAGCGGCGACCGGGGTCCATCGTACGACCGCCGCCCGTTCACCCGCACCGGCCGACAACCGCCGGCACATGGCAACCCGCTTGCCGCCTTACCATGGAAACGTCATGCAATCTTACGTCCGGATCTCCCTGCCGATCATCGTCTGCATCATTCTCGCGGCACCCTATGCCGCCCGCCCGGAAACCCCCGCGACTGAGCCGCTCTTCCGGCTGCTCTATGTCGGCCTTATCGGCGGCTACATGAAGCCCTGCGGCTGACACAAGAACCAGGCGGGCGGTCTGGCCCGGCAGAAAACCGTCATCGACGACCTCAGCACCGGTCTCACTCCCGGCCAACGGCTGCTGATCAACACCGGCAACCTGACGAAACCTTCGATCCGCAAGGATTTCGAGGTCAACCGCCGGCAGGTGCGCCTGGTAACCGACATCTACCGGCAGCTCGGCGCCGACGTCATGACCCCGGGCATTGAGGAACTTGTCGACGGCCGCGCGGTGATCGACGCGATGATCGCCGCCGCCGGTACCATGCCGCTGGTATGCACCAACCTGGACCCCGCCGCCTTCCCGCCCATTCGTCCCGCGGTGATACTTGAAAAAGGTGGCCGGCGGGTACTCGTCGCCGCGGTGATCGACCCGCACAAGGTGGAACGCCGGGCCATCCACGGTTTGACCGTCACCGATCCGGTTTTGGCCCTGCGCCGGGTTCTGGCGGACATGCCCCATGACCTCGCGGTAGTCGTGATCCACGCCGCCGACCGCACCGCCCGCCGGCTGCTGGCCGAAGTGGCCGGGTTCGACATCGCCATCCTCGCCGCCCAGCGGGGTCTCCTCGACGAGGTCTCCCGCGTCGGCGACACCCTGCTGTTGAAAAACAACAACCACGGCAAGACCGTGGGCTGGCTCGACTGGCCGGCTGCTGGTCCGCCCGGCGCCGCACCTGCCTACGTCACCGCAGGCACCGCCGACATCACCCCCGACCCCGATATCCTGCAACAGGTTGAGGTTTATGAGGAGTGGCTGCGGCAGCACTACATCGAACTTGAGACGCTGGCCGCGGCGGCGCCCGAATCACCGCCACGAGCCACCTACATCGGCAGCACCGCCTGCGCCCGGTGCCACCCGGAAACCGTGGCGGAATGGAAGACAACCGCCCACGCCCGCGCCTATGCCAGCCTGCAGCAGAAATGCAAGGACTACTGCCCGGATTGTCTCCCTTGCCATGTCACCGGCCGGAAAAACCCCATTGGCGGCACCGGCTTCCTCAGTCCGGCGGCGACGCCGCACCTGTTCGACGTCCAGTGCGAACAATGCCACGGTTCGGGGCACCGGCACATTGAACATCCTGAGGAACCCTACGGCGCCGAGATCACCCCGGAGACCTGTATCGAGTGCCACACGCCCTATACCGATCCGGAGTTTTCCTTTGCCGACGACCTCGACCTGGTGGATCACTGAACGCCATGCGCCACGATCATGACCTCATCGTCGTCGGCGCCGGCCACGCCGGCTGCGAGGCTGCGCTGGCCGCCGCCCGCATGGGACTTGCGGTGCTGATGTTCTCCATCAACCTCGACACCATCGCCCAGCTTTCCTGCAACCCGGCCATCGGCGGCCTTGCCAAGGGGCACCTGGTGAAGGAGATCGACGCCCTCGGCGGCGCCATGGGCATCATCGCCGACGACTGTGCCATTCAGCACCGCATTCTCAACACCTCCAAGGGTCCGGCGGTCCAGGGCACCCGGGTGCAATGTGACAAACTGCTCTACCACCGGCGCATGAAGCACCTGCTGGAGCAGCAACCGGGAATTCACCTGCGTCAGGCAATGGTCAGCCGGCTGCTGGTCGAACACGGGCGCATGGTCGGGGTCAGCGACGACACCGGCCGCCGCTGGCCGGCCCCGGCGGTGATCCTCACCACCGGCACCTTCCTCAACGGCCTTATTCACATCGGCCCGCACCGGCAGGCCGCCGGCCGCACCGGCGAGTTCGCCTCTCACGACCTGCCGCGGCACCTGCGGGAACTGGGTTTTTGCCTCGGCCGGATGAAGACCGGCACCCCGCCGCGGATGCGGCGCGCCTCCATCGATTTCAGCCGCCTCGAACGCCAGGACGGCGATACCGAACGGCGACGATTCTCCCGGCGGTCGGGGGCGGTCGAGCTCCCCCGGCAGCCCTGCTTCCTCACCGCCACCACGACCGCCACCCACGACATCCTGCGCCGGAACATCGCTCGCTCGCCGCTCTACAACGGCACCATCACCGGGGTCAGCGCCCGCTACTGCCCGTCACTGGAAGACAAGGTGATGAAGTTCCCACACCACGACAGCCACCAGGTGACCATCGAGCCGGAGGGCATCGAAACCGAGGAAGTCTACGTCAAGGGTTTGGGCAACTGCCTGCCGGTGGAGTTGCAGGAGGAGCTGTTTTGCACCGTGCCCGGCCTCGAGAACGCCGAGGTGATGCGGCCGGCCTACGCCATCGAGTACGATTTTGTCGACCCGACCCAGCTCGATTCCACCCTGGAGACGCGGCGCGTCGGCGGGCTCTATCTCGCCGGGCAGATCAACGGCACCTCAGGCTATGAGGAGGCCGCCGCCCAGGGCCTCTGGGCCGGGATCAACGCCGCCTGCCGCATCCGCGGGCTGCCGCCGTTTCTTCCCGACCGATCCGAGGCCTACATGGCGGTGATGGTGGACGATCTCGTCACCCGGGGCACCACCGAGCCCTACCGGATGTTCACCTCGCGGGCCGAGTACCGCCTGCTGCTGCGGGAGGACAACGCCGATCTGCGGCTCACCGAGCGCGGCTACGAACTGGGCCTGGTGGACGATGAACAGCGGCAGGCGGCACTGGAAAAGGCGCGGCGCGCGGCGGCGCTGCGCCGGGGGCTGGCGGCGGTGAAGATCCGGCCGAGCGTTACTGCGGTTCCGGCGCCGGAAGGGCAGGATAAACACCTCGATGAGGCCAGGAGACCGGCACCGGAGGCCATGATTACCACCCCGGCGCCGGCAGGCCAGGACGAAACCCCGGCTACCCGGATAGCACCGAGCCCCCCCGGCGGCACCCCGAACGGTTCCTTGCCCCGGTCTCCGAGACGAGCCGGCGGCGACCAATCCGCCACCTACGACCGCACCGCCACCGCGCTGGAATTGCTGCGGCGGCCGGAAATTCGTCTCGCCGAACTGGCAGCGGCGGTAGACGATGTGGCGCAGCTGGTTGCCGCCGCCGGATCGGAGGCCGCCCGCCAGGTGGAAATCCAGATAAAATACCAGGGCTACATCGACCGCCAGGTGCGGGAGGTGGAAAAGTACCGGGACCTGGAGCGCAAGCGCATCCCGGACGATTTCGACTATCACGGTATCGCCGGGCTCACCAATGAACTGCTTGAGAAGCTTGACACGATACGGCCACGCTCCCTGGGGCAGGCGTCGCGTATCCCCGGCATTACCCCGGCGGCGATCTCGGTGCTGATGGTCTACCTGAAAAAGGCGGCGGCGGGAATTCCGGTGGGTACGGAGTCGGCGGCGGGAGCCGACGTAGCGGCGAAACGGCGGCGGGACAACAGTCCGGCAGACACCAAACCCGCCAGTAGGGAAGAAAATTTCTCGCTGCAATGACCACCGTGGATGGCAGTCCGGCAAACCGCAACCTGCCGCCTTCGAAACCATCAACCGGCACGACGATAGATACGCACCCCCATGCCACCGGCACTCACTATTATTGGCGGAACAACGCTTATAGCCCATAACATGGGCCCATAACTCGGCCGGTCACAGGAAACCGGGCAAAACTTCCGGCCGCGCGGAGGCCGTCGGAACCCTACCGCAAAGGCCGCTCCCGGTTCGCGGGAACGGCCTTTGCGGTTTGCAAAAGGAGGGGAGGGAGAGAGGACGGACTAAAAACCTGATTTCAGCTGCGGGGCAGATGTTTCGGGCGCCGGCGGACGGCAACCAGCCCTGCAAGCCCGGAACCCAGCAGCCAGACCGCACCGGGGACGGGAACCACGGTTTTGACCAGGAGCTCCTGTTTGTCAAGAAAGTGGCCAGCGACATCGGTAAACTGCAAAACCCGGTAGGCGGAGAGGTCGTTCCCGGTATTCAAGGTCAAAAAAGTCATATCTCCGCTCTGATCATCATAGGCACGAAAAGATCCAGCGGTTAAGTCGTAACCACTTCCGGTCTCGTACAGGGTCTCCCAGATCGAGGCCTGTAACTTTTCTTCCGCATTGTCGTTATCCCAGTCATATGAAAGTCCATGAGACGCCACCAGGCGAGCGGCATCGGTGTAGTCC
>JAFGAM010000037.1 GCA_016933675.1 Candidatus Anaeroferrophillacea bacterium
CTCGCCCTCCTCAGCCGCCGGCATGACCGGGAAATTGCCGCATTGCCACGTTCCGACCGACATCGGAGAACCTCTTTTTCACCCTGAAATCCTGATCTCGTTCATCCGCCGGCGTCAGTATCTCCAACTTCGGAGATTGTCAGATGGCAGCGCCCGGCCGCGTGCGGTACGCGTGTGGTACGCCCATACAGCATACCTCCGTGGCCTTCAGCACCGTTCATTCAGGTTCTATCCATCTATTCTGCCGAATTCATTCATGTTATGTGTAACCAGCGGGGCATTGCAGGAGTATACCGTAGCGGCAGTAAGGATATCGAGCGGTCCGATAGACAACCCCCGGCTTTCAAGAATCACCCTGACCCGGGCGGCGGATTTCCCCCTCTTTCGCGGTAAAAGGCAGAATCGTGACCCGGGATACAAAGATATCCAGCCCCCCTGCTTGGCGTGATTACCCTGTTTGCCGACCAGTTGATCCGATTGCTTGGCTGATATTTCAAAGATCAGCGCTCAACGACAGGAGAGGTATGTCCGTATCGCCGTAATTTGGGCCTGGATAGATAGAAACGGTCGCGAGGCTGATGGTGACGCCTCAAAATCGGTGCTCCAACCTCACAATGCCCCCTTGATTGAGGGGATCCGATAACGTTTTGCGAGAACCTTAGTTATAATTATTGACAGAAACCCGTCTAATCAGCAAACATCCGACAAATATACTTGACAAATACCGCAGTTACGCAATACGAACCGAGCCAATATCTGCCGACTCCGCCCGGATGCGCCACATCTGCCACACAGCGCCACGGCAGCGGCCGGCGGCGGGAGAGGATATCGCCCTCAACCCCGGAATCATACCCCCGTAACCAAACCCCGGAACCCGACATGACCATACCCGAGACCGAATCCGATACCAAATCCGTCGCGGCGGCTGCCGCGACGCCGCCAGCCGGCGGCCTGCCGGCGCGCGCCACTGTCTGCGCCGTCGACGGCCGCACCGTTTACCTGCTGGGTACCGCCCACGTCTCCAGAGAGAGTGTTGCCGACGTCGAGGCCATCGTCGCCGCGGTACGCCCGGAGACCATTTGCGTCGAACTGTGCCCCGCCCGCCTGCAGGCTCTGACCCGGCGCGACGCCTGGCAGAAGATGGACATCGTCCAGGTTATCCGCAAACGTCAGGCGGTATTTCTTCTCGCCCAGTTGGCGCTCTCATCCTTCTATCGCCAGCTCGGCGACCGTCTCGGTGTCGAACCCGGCGCCGAGATGCTCGCCGGGGTCACGCTGGCGGAGGAAATCGGCGCTCGGCTGGTGGCGGCGGACCGGCCCATTGACATCACTCTGAAACGGGTCTGGCGCAATCTCGGCTGGTGGCAGAAGCTGAAGATGAGCGCCCACCTGCTGGCCGGCATCATCAGCAACGAGAGCGTCGATGAGGAAACCATCGAGGAGCTGAAGGAAAAGGATCAACTTGACCACGCCCTGGACGCGGTAGGCAGCGAGTTTCCCGAGGTCAAGCGGCGACTGATCGACGAACGCGACCAGTACCTGGCCGAGAAGATCCGCCAGGCGCCGGGTAAAACCGTCGTCGCCGTGGTCGGCGCCGGACACGTGGCGGGCATCGTCCGCCACCTGCCGGAGGTGCAGGATCTCGCCGCCCTCGAGGAACTGCCGCCGCCCTCACCCCTGCCGCGGATCATCGGCTGGTTGATCCCGGTGCTGGTCATCGGCATGCTGGTGACCGGCTTCTTCCGCTACGGCGGTCAGCACACGATGGAATCCATCTCCATCTGGCTGCTGGCCAACGGCCTGCTGGCCGGCATCGGCGCCGCGGCGGCCTTCGGGCACCCCCTCACCGTACTTTCAGCGATGGCCGCCGCGCCGCTCACCAGCCTCAACCCGTTGGTGGCCGCCGGTTGGGTCGCCGGACTGGTTCAGGCCTTCGTCCACCGGCCGACGGTGGCCGACCTGGAAAATCTGCCCCAGGCGACTTCTTCGGTGGCCGGCTTCTGGCGCAACCCCGCGTCCCGCATCCTGCTGGTGGTGGTGCTGGCCAATCTCGGCAGCTCACTCGGCACGCTGATTTCCGGCAGCTGGATCGCGGCACGGTTTTTCTGAGCCGGTAGGCGTCATGATACAACCATCAGGATTGAGTTGTTGCGAAACGATCTCGGCATCAATAATCAACCCACCACGGATGGACTGTGACAGACCCGGACGGCAGTGGCACATCACTGTTTATCAGGGTTTATCCATGGTGCCGCAAGACCCTGATTTTCGGAGGATAAACATGCCTCGCCTGCCCACTCCGCTTGCCGTCGTCATGATCATGTTGGACGAAGCCGCTACGCGGCAGAAAAAACCCGATC
>JAFGAM010000038.1 GCA_016933675.1 Candidatus Anaeroferrophillacea bacterium
CATCATCGCGGCATATTCCGCCAGCCGCATCACCGCGCCGGGGATAATACCGAGTAACAGCACGCCGAGCGAACACAGGAACACCGCAATGGCCGGCAGGGCGGAAGCCCTGACCTTTTCCGTGCTGGGGGCTTCGTTGAACCACATTACCTTGACCACCCGCAGGTAGTAGTAGGCGGAGATAACGCTGTTGATAGCGGCAACGACGACCAGCCAGAGCAGGTCGCTGCCGGCTGCGGCGCTGAAAACGTAGAACTTGCCCATGAAACCGGCCGCCGGCGGGATGCCGGTCAGTGAAACCAACGCCAGCGTCAATGCCAGTGCCAGCCACGGCGAACGCTTCCCCATGCCGGCGTAATCATCGATGCCGTCGCTGTTGATTTTACCGGATATCACGATGACTGTGACGAATGCCGCCAGGTTTGTCAGGGCGTAGGCCGCCAGGAAGAAGATAATGCTGCTTTGCGCCTGGAACGGGTGGACCATTATCGACGACTTGAGACCCAGGGCGCCGGCACCGGTAGCCGCCAGGCCCACCATCAGGTAACCGGCCTGGGCGATGGATGAATACCCCAGCATTCGCTTGATATTGTTCTGCGGTATCGCCGACACGTTGCCGACCACCATGCTCAGCACCGCCAGGACGGCGAATATCATGCCCCAGTCTTCGAGCAGGGCGACCTTGCCGCCGAACGACGATACGAAAACGCGCAGTATCATCGCAAACCCGGCTGCCTTGCTGCCCACGGAAAGGAACGCGGTAATGGTGGTCGGGGCGCCTTCATAGACGTCCGGTACCCACATGTGGAACGGCACGGCGGCAATCTTGAAGCCGAATCCGGCGATCATGAAGACGATGCCGAGCATCAGGGCTGGATTAACCGAACCTCCGCTGAAACCGGAAACATTGACGGCACGCGCGATTTCCACGAACTGCGTCTGCCCCGTTGAGCCGAAGACGAAGGCCATGCCGTAGAGCAATACCGCGGAAGCGGTGGCTCCCAGCAGCAGGTATTTCAGCGAGGCCTCGGTGGACTGCCGGTCCTTGAGGAAACTCACCAGGATATACAGCGAGATGCTTGTCAGTTCGAGCGAGATATACACGGCGATGAGGTCGGTGGTTGAAGCCATCAGCATCATCCCGAGCGTTGCTATCAGGATGAGGGCGTAATATTCGCCCCGGAAACGGCTGAACTTCTCATCGTAACCGGAGGATGCCAGGACGACCATGAAGGCGATGCCGGCGAACAGCACCTTGAAGAACACGGCGAAGTTGTCCACCGCCAGCATCTGGTTGAAAATCGGGCCGTTGCCGCCGTTCCA
>JAFGAM010000039.1 GCA_016933675.1 Candidatus Anaeroferrophillacea bacterium
GACTCTGGCGGTAGCCAGGATGCCGGGTGGTGCGTTCGTCGATTGCCGAGTACCAGTTCCGCCGGGCGACGTGGGGAGTGACGTTGAGCTGCCGCAGGCCGACAACAAAGTCTTTCCGGTCGTAGCCCTTGTCGGCGCCCATGGTTTTCCGTCGTTTTCCGGGCAGATCGGCAGCCATCTCCAGTGCCGCCTCACGTTCGGCTGTTCCCGAGGCAATGTTTAGTCGGCTGTCAACTGCAAGGCCATGCCGGTTGTCCATCAGGACATGTCCCTGAAAAACCAGCCGGGAAGCATCGCCCGCACTCTTGGCCCCGAGGCGGTGGGCGAATCGGCGGAACAGGAATTGAACTGGCGCTCCGAACGGGACATTGAGGAAATGGGCTGACGTTTGTTTGTCGCTCTTCCCCGCCTGATTCCATGCCTGTTTGCTTCCTGCTTGGCGGAATGCGCGGGAATTTGTTTGACCACATGCCGTTTTGTCCGGTAATGTCCGCCATGCTTTTTGCGAATTCATCCTCAGCGGGCCGGGCCCGGTGCAGGCATCTTGATTTGTGCATTGTACCCGTGCCGCTGAAATTGCCAAACTCGCCCCTTCAAGGGGCTCGGACAGCGCCGATTTCCGCGCTCCGCTTGCCGGGAACCTATCTATGCCATGAGTGATACCCATCCGGCGGTTATCCGCCTGGCCGACTACCGGCCACCGAATTTTCTCGTCGCTAAGGTGGAACTGCACGTCGAACTGCACGAATGCGACACCCGGGTACGGGCGCGGTTGGAACTGCGGCGCAACCCCGGGGCGGACGATGTCCAGGCGCCGCTCCGACTCGACGGCCGCCGGCTGCACCTATTGCGGCTGTGGCTGGATGGGGAGAGCCTGCCGGCGGCACGCTACACCGTTGACGATGAAGGCCTTACCATTTTCGCGGTGCCGGACTGCTGCGTGCTCGAAACCGAGTCGGCCATCGACCCGCGGGGCAACACCGCGCTGGAGGGCCTCTATCTTTCCGGCGGGATGTACTGCACCCAGTGCGAACCAGAGGGGTTTCGCAAGATCACCTGGTACATCGACCGTCCCGACGTGCTTGCCCGTTTCACCACCACCATTGTCGCCCCGGCGGACCTGCCGGTGCTGCTGGCCAACGGCAACTGTATCGAAGCCGGCCGGCGCGGCGACGGCCGCCACTACGTTGTTTGGGAGGATCCCTTTCCCAAGCCCGCCTATCTCTTCGCGCTGGTGGCCGGGCGGCTGGCGGAGCTGAGTGCCGATGCGGTCACCGCCTCCGGCCGGTCGGTGCGCCTGCGCCTCTTTGTCGAGGAGAAGAACCGCGACAAGGGGGATTTCGCCCTCAAGGCACTGGAACAGGCCCGGCGCTGGGACGAGGAGCGCTATGGTCTCGAGTACGACCTCGACCAGTACATGGTGGTGGCGGTGGAGGATTTCAACATGGGGGCGATGGAGAACAAGGGGTTGAATATCTTCAACGCCCGCTACGTTCTCGCACGGCCGGACACCGCCACCGATGCCGATTACCAGGCCATCGAAGGGGTGATTGCCCACGAATACTTCCACAACTGGACCGGCAACCGGGTCACCTGCCGCGACTGGTTTCAGCTCAGCCTCAAGGAGGGGCTGACGGTGTTCCGTGACCAGCAATTTTCCGCCGACCGCATGGGGGCGGCGGTGAAGCGCATCCGCGACGTTCAGGGTCTCAGGTCCGGGCAGTTCCCCGAGGATCACGGCCCCTTGGCGCACCCGGTGCGGCCGGCATCCTATGTCGAGATCAACAACTTCTATACCGCCACGGTCTACAACAAGGGTGCCGAGGTGGTGCGGATGTTTCACACCCTGCTGGGTTGGGAGATGTTTCATGCCGGGGTGCAAAAATACCTCGCCGATCACGACGGTACCGCGGCCACCATCGAAGACTTTGTTGCCGCCATGGAAGCGGTTAGCGGCCGCGATTTCAGCCAGTTTTACCGCTGGTACGATCAGGCCGGTACCCCGGTGGTCGCGGTGTCCGGCGAATATGACGCCGGGCGGCGGCAATACGTACTGAACGTTACCCAGTCTTGTCCGCCGACTCCCGGCCAGCCGGAGAAGGAGCCGTTTCTCATACCGCTCGCGGTGGGGTTGCTGGGACCGGACGGGAAGCCGTTGCCGTTGCGGCTCGAAGGTGAAATGCCCGAAAATATCCCGGCGCCGGAAACCCGGGTGCTGGAGGTGCGGCGGGCAACGGAGCGCTTCGTTTTCACCGATCTGCCGGCGGCGCCGGTGCCCTCGCTGCTGCGCGGCTTTTCCGCTCCGGTGATCCTCGAGTACGACTGCGATGATGAAGAACTGGGTTTTTTGCTGGCTCACGATCCTGACGAGTTCATCCGCTGGGAAGCCGGCCAGCAGCTCATGGTGCGGCTGGTCAAACGGCTGGTGGCGGGCCGAAAGGCGGGGGCGGAGCCGGTGGTCGACCGCCGGCTGGCGGCCGCCGCCTTGCGGGTGCTGACCGACGACAGCACCGACCCGGCACTGCGGGCGCTGGCCCTTACCCTACCGGCGGAGAACTATCTCGCCGAACAGTTCGGCGTGGTGGACCCGGAGGCAATCCATTTCGCCCGCGAATTTCTCGCCGGTGGCCTGGCGGCGGCGCTCAAGGAGCCGCTCCTCGCAACGTACGATACCCTGATCGACCCCGGTCACTACGAGCCGTCGCCGGCGGCCATCGCCCGGCGCAGCCTGCGCAATATCTGTCTTGCCTATCTTTCCCGGCTCGACGATCCCCGCGCTCGCAGTCTGGCGGCGGTGCAATATGAGGAAGCCGCCAACATGACCGATATGCTGGCGGCATTGAGCTGTCTGGCCGACGGCGACCATCCCGCCCGTTCGGCGGCGCTGGCGTCATTTTACGACCGCTGGCGGGGCGATGCCCAGGTGGTGGACAAGTGGTTCGCCGTCCAGGCGGTGTCGAAACGGTCCGACACCCTGGCGGCGGTCCGCGACCTGCTGGATCATCCCGCCTTCATCCGTGGCAACCCCAACCGCGTCCGTGCGCTGCTCGGCATCTTCAGCCAGCAGAATCCGGCCCGGTTCCACGCCGCCGACGGCGGTGGCTATGCTCTCCTTGCCGACCAGGTGCTGCTGCTCGAGAACGCCAATCCGCAGCTTGCCGCCCGCCTGGTGCAGTCCCTGGTCCGCTGGCAGCGCCTCGAGCCCGGCCGCGGCGCCCGCATGCGGCGGGAACTGGAGCGGGTGTCGGCCCATCCGGGGCTTTCCCGCGACGTCTATGAGATCTGCGCCCGGGGTTTGGGCCGGGAACTGTAGTCTGGACAAGGTGGAGCGCGTGTGCCGCCCCTCCTTTTCCGCCCCCCCCTACGCCCAACGTTGTCATTTCCGGATGTGCTATGCGGAAGAGCATCGCGCTGCTACCTGATAGGGAACTTGTCTTGTCCTCTGCCGCCCGGCTCCAGCGTCTCCTGCCGGACGCGGTGCCGGGCGGCGGAACTGCGGCGTTTATTTTGTGATCCGGGTGAACTTCGCGCCCTCGATGGTCAGGTTGAACATCAGACCCTTGTTGCCGAACACGAAACCGACGATCGGATCCTTGATGTCGAGCGAGTTGATATCCTCCCCGACGCCCCACTGGACCACCGCCACCGAACCGTCGGCGCCGGCCTTCCAGCCTGTGCTGGCGCGGAAATCCTGCAAGGCGCTTGCCGTCAGGAAAACCAACACGATCGACTTCGACTGCGCCCCCGCCTGTAACCCCAGGGAGCCGGCGGCGGTGCTGTAATACGCCACGGTCCGGTTGTCGATGCGAAGGGCGCCTTCACCGTACTCCCCGCCGACAATCAGCCCGGCCTTGATGACCTTGGGGAAGACCAGCACCCCTTTTGCCCGGGCCAGGAACTGCTCGCCGCCCATGACGGCATCCTTGAACCGCTGCAGGGTGGCATCGGCACCGATATTGATTTCCTCGGCCGATGCCGCGGCCGCCTCGGTCGCCGTCCAGAAGAGACCGGAAACGGTTAGTAGTACCGCCATGCAGGCAATGCCGATCACGGATTTCATGGGATTTCACCTCCATATCGAGAAAATGTTGTTAAGATAGGCCGGCCTGAGCCGGTTGCATATTCATCGTTACGATGGCTGAAGGTTTTCCGGCCGGTCGGAACCAGGATTTTCGGCCGCCGGCAGATCGAGGCGCAGCACGATGGTCTCGCCGTCGTGGCCGATGGTCTGAAAGCCGTAACGCCGGCAGAAAGCGAGCATACTTTCGTTTTCCGCCAGGACGGTACCGTGGATGGTGGTGATCTGCCGGTCGGCGGCGATCTTCAGCAGCCGGTCCATGAGTAACCGTCCCACCCCTCTGCCCTGCCAGACATCGGCTACCACCATCGCGAATTCGTGCCGGCCGCTGTGGGGTTGGTAGGCCAGCCGGCTCACGCCAATAGTTTGTTCCCCCCCGTTATCGTTTCTGATTACCGCGATGATCGCCATCTCCCGGTCGTAGTCGATCTGGGTGAAGCGGGTGAGCTGTGCCCGGTCAAGTTTGCGCCGGTAGCTGAAAAAGCGATAATAATTGGTCCGCCGGGAAAGGGAATGGAAGAAGGCGAGATGCCGTTCCTCATCCTCCGGCCGGATGGGACGGATGGTTACCGGGGTGCCGTCCGGGAGCCGCTGGTGCCGGGTGTACTGGTTCGGATAAGGCATGATCACCAGGTGGCCGGGGGCCGTCACGGTTGCCCTTTGCACCGTTATCGCGGCGTTTACCACCCCGAGGAGGGTATTCGTGATGCCGGCGAGTTCCAGGTCGACGGTGACGACCTCCGCGGTCTGGCAGATGATGGCCGACAGGGTCAGCAGAAGGTCCTCGACGCCGCCGCGACGGGCCGGATCGTCGAGTGCCGGCCCAGCCGGGGAGCGCTCGATCAGCCGCCGGGCGAGGAGACGGTTCAGGGGCGGCAGCATGAGGGCGCAATCCGCGGCGAAAATGGCGCAGGGGTTGCCGATGCCGAGGTAGATGCAGGGGCCGAATTCCGCGTCTCGGCGAATACCGGCCCGCAGCCGCAGGTGGTCGGGAGGTTCCGGAAACGGCGCCGGGTGGATGCCGAACCAGGTCAGCAGGCGTCCGGCGGTTTCCGCCGGCAACGGGGTCGGCAGCGCGCCCGCGTACGGTGCCAGCAGGACGCGGAGCCTATCCGGATCGACCTGCCGGGTGCGGTCCAGCTGGGGTACCACCGCCATCATTCCCTCCCGTTTGCGGCGGTAGCGTTCGCCGTAGGCGTAGGCGTTGAGGGCTTCCTCAAGGCTGAAGTGGACCGGAATGCCGCGGCGCATAAAGTCCTCCGCCTGGTGGCGGTGGAAGGAACTGCCCCCGAGCCAGGCGTAGTAAACCGTGCCCGGATATTCCCGCGTCATTTCCCGGACGCGGGCGGCAATACGGTGCGGGGCGATAAAGCCGTTGATCACCATGATGACAATGATGGCATCGTATTCCATGGTGTGCAGGCAGGTGATGACCGCATCGCCAAACTGCCGGCTGTCGGCGGTGCCGCCGACATCGATGGGCAGTTCCCCGGGGGCGGAGACCGCCAGCGGCGTGAGCCGGGCGGACAGGTTGGCGGATGGCGGTCGAGGGTGGAGCTGGCGGTCGATGAGGTGGTCGAGGGCGAAGCTGCCCAGGGCGTCGGAGTTGGTGATCAAAGCACAGCGATCACCGGCGGGTACCGCGCCGCCGGCCAGGGCGATCCCGGCGGTGAGCAGTTCGTCCATCGTCTCCACGGTGATTACCCCGGCGCGGCGAAAGGCACACTCGTAGACCTCCGGGTCACCTGGTGTCGCGGCGCTGCGGCGGCCGATATGTCGCCGAACCTCGGGAGAACGGCCGCTTTTCAGGGCGATGACCGGCTTGATTCGGGCGACGGAGCGGCAGGCGCTGAGAAACTTCTTCACGTTGCGGACGTATTCAACGTAGAGCAGTACCACCGTTGTCCGGTCGTCACCGCCAAGCCAGTCGATGAGATCGCCGAAATCGATGTCGATGAAGGTGCCGAGATTGACCACCTGGCTGAATCCCGTCGACCGCTGCCGGGCATCTTCGAGTACCGCGGTGATCAGGGCGCCGCTCTGGGAGATGAGGGCGATACGGCCGGCGGGGGGCAGGCGCGGGTGAAACGAGAGGTTCAGTGGCGGGTGCGGCAGCAGACAGCCGATGGAGTTCGGTCCCAGGAGGCGAATTTCCCGTTGTCCGGCTACTCGGGAGATGGTTTCCCGCAGGTCGGCGGGAACGGCGCCGCCGGCAAAACCCAGGAGCACCATGACGGCAATCTCCGGTTCCCGGTGGTTGGTCAGGAGCCGCGGCACGGCAGCCGGAGGGCGGGCCATCAGCAGGATGTCGATCGCTTCGGGGATATCGGCGATGGTGGCGACGGGGACCAGGCGGCCCGGGGCGGAGAAGTTTCGGGAGGCGACGACGTAGATCCTGACCCCGACCGGCGCTGCCGCGAGGTGCTGGAGCAGGAGCTGCTCCTTGTATCCCGGCGGTTCGAGATCGGCAACCAAGGCGATGGTGCGCGGGGCTAGCAGGCGGTCGAGGTTGCGGATGGTCATAATCGGTGTACTGTCCTCACGGCCGGCGAGATGGATGTTCGTTGTCGCCTCGCGGGGAGTTCTTCTTTCAGTTCCTCCCCCTCAGCCTAGCACATGGAGGCGGGGGGCAAAAGAAAAAAACGGTGCCACGATGAAGATGGAACCAATACGAAGCCGCCGGTTTCATCCGCCGCACTCTGTCGATCAACATTCGTAAAATTCATAATGCAATCAAAATCACTGAAAAACATTATTCTTACAGTGCTGATACATAGGGAATCATCACATATGAGCGGTAACCAACGGCAACCCAAATAACGTATTTCAAGAAGGAGGTAGTTGAATATGAAGAAACTCATGAAATTGACGGCGGTCGCCCTGACCTTCGCAATGCTGGCGTCCGGTTCCGCGCTGGCCGCTGAGAAAGTCCGCGTTACCGGATCTGGAGCGAGTTTTCCCTTTCCGATCTACTCCACCTGGTTCAAAACCTATAGCCGTGCCAACAAAGGCATTATCGTCGACTATCAGGCCAAGGGCAGCGGTGCCGGGATCCGTGATTTCATCAATCACACCGTTGACTTCGCCGCCAGTGATGCGGCCATGAAAGACAGCGAAATTGCCCAGATCGAGGAAGGTGTTCAGTTGCTGCCGATGATTGCCGGCGAGATCGTCCTGGCCTACAACCTTGACGGCGTCAAGGAACTCAAGCTGTCGCGCCAGGCCTATGCCGACATCTTTCTCGGCAAGCTGAAAAACTGGAATGATCCGGTCATCGCCGCCGCCAATCCCGGCGTAACGCTGCCCGATACCCCAATCACGGTTGTCCGCCGGGCCGACAGTTCCGGTACCACTTACGTTTTCACTACCCATCTCAGCGCCATCAGCGAGGACTGGAAAAACGGTCCCGGCATCGGCAAGACGGTTGACTGGCCATCCAATAGCCGGATGGTTGCGGCACCCAAAAACGACGGCGTCACGGCCACCATCAAGCAGACCCCGGGCGCCATCGGCTATATCGAGTACGGATACGCCAAAATGGCCAAGGTTCCCATGGCGGCCATCGAGAACAAGGCGGGCGAATTCATCCAGCCCAGTCTCGAGGGTGGTCAGGCCGCCCTGGCAAACGCCACGATTCCTGCTGATATGCGGGTCTGGCTGCCGGATCCTGAGGGCGATGCGGCCTATCCCATGGTCACCTATACCTGGATGTGTTTCTACAAGAAGTACGACGACCCCGCAAAAGCGAAGGTACTTAAAGATGTTATCAACTTCTGCCTGACCGACGGGCAGAAGATGGCCGACAAGTTGGGCTACATCCCCCTCCCGGCGAATGTGGTCGAGGTCGTGCAGCGGGCCGCCCGGAACATCCAATAACCGCAGCCCAGCAGAGCGCCTGAAACCTGAAAATTGCTGCGTGGCGGCCGGTAAATGCCGTGCATATTCAGTTTCAGGCGCTTTTTCAACGATCCAGGCTCATGTGATCAGGCGGAGAAGAAAATGGATTCAACCACTTTGAGCGACATCGAGAAGCAGAGCGGCAGCGTCTCGATGCCGCCCACACCGAAAGATCTGTTTCTTGACCGGGGCTTTCGTTTTTTAACGACTCTCTGCACCTGGTTTACCCTGCTGCTCATCGTCTACATCATCTGGAAAATCGGTGGTACGGCATTGCCGGTGATCATGAAACTCGGATTCGGTTTTCTCACCGGTACCACCTGGGATCCCAATACCAGCCAATTCGGTATCCTGCCGCAAATCTGGGGCACCATGTACAGCTCCATTCTTGCCCTGATCCTCGGCGGTTTCTTCGGCGTGACCATTGCGGTTTTTCTGACCCAGGACTTTCTGCCCCATACGCTCCGGATCGTGCTGAAATCCATTGTCGAGTTGCTTGCCGCCATCCCCAGCGTGGTCTACGGCTTGTGGGGCATCTTCGTTTTGATTCCCCTGATCCGGCCGCTGGCAAACTGGCTGCACGGAACGCTCGGCTGGCTGCCGTTTTTCGGCACCAGCCTCAACGGTCCGGGAATGTTCCCGGCCGCGCTGGTGTTGGCCATCATGATTCTCCCGACGGTGGCCGCCATCTCCCAGGATGCATTGACTGCCGTACCGCCGAAAATAAAGGAAGCCGCCTACGGCATGGGGACCACCCGCTGGGAAGCAATCCTCAAGGTTCTGCTGCCCACGGCATCCCGGGGAATTTTCGGTGGACTGGTGCTCGGATTCGGCCGCGCCCTCGGTGAAACCATGGCCCTGGCCATGCTGGTCGGCAACTCCAACCAATTGAGCCTCTCGCTGTTTTCCCCGGCCGACACCCTGTCCGCCCTGTTGGCCCTCAACTTTCCGGAGGCCAGTGATTACGAGATTCAGGTGCTCATGTATGCCGCGGTTATCCTCCTGCTCATCACCCTGATCGTCAATATCATCGGTGAGGCGATCATTACCTTTACGGAGCGGTCAGGGGGCAAAAAATGACTTCGACACCGAATTTCAACAAGAACCTGACCGATCCCCGGGCGTTGACCAGCTACGCGTTGAGCACCATAACGGTCGTGTGCGCGATCCTCGCCTGCGTGCCGCTGTTTTCCGTGCTGTTCATGTTGATCGTTCGCGGCGGAAAACGGCTTTCCCTGGAAGTTTTTTACTCCCTGCCGCCGACAGCATTCGATTCGGGCGGCGGCTTCGGCAACGCCATCGTCGGTACCGCGGTTATGGTCGGCATCGCCTCGCTCATCGCCGTTCCCTTCGGCATCCTGGCGGCGATTTTCCTCGCCGATTTCGGTGCGGATACCCGAATCGCCCGCATCGCGCGCTTCTGTGCCAAAACGCTCACCGGTCTCCCGTCGATTCTCGCCGGTGTTTTTGCCTACACCGCGGTGGTTATGCTGACCGGCGGCTACTCCTCGGTGGCCGGCGGCATCGCCCTTTCAATCCTGATGATACCAACCGTCATGCTGACCGCCGAGGAATCGATCAAGATGGTACCGCGGATCATGCGGGAAGCCGCGGTCGGCATGGGCTGCACGAAAAGTCAGGTGATGTGGAAGGTCATGCTCCCGGTTGCCATGCCCGGCATGATCACCGGCGTCATGCTCGCCGTGGCCCGGGCATCGGGCGAAACCGCACCGTTGCTGTTTACCGCTCTTTTCAGCGACTACTGGATCTTCCAGGGCGGTGCCGGCGATATCATGGAGCCCACCGCATCACTGGCGGTGCTGATCTACAACTTCTCCGGCATGCCTTTCGAAAACCAGATCGAACTTGCCTGGGCCGCATCGCTGGTGCTGGTGCTGCTGGTTTTCATCATCAACATCATCAGCCGTATCATCGGGCAGAAGAAGAAGTAGAGCTTCTCTCATTCACCAAGGAGAACCGCAATGGCAGCAGAACAGACAGCCTCCCCTGCAAACGGCGTAGTCATCGACTGCATGGTTGATAAAATCTATTATGGCGATTTCCTGGCGGTGCGCGACAGTAAGGTGCCGATCATAAAAAATAGGATAACCGGATTCATCGGTCCATCCGGTTGCGGGAAATCGACGGTATTGAAAAGCATCAATCGCATGAATGATCTGGTTCGCATATTTCGCTTTGAAGGCCATGTCCACTTCGAGGGCCAGGACCTGTACGACGACAAGGTCGATCCGGTCTCCGTCCGGCGCCACATCGGCATGGTTTTTCAGCAGCCGAACCCCTTTTCCATGTCAATTTACGAAAACGTTGCCTTCGGCCTGCGGCTCAACCGCTTCAAAGGCAATTACGACGAACGGGTGGAGGAAGCGCTCAAGGGTGCCGCGCTCTGGAAGGAAGTGAAAGATAAACTGAAAAACAGCGGCCTGTCGCTTTCCGGCGGCCAGCAGCAGCGTCTGTGTATTGCCCGGGCCATCGCGACCAAGCCGGCGGTCCTGCTCATGGACGAACCCTGCTCCGCCCTTGATCCGATTGCCACCAGGCAGGTGGAAGAACTGATGCTCGAGCTGAAAAACAATTACACCGTAGCCATTGTGACCCACAATATGCAGCAGGCCCAGCGGGTTGCCGACAAGACGGCGTTCTTTTCCGTCGATATCTCCAAAGGGGGGCGCACCGGTTATCTGGTGGAAATGGGAGATACCAGGCAGCTATTCGATGATCCCAGGGAACAGTTGACCAAGGAATACCTTGGTGGCGAGTTCAGTTGAACCGGGGCGCGTCGCCAACAACTGCTCCAGAATGCCATGTAAAGGGCCGGCGCCGTGGCCGGTCCGGAATCGTGGTGCGGTTTTTATGCGGTGCGTGGTGTATGTCCCCGCTGCCGACCGTTGGTCAGGTCCGGTTGTCACGCAACAAAGCGGACGGAGCGGTTGCGAAGCCCTCAGGATGTCAACCCGAGAGGACAGAGATAAGGGTTACCTTATGAAAAGAAAACTGCTTTTCGTATCTGTGGCGGTTGTTGCAGTAATGGTCCTGCTTGGCGGCTGCGGCTCGGACCAGAAGGATACCCCGGCTAAAATCGGGGCGCAGGGGGTCCACCTGGTAGGAGCCGGGGCAACATTTCCGGCGCCCCTCTACAGGAAATGGATTGCTGCGTACACCGATGAATATCCGGAAATCAGTATAAGTTATGATGCGGTTGGCAGCGGCGAGGGCATCAAACGTTTTATGGCCGAAACGGCAGATTTCGGCGCCAGTGATGCGGCCATGAAGGACGAGATGATGGCAAACGTCAATCGCGGGGTGCAACTTGTTCCGGCGACGGCGGGCTCCATCGTCCTGGCCTATAACATCCCGGACCTGGGCGGGATATTACGCTTGCGCCGGGCGGTGTACACCGACATATTTCTCGGTAAAATTCGTTACTGGAACGATGCCCGGATCAAAGCGGACAATCCGGGACTGCACCTGCCGCGGCTCAACATCGTGACTGTGGTCAGGAGTGATTCATCCGGATCGACTTATGCCTTCACGAATCATCTCAGCACCATCAGTGAGGAATGGAAAAACAACGGTCCCGGCACCGGCAAGGAGATCGATTTTCCGGGCAATTCCATGTTCGGCAGCGGCAACGGGGGGGTAGCGACAAAAATCAAGAATTCCTGGGGGGCGATAGGCTACGTCGAGTACGGCTATGCAAAAAGGGCGGGGCTTGCCATGTCTTCCCTGGAGAATCGGGCCGGCAATTTCATCTCGCCGAGTGACGCCAGCCCGACCGCAACCCTGGCCAACACCAGCAGGATCATGCCGGATAACCTCCGCCTGTTCATCCCCGATCCCGAAGGCGCCGATTCCTATCCGATCGTCACGTACAGTTGGCTCTTGTTGTACCGATCCTATCCCGATCCGGATAAATTGACCGCCCTCAAGGATTTTGTCACCTGGGGCCTGACCCGGGGGCAGACGTATGGCCCGGAATTCGGCTATGCTCCTCTGCCGGCGGAAGTCGCGGTACGTGCTCTTGATGCCGTGGCCGGGATTGGCGGCAGTCAGTAGTGATACCGCTTTGCACCACGGAAACCTGTTTATCAACCCAGCTGCAATCTTTGACTTTGTCGGACTGGTATACTAAGAGGATCGGGTTTGCGGTCGTTGGTTTGGCAAAATAGGCGAGCGACTGTGTCCGTGACGGTACTCGGCCCCCTTCGCAGAGGCGGCGGTTGACTGCGGAACGGACTATTCCGCCGTCGATAGTAATGAATGGCTCAAGGTCACCGTCACACGCCAGAATCGACGGGCCGGCCGGCGGAGTATGGCACCTTCCGAAGGTTCCGCGACATTGCCAATGGCCGGGGGGGGTGATCGCTCGTACCCGACCGGCGGGCAGCTCGCTGCCAAGCCGGCTGGGCATTAAGTCGCTGTTGAGGCGCCGGTGGTGAAAGCCCCGTTTTCATCGAGGGGCTGCCGTCATGGCGTCGGCCCGGGCCAGGGCGCGTCAAAGCCCAGACCCCGTTGTTTGCAGACGCTCACCAGAGAGCATCTAGAACACAGATTCATTCATGACAGTTCCCCCGGAAAGGGCTTTGAAAGCCTTCCTGCTGCTGGATGGGGAACCGTAGGCCCGTGAAAACGTCCGGTCTCACGCCTCGTTTTCCTTCAAGTGCACCGCGAATCCCATGTTTTTCAGCGCCCGTTCGAGTCGAATGGCCTGTTGCAGGTAGAGTGGTGCGGGCCATTCTCCCGGGAGGTTTTGGAGAAACTCCCGGGCGGTGCCGATCCCGCCGCCGCTGATTTTGGCCATCTGCCGCGCCCCTTCGGCAACGGCCCAGTCCGCCGGCCCTTTTTCAACTACCAGGTAGGTGGCGGGCGGCACATGCTCACCCTTTTCGATCCGCCGCAAGCTGTCGATGGTGGCCAGCACGGTCAATTCATCGCCCCGGTTAAGCCGTTTGTCGTCACCGGGCAGCCAGGTCGTTTGCCGCTCCCGTCCCTCCACCAGCAGCAGCGGGACGACCCGGTAACCGTAGGCGATATCCGCCAGGATGCGGCCGATAAGGGTGTCGCCTTCGGTAACAGTGTATCTGGTCACCAGGGTCGTGCGGTCATTCTGAATGAACAGGTTGGTGATGCTCTCCCCGAAGGCGGCGGCGGCGAAGGCCTCCGCTCCCAGCGCCGAGGAGCACAGTACGGCGGCGTCGGGAAACAGGTCGGCGATGGGGCCGCTGAAGTGGCGGTCGTAGGCCCGCAGCACCAGGCGGCAGGCTGGGTTGGCCTGTCGCGCCAGCAAGCAGAGCTCCAGGTTCAGCAGCTCATCGTCGGTGACCGAGATAACCGCCCTGGCGGCATGTATATTGGCGTTTTGCAGGGTCCCGCCGACATCGGACGTGTAGGTCAGAACGGTTGCGGCGGTGGTCTCGTCAGTTTTGCGGGCCATGACGACATACGGCTGATGGAACTCGGCCAGCAGGGCGGCGATCTGTCTTCCCAGCGGGCCATCTCCCACGAGTACGACGTGGTCGCTTGCAGGTGGCCGCTGGCGGCGCGAAAAGTGAAAGCTGGCTTCGAGAATGTGGCTGGTGATCAGGGCGTAGATGGTTCCCACCAGGACGGTTCCGGCAACGGTCGTCAGCAGCCCGAACAGGCGCAGCCAGCCGGGCAGGGGCAGGGTGAATCTCAGTTCGTTGCCGAAAAGATCGAAATAACCGCCGAGCAGCAGGTTCACCGCGGCATAGGCCGCGTCGGTCAGATTCAGGTTCGGACCGAAACCGTAGAACAGGATCATCCCGGTGGAGACCAGCAGGGCCACGGTAACAAAACAGCTATAAGCTACCCGGCCGATGCGGTTGTGCTGTCCGGGCATGGCCAGCCGCCTGCACGCCGCCGCGGCGAGCGACCGTAGTGAATGGAATCGTACCGCTTTTGTCAGACGGGTTTTCCGGTCGGCGGCATGATTTTGCCGCGTCCTTATGACGGCGGGTTCGGCAACGGCGTCGAGTAGCGCACCGTCCCCGTCCCGTACCGTTTCCAGTAGCAGCAGCCGGTCACCCTGCCGGACCCGGGTGTCGGGACGCCAGCGGTAGAATTCTTCCGCCGCGGGGCTTTCGTCTCTACGGGTGTGGAGCAGTACTCGCCGATTGCGCCTGCCGATTTCTTCCAGGGACTTGTGGGCCAGGGGGTCTTCCGCCCGGACGTGATGATCCGTGACCCGCACCAGCCGGTCGTGCAGGCGAAACAGGCCGCGGTTGGTGCTGCCGAAGGCCGCCAGGGTGAAGGTCATGGCGGTGATCTCGGTTGGATCGATGGCGACGAAATTATCCAGCCGGCGATCCAGTAGACGGTTGAGTGTTTTCTGCGTCGATCTGACGACGAGCCGGATACGTTGATTTTTACGCCGCGCCACGAACGCGGCTTCGATGTTGACACGATCGTCCGGGGTGACGAGCAGAATGGTGCAATAACGCTCCAGCCGGCATTTATCCAGCACTTCCGGCCGGCGGCAGTCGCCGACCACCAGGCAATCGAGCGTCTGGTCAAGGTGCTCGACATCCCAGTAACGGGGCGGCGTCAGGTCGATGGCGCTGACCGTGACGCCGAACTGCCTGATGAAATAAACGCAGTGCTGGCCCAGGCTGCCCAGGCCGCAGACGAGAAAGTGGTCGCCGAAACCGGTAGACCTGTGGGGTGTCGTGCTGCCTGCCATCCTCTTCTGCCGCTTTTTGGATTGCCTGCTGCTGCTGAAAATATGACGTTGGTTGCCGGTTGCTCTCGGAATATCTTCTTCTGCCCCCTGAATGCTGATCCTTTAGGACGCCAGCAGCGTTTCGATTTTTTCCAGCAGCTTCTGTTCTTCGAGGTGCAGTACCGTATCGGCCATGGCAATGTTCCGCGCCATTTCGACCGCCGCTTTCCGGTCCCGGGCGGTTTTGACCATTTTGGGCAGGGCCGCGATGGCCCGCTCGGGGTCGGTCTGCAGCATGCGTGACTGGGTTTTGACCATGTCGCGGAATGTTTCGGGTTTGAATTTTTTCAGCCGGGCGTGGCCGCGGATGGCTTCCTGGGCCACCAGATACTCGCATTTGTCCACCGCACCGTCGGCGCTGCAGACCGCCAGCATGATGCGGACCACCGCCTCCGGGAAACCGCCCGCTTCCATGTCGGCCATCAAGGCGGCGCGATCGCCGGCTGCCGGTTTCTGCTCCTGCGGCGGGAGGTCGGCCGGGTGCGGTTCTTCCGGCGCCGTCACGGGAAACAGCATCTTCATCCAGGGGTTGTCGTACATCCGGAAAAAGAGCTTCTCCTGGAACAGGTCACGCTGATCACGATAACAATTAAGGGTGTCGACGATCTGCCTGGAAGCCGCTTCCTGCAGCTGCCGGAAAAGATTGTCTGTGGCGACCGGTTTCCGGTTTTCCTTCACCGTTTCGGCCATTGCCGCCAGCGGCCAAAAAAATGGGTTCAGATCCGAAACCAGGGTGCGCTGCAGGCGCAGGGGGTGCGTCTGTCGCCAGACCTCGGCGGTGCAGGTGTTGGTGAACAGCTTGACCCACGGGCTGATCATGCTTTTATAGATTGCGGTGTTGTATTCGGATACCCGGGCTACCGTATCGAAGGCGGTTTCCTCCTCCAGACCGTCGTCCAGAGCCAGGAGATCGGCAATGTCCCGTTCTTCGAAGCGTACGTCGTAATCCGTGATACCCGCGGTGCCTTCCTTCTCCGTGATGACCATCTCATACAGGCCGGGCTGCAGGTATTCCATCATGTCCAGGGTGCCGATGATTTCCCTATGTTCCTTGTTGGCCACGCTGCCGGAGACGAAGATGCCCAGGTGACCGATCTTTTCGTGCAGCATGTATACGATCACCTGCTGACAGCGTCTGATTTCCTCCACGGTGCCGTAGACCTTGGCGATCCAGTTGAGGGCTTGCTGGGGCGGGGTGATGTTGTCGCCGTTGGAAGCGAACACCATCATCGGGTCTTTCATCTTTTTCAGGTTGATGGTGCGATTGTCCCCGATCCGGATTTCACCTTGTTCCAGCTTGTTTCCCACGAACAGGTTCTCGACGATGAAACCGATTTCTTCCCCGGTCATGGTGAAAAAACCGCCCCACCACTTCTCGAAGTCCAGGTAGCGTTTCGCCTCGGTGTCCACGTTGGCATACAGGTTGTACTGCTTGCTCCAGATGGTGTTGGCCGGGTTGAGGGTCTCGAAATTGGCCACCAGGTGGGCGCCGTCGAAGGTGCCGTGGCCCAGATCGCTCATCATGTGGGCCAGCCATGAACCGCCTATCAGACCGCCCTTGTAGCGCATGGGGTTGGCCCCTTCGACGCCCGACCAGTAGGACAGCGGGGCGCCGTTGATCACCATGGGGCCGGTGAGGTCCGGGCGGTCGGCCCCTAGCAGGGCTACGGCCCAGCCGGCCTGGCAGTTGCCGATCACCGCCGGCTCCAGGGCGTCGGGATGCCGGCGGGCGACCTCTTCGATGAATATGATCTGGGTGTGTTCCACGTCGGCCAGGGTCTGCCCGGGCATTGGCTCGGGGTAAAAAAGCATGAAATAGACCGGGTGCCCGGCGTCGAAGGCCCGACCGATCTCGGAGTCACGTTTGGAGCCACCGATTCCCGGGCCGTGGCCGGCGCGGGGATCGATAACCACCACGGGCCGCTGGTTCGGGTCGACGGTCGCGTCATTCGGGGGGATGATTCTCGCCAGGGCGTAGTTCACCGGCTTTTCCAGTCTGCGGCCGTCGATTATGGTTTCGTAATCAAAGTACAACACCGGCGGCTGGCCTTCCTCGAGATGTTGAAAATAGGTGTTGCCCCGTTGGCGCAGTACATCCCAGAACAGGATCGTCCGCTGCCCGGCATCGACCCAGTAGTCGATGCCGTCCTGAAACCAGCTTGCCGGGGTTGATCGGGTAATCATGGCAAATCCTCCTTCGCCGATTTTCGCCCGGGTATACTCCAGACGTTGTGTAGCTGTTCCGTTTGGTGATGCCGGGAAATGATGCCGGATATGACCGTATAGGAACATGCTGTTCAGGACAGGTTAGGATGAGATGAATTATTTAGAAATTTTGTCCGATTTTTCAAGGGGTTGGGCGTTGCGGATGACGGCGTTGGTGAACCCGTGGATCACCTGAGACGGGATTGATGGATACCGTCGGAAATACCACCGGAAACGATTCGAGGTCAGTCCCTTTCAGGGGACAATGCGGGACTGCAAAAAAGACTCATAATGCTGATATCCTGGGGCTTTTTAACGATAACGGCGCTTTTCGGACAAAAACTGGCGGAGGAAATTTAGTCCTGCGGGTTGCCGGGTGTCGCGGTGCTGCGGCGGACGATATGTCGCCGAACCTCGGGGGAGCGGCCGCCTTTCAGGGCGATCACCGGCTTGATCCGGGTGACGGGGCGGCGGGTGCTGAGAAACTTCTTCACGTTGATTGAAGATGGAATGGATGTGAAGCCGCCATGAAAAGGGCGAGCCGGCGGTGTACGGCAAAAAGTCGGCCGGCCGATGACAGTCATCGGCCGGCCGGGGAGGAGGGGGAGAGAGTGGTTCCGGTTATGTTCAGGCAGCCGCTGGTTGTGCCTTGCGCCAGCCGGCCGTGGTGAATGCCTGCATACGCTTGATGCTCCAATTCTTCAGTGCCTCGGCATACGTGCGTTTGTCCACGCGGGAAATTTCCAGCAACGCTTCGCGTTCCCTCAGGCTTTCAGTGAAGTCGGTTGGGGTGATGCCCTGCCAGGTGGAATAGCGTTCGTCGAAAACGAATGCCGGGGTGATGCGCGCCGCCGGGATATCGAACCTGCCGAGCAGGAAACGTATCTGCTCCATGTCGTACTCGATGATCCAGCCATTGTCGTGCAGCATGGTGGCGGGATCGATCTTCACCTTGTCGCTGCAGGCCGGGCAATATACCGTGAGAATAACCGCGGGCGGCAGGATGTTGTTCAGATTGTTGAACTGGGCCTTTTCGCTGTTGCACTGACAGGGAATTTCAATCTTCATGCACATGGTGTCCTCCGCGGTGTTCCGGTGTTGTCCGGCGGACTACCGGGATCGAGTCAAACCATTCATTGTTAATTAATAAAATCTTCTTAGTATTCTTTTTGGGCGGTGTCAAGAAAAAAATTACGGCCATGGTGGAATCGTGGTCGGGCCCCGGCAGGAGCGGCATGGGGCTGGTGTGGTCGTGGATTTTACCGTCAGGACATGTTATGCTGGTTCACATGAACGTTTTTGATCCGGTCCCGGTGAATCGAACCCGGAGTATGCCATGAACCATGCCGTTTCCGCCGCCCCGCCGCGCTACAGTGTTGCCGAGGAGATCGCCAACAGTGTTACCCATAGTCTGGGTATCGTTTTCTCCATCGCCGGGCTGGGGGTGCTTGCCGCTTTCGCCAGCCTTTTCGGCACCGGTTGGCACATTGTCAGCTGCAGCATTTACGCCGTCACGCAGATTTTCATGTACACCGCTTCGACCCTTTATCACAGCATCCCTCTGCCCCGGGCCAAGGCGGTGTTGCGATTCCTTGATCATGCCGCCATTTTCCTTTTGATTGCCGGAACCTACACCCCGTTTGCGCTGGTCAACCTGCGGGGACCGTGGGGTTGGTCACTGTTCGGGGTCATCTGGGGGCTGGCGGTGCTCGGCATCGTGCTGCAGGCATGGCTCATCCGTCGCGGTCGTCTGGTGATGACCGCCCTGTATGTGGCCATGGGCTGGGTGGCGCTCGCCGCGATGAAGCCGCTGGCGGCGGCGGTGGCCCCGGGCGGGCTGGTGCTGCTGGTCGGCGGCGGGGTGGCGTATACCGGCGGCACGGTTTTCTACATCTGGCGGCGCCTGCCTTTCAACCATGCCATCTGGCATCTCTTTGTCCTTGCCGGCAGCATCCTGCACTTCTTCGCGGTGCTGTTCTACGTCATCCCCCTGGCCGGCGGCTAATGGCCCCCGCCCGGGGCCGCTGCCGGGCGGGCGGGTCCGGGTCGGCAAATATCCGCTGGTGTGTTTCCTGCCGCCGGCCGGCGCCGCGGACGCCGGTGAACACAGCTCAAAAAAGTTGAAACCGTAATCACTTCCGGTGCTGAAAAGGGCTGGCGCCGTAACTGCCCCGGATACGCGGCGTGAAATCCCGAGGCGTGCGGCGGCACCTCACGGCGAACGGTTCAGGGGCATCTCCTGTCCGGGTGCGGGACCTACGGATTGGCAACGATGAAGATATGGTTCTTACGAAGCCGGTAAAATAATCCTTAACAAAACCGCCGATTTTGTCGAACTCCTGCTTTATCTTAAACGGGGCGGTTAAAAAATCCGGTGATACCCTTGTCGGTTCCGGGTTTCCCCGGCGGTGATGCGGCTGGTGGGCGACAAGGAGGAAGTGTTTTGCGCCGGTTCGTCCGGATGGTCCGGATGGGTTCCCGGGGTGCTGAGGGCCGCCACGGTGATGGGGGGAGGATGTATCATCCAGTTGTTGCGCAGAGTGATCCTGGTTTGTGTTCCGGATTTTCTTGTTCTGACGCTGATGGTGATGCCGGCGCCCGGAAGCGAAATAGCCCCGCAGATGGTAGTCGATCATGTTGATCGAGCCGTGCAGCTTGTTGTCGATCAGGGTCCCGAAAAGACCTTTCCGCAATTGATTGGCCCTCATGGCTCCTGGGTGAAGGGTGAATTGTACGTCTTTGTGTATGATTTTTCCGGAACCATCGTTGCCCATCTGAATTCCAAACTGGTGGGGAAAAACCTTCTTAAGGTCAAGGATGTCAAGGGCAACGTATTCACCGCCAATTTCATCGCCGCGGCCAGGGGCGGCAGGGGAGAAGGCTGGACAGAGTACTGGTGGCCGAAGCCCGGTGAAAAGGAGCCCTCACTGAAGGCGAGCTTTATCAAGCGGGTGCCCGACCGGGAACTGCTGTTGGGAGTCGGGGCTTATGGATTTAGCAAGGTCCAGGCTGAGCACGCTACCGGGAGATGACGCCATGGGGGCCCGAGCCGCCTTCCTGCCGCCATCTGCGGCCTTCCCCCAGCGTCGTGCCGACACCGCCGGCCTAGCGGTGGCTCAGGCGGCTGAATGTCTTGGCCGGGATGTCCTGGTTGACGATAACAGTTCCGGGGGAAGACTCCGAAGGGATGTGATGATTGATGTTTGGCGTAATTTCACGTTTCAAGAGAATCGGCTTTAAGATCGCCTTGTTGCCTTTCCTCGGTATCCTCGGGATCCTGGTTGTGCAGGGGGTTAACCTGTATGTCGAGCGCGATGTTTCCGAGGCCCTGGAAGTGTTCGGGAATGTCGCCGATATCTCCCGCGCCGCGGCCGACCTGCTGCTCAGTGAACGGGAGTATATCGGGGCACCGGGAGAAGAAACATACCGCCGGGTCGAGAATGAATCGGTATATATTGCCGATAGCCTGAAGTCCCTCGGGAAACGGCGTCTGGACGACGGGCTGGCCGCCATGGTGGCCGAAGTCGGCAAGGTGTATCAGCGGCATCGGGATATCTTTGCCGCCGCCGCCCAGGCGGTCCGGGAGCTGCACCGGGCGCATGTGGATATGAGCACGCATTTCCGGATTCAGAACGATATGCTGGCCGAAGCGGTGACGCTCATTACCCAGGAGGAAACCGATCTGATTATGGTGGGTGAAAGCCTGCCGGATCAGAAGATCGCCCTGCGGGACACCCTGAAGGAATATATGGCTCATACCGCCGCAGTATCGCTGAACCTCACTGACCTGCTGGCGTTTGCCCGTCAGGAGGAATATCGGCAGCGGGCTGAAAACCTCGCCGGGAAAACGGCGCTGACGGCGAAAAATCTCGAAGGCGTGGTGGTGGCGGTCGGCGATGAACAGATTTCCGGCCGGTGGCTACGGGCTCAGGAGGAGCGCCAGGCGGTAATGTCGAGCCAGGCGCAGGTATATGAGAACTGGCAGCAGCAGCAGGCCCTGACCGTTGCCCTGAAGAAGAACAAGGAGGATTTTCACGCCGCATTGCTGGAGGTGGCGAAAACCGTCGACCAGAAGCTGATGACCATCCGCCGGCGGCGCGGCCGGGTGGTGTGGACCGTGCTGGGGATGGCCATCCTGGTGCTGGTAATGATGTCGTCAGGGATTGTCAAAAGCATTACCCGGCCGATTCACCGGGCGACCGAGATGCTCCGGGATATTTCCGCAGGTGAAGGCGATCTGACCCGGCGGCTCGATGTTGCCGGAAGCGATGAAATCTCCCGGATGGCGGGTGATTTCAATCGTTTTGTCGATAAACTCCAGGATATGATCGGTCGTATCGCCGGTAACGCCGGGGCGGTTGCCGCCGCCGCCACCCAGCTTTCGGCCGTCTCCAGCCAGATGGCCACCGGACTGGGCAACATGGCGGCGCGGGCGGAGGCCGTCGCGGCGGCGGCGGATCAATCCAGTGCGACAACCTCCTCGGTTGCCGCCGGTATGGAGGAAGCGACCGGCAATCTGGCATCCGTATCCGCCGCCACCGAGGAGATGAGTGCTTCCGTCGGCGAGATTGCCGCCAGCGCCGAAACGGCCCGTGCGATCAGCGCCGATGCCACGATTCAGACCGGGGCGTTGAACGACTTGATGGCTCAGCTGGGCGTTGCCGCCCGGGAGATCGGAAATGTGACCGAGACCATCGACGCGATTTCGTCCCAGACCAATCTGCTCGCCCTCAATGCCACCATCGAGGCCGCCCGGGCGGGTGCCGCCGGGAAGGGTTTCGCGGTGGTAGCCGGTGAAATCAAGGAACTTGCCCGCCAGACCGCCGACGCTACCGGTGATATCAAAAGCAAAATCGATGGCATCCAGGGTTCCACCGCGGATGCCATCGCCGGTATCGAGCGGATTGCCGGAGTGATCGGCAATGTCGGCGATATTGTCGTCCGCATGGCCGCCGCCATCGAGGAGCAGTCGGTTACCACCCGGGACGTGGCCCGGCATATTGCCGTGGCGTCCAACGAGGTCGGCGGTGCCAACCAGCGGGTTGCTCAGGTTGTAAAGGCGGCGGGGGCCATGGCCGGTGACATGGGCCGTATCGAGGACACCATAACCGAGATGGAATCGGGGGGACAGCAGGTACATCGGAGTGCCGCCGAGCTGTCGGCGCTGGCAGAACAGCTGCAGACCATGGCGGGGGCCTTCAGGGTGTGAACTGACAACCGGGGTACGATAGCAGGGCGAATCCGGGTATGCCGGGAAACTGCACGGATATGCATGCTGAAAAAATGGCCTGTAATTCATTGGAATTACAGGCCGCTTTGACTTTGGTGCCGAAGGGGGGACTCGAACCCCCACAGGCGGTGCCCACTACCCCCTCAAGATAGCGTGTCTACCAGTTCCACCACTTCGGCTTGCTGTCGCTAGATGCAGCGACGTTTGTAAACCATCTGGTTCGGGCTTGTCAACGGTTTTCTCCCGGACGGTTTTTCGGGTGGCGGCTGGTGCCGTTCCGTCCGGGGCTGTCAGTCAAGGTGCGGTCACGGTACCTGTCAGCCGTTGATGTCCAGCAATACGCCCATGCCGCTGACCGCGTCGAGGATGAGCTGTTCAAGCCGTTCGGGAGAGTGCAGGAACCGTTCATGCATCAGCCGGCAGATCTGGTGGTCGGTGCCGCAATCGTAGGCCCGGAGCTGGTAGCCGCCGGACTCCGCAATGATGGTGAAATTGATGTCCCGACCGGCTGCCAGCAGCCGGTCGTGGAGCCGGCCGAGGAGGGTCATGACCTCTTGCAGTCGTTCTCGGTCGATACCGGCGGCGGGCCGGGAACCGTTGGGCCGCCGCCGGCCCTCGCGCCGGTCTCGCCGTCGGCTGACGATCTTGGTGCGGCCGCGTTCGGCAGCGGTCACCGCCGCCCCGGGGGCCCCGGCGGTAACCTGGAAGTAGCCGCTCTGCAACAGGGAGTCGTCGGCCATCAGGGGTCTCGCGCGAGAATCAGTTCCGCCAGTGGTTTGCGTTCCGCCGGTTTGGGCCGGTAGTCAGCCGCCAGATGGCCGACGGCGACCACCGCCATCAGCTCGTAACGCGGCGGCAGATCCAGCAGTTCCACTACCCGGGAACCGTTTTTCAGAATTTCGCCGAGCCAGACGGCACCGAGTCCCAGTCCGTGTGCCGCCAGCAGGATGTTCTGCAGGCAGGCGCCCACCGACTGAATGTCCTTTTCCCGGTGATAGAGGGATTCGGTGTCCAGCAGCGCCACCAGCAGTGCTGGCGCGGTGCGGATGATCCGGTGGTACCGTGTCAGGTCGGCGAAGAGCTCCTTGATTTCCGGGCGTCGAACGACGGCGAATCGCCAGGGCTGGTTGTTGAGGCCCGAAGGCGCCAGTCGGCCCGCTTCGAGAATGATATCGATATCACCGTCGTTGACCGGCCGGTCGGTGGCAAAGGTACGGACGCTGCGGCGTTCGGTGATGGCGGTGAGAATGTCGGGTGCGGTCATCTCAGGAACTCCGAAGATTCATGGTTGAGCCGGATACATACTTATCGTGATCTGCCCGGGCCGGTTTTCGTGCGGGTTGATGCCGGCCGGTCCGTTGTTGATGGAACCCGGCAGTTTCCGGGATGTTTTTTCCGGCGCCATTCCGTTGCGGCGCAATTTGGCAGTTGTTACGGAGCCATGTAATGTGCCAAGATACTATTGTTGGCGCGGCTCGTCAAGGACTGCCGCAATATCCTGGCCGCCGACCGGCTGCATGCCGACCACCCCGGCCCGGGAATAAATCCTGCCGGCTTGGTAACAACACCATCTTCTTCGTTGCGCTGCAACCCGAGTTGTTCAGCGTACGGCTGCGTACGCCGCCCTCCTCGGGTGAGGACGCGCGGCGAAACCGGAGCGGCTACGGTGCCATCCCTTTTCGGCGTATTTTGGTGCTTGCTGCGGTTTCATCGATCTTTGCGGGTGGTGAACCGGTTGCTGCCGGGTAGAGGTAATCGATTGTCGACCGGATTAAAAGCGGCCGCTCGGCAATGCTGCCGTCTCGACCCGGTCAACGTACTTGCCGAAGGACGGCCGGATGTGAAATAATGCCCTTTCCATCCAGCCCCACATGCGGGAGTTGACGATATGAGCCTCCGGGAAAACAACGCTTCCGTCTCCAGCCCCCTGGCCTACCGCCTGCGGCCCGTGACCCTGGACGACTACGTCGGCCAGAAACATCTGCTTGCCCCGGGCGGCATCGTCCGGCGCTTCCACGATGCCGGACAGTTGCCGTCGCTGATCTTCTGGGGTGGCCCCGGCTGCGGCAAGACCACCCTCGCCCGGATCCTCGCCGCCCGGGTTGACGCCGACTACCACGCCCGCTCGGCGGTTACCGCCGGAGTCGCCGAGGTGCGGAAAATCGCTGAAATAGCTCGTAAAAACCGGGATGCCGGGTGCGAAACGGTGCTTTTTCTCGACGAGATCCACCGCTTCAACCGCGCCCAGCAGGATTTTCTTCTCGGGCCGGTGGAGGAAGGGCTGCTCATCCTGCTGGGGGCGACCACCGAGAATCCTTCCTTCTCAATTATCACGCCGCTTTTGTCCCGCACGCGCGTCATCGTCCTCAAGCCGCTCGCCGACGATGAAATCCTGCTTTTGCTCGAACGCGGTCTGAAGCTGTTGGCTGCAAGCCTCGGCCGTCCGGCAGCGGTGGCGCCGGCGGCGCTGGAGGTGATCGCCGAATATGCCCAGGGTGATGCCCGCCGTGGCCTGAACCTGCTCGAAACCTTTGTTCTCAACCGCGAGGCGTCGGCGGGGGGCGAACTTGGTCCGGATGATCTGGCCCCGTTTCTTGCCGGCCGGTACCTGTCCTACGACAAGGGCGGTGAGGAACATTACAACCAGATTTCGGCCTTCATCAAGAGCATGCGGGCCAATGATCCCGATGCCGCGGTCTACTGGCTCATGCGTATGTTGCGGGCGGGCGAGGACCCGCTCTACTGTGCCCGGCGGATGATCCGTTTCGCCAGCGAAGATATCGGCAACGCCGCCCCGCAGGCGTTGCAACTGGCGATCAACGCCCGTCAGGCCTATGAGGTGCTGGGTTCCCCCGAGGGCGAACTGGCGCTGCTGCAGGCGGCGGTATATCTCGCCGCGGCGCCCAAAAGTGACGCCGTTTACCGGGCGGAGAAGCTGGTGCGCCGCGAGATCGAAGCTACCGGCCACCTGCCGGTGCCGCTGCCGCTGCGCAACGCCCCCACCAGGCTGGTGAGGGAGTGGGGCTACGGTGAAGGCTACGTCAATCCGCACCGGGCGGCGGAAAGCGGCGGGCCGCGCCTTGTGTGCCTGCCGGAGGGGCTTCGGGAGCGTGCCTTCTACCGGCCTACCGCCAGCGGCTACGAGGACACCATCCGGCAGCGGCAGGCGGCATGGAAAAAGCGGTCATGACCACGCCGGATAACGCCGGGCTGCGGGAACCGGTTGCCCGCTTGCCGCTGGAGCCCGGGGTTTACCTGATGAAGGATGCCGCCGGCACCATCATTTATATAGGTAAAGCGGTTTCCCTGCGCCGCCGGGTGCAGTCGTACTTCTCGCCGGCGCCCAAACCGGCGAAGGTGACCGCCATGGTGCGGCTGGTTACGGCGGTCGAGGTGGTGGTCACGCCGGGCGAACTTGACGCCCTGGTGCTGGAAAACCAGTTGATCAAGCAGCACCGGCCGCGGTACAATATCGACCTCAAGGACGACAAGAACTACCCGTATGTACGCCTGGATCGGGAGCGGCCCTTCCCGCGGCTGGAGGTCGTCCGTCGTCGGCGTCCGGACCGGGCGGAGTATTTCGGTCCCTATCCGTCGGCCGGGGCCCTGCGCGAAACCCTCGCCGTGCTTCAGCGCCAGTTCCGCCTGCGGCGGTGCCGCGACCGCCAGTTTACCAACCGGTTGCGGCCCTGTCTCAACTACCAGATGAACCTTTGTACCGGACCCTGCTGCGGCCACATCGCTGCCGCCGATTACGACCGGCAGGTGGAACAGGCGGCCCTTTTTCTCCATGGTCGCGGCCTCGAAGTGGTGCAGCGGTTACGGGAGGCCATGAAGGAACGTGCCGGGGCAAAGGAATATGAAGAAGCGGCACGCATCCGGGACGGCATCGCCGCCCTCGAGCGGGTGCTCAGCGCCCAGCAGGTGGACCGCGGCGGCGAGGGGGATCTCGATGTGTTGAATCTCGCCGGTGACGATGACCGCGGTTATGCCGCCTATCTGCTTCAGGTGCGTGGCGGCATGGTGAACGGCGGCCGACCGTTTTTCTTTCCCCGTTTCGCCGGTTCGGCAGCGGAACTGGTTCCCGCTCTGATCCAGGAATATTACGGCGATCGGCAGGTGCCGCCGCCACTGATCATGGTGCCCGAACCGTTTGCCGAGCAGGAGGTGGTGGCGGCCTGGCTCGGCGGTCTCGCCGGCCGCCGGGTGCGTTTGCAGACCCCGCGTCGGGGGCACAAGGCGCGGCTGCTGGCGATGGCGGCCGACAATGCCCGGGTCCATTTTCACCAGCAGCGGGACGAACACCGCGATATGGACCGGGTGCTCGCCGTCCTCGGTCGGAAGCTGGGGCTGCCGGCGGCGCCGGCGATCATCGAGTGTATCGATGTTTCCAACCTCGGCGGCCGGGCGCCGGTGGCTTCGCTGGTGGCCTTTCGCAACGGCAGGCCGTGGAAAGAGGGCTACCGGCAGTTCAACTTCGACGACGGTACCGGCCCGGATGACTATGCCATTATGGCGGCTACCATCGCCCGGCGCTTCTCGTCGGGAGCGATGGCTGTCGACTGGCCCGATCTGCTGCTCATCGACGGCGGTCGGGGACAGCTGGCGGCGGTGGTGCGGATTCTCGAACATCTCGGCCTCGAGGTGCCGGCGGCCGCTATCGCCAAGGGCCGTGACCAGCGCGGACGGAAGGATTCCCGCGCCGGTGACCGGGTGTTCATCCCCGGACGACAGAACCCGGTGGCCCTGCACCGCCATTCCGGTGTCTGTCTGCTGCTGCAGCAGATCCGCGACGAGGCGCACCGGTTCGCCGTCAGCCGGCACCGTCAGCGGCGCCGGAGTCTTACCCTCGAGAGTGAGCTGCGGGCTATTCCGGGTATTGGCGAACGGCGGGCACGGGGGCTTTTGGAGCGTTTCGGCAGTGTCGCCGGGGTGCGCGCCGCCGGTCGTGAGGAACTGGTGGCTTGTCCCGGGCTTGATCGGCGGACCGCCAGTCGGGTATATGACTATTTCCATGTCGCCGCCTCCGAAATCACCTCCACGCCGTAGTTGAAGCCGGATGATGCCGCCCCCGGGCGGCCGTCGCCACCAATGTTGAGGAAACTGTAATCACTACCGTAAAGTGCGGAAAATTAACGGCGCCGCACGCGTTTCTGCTTTGCCTCGCGTTTAGCCCGATGCGTACGGCGCCATTCCGGCGGGGATCGACTCGGGTGGTCGCGCCGGTCTGCTGCCTGCGGTACGCACCGGCAGGTCGCGAATGAAGCTGGAGCGCTGGCGAAACCAGCGATACTGAAAGGAATGACCAGTGACGGATAACAACAGCGACAAAATTATGGTGACTGGCTGCCGCGGGATGGTCGGCCGGGCGGTGGTCGATCTGCTGCGTCTTGACGGCGACCGGGAGGTGGTTGCCCTTGACCGTCAGGCGCTGGACATCACTGACGAAAAGCGGGTGGTGGAAGCGGTGGGCGATCTGCGTCCGGGGGCGATCATCAACGCCGCCGCCCGCACCGACATCGACGCCGCCGAGGCGGACGTGCACGTGGCGCTGGCGGTCAACGGCCGCGGGGTCCGCAACCTCGCGCTGGCGGCGGAGCGTTACCACGTTTTTCTTTGCCATTTCAGCTGTGCCGAGGTCTTCGAGGGTAAGTCTTCAACCCCCTATCGCGAGTGGGACGACCATTGGCCCCGCAGCCGCTACGGCGAGAGCAAGGACGCCGGCGAGAAGATGCTTGCCGCCATCTGGGACGGGTTTGTGCTGATCCGTTCCGGCTGGCTCTATGGTGCCGGGCGGGACAATTTCGTCGACCGTGCGGCGGCGGCGCTCAGGGCCGGGGAGAAGGTGCGGGCGGCGGGAGACATCATCGGGGCGCCGACCTACGCCGGCGACCTGGCGGCGGCGGCGATTACCCTGAGCGACGCCCGGGCCAGGGGCTACTACCACTTTTCCAATGATGCCGGCGACGGTGTCAGCCCGGCCGAGCTGGCGCGGGAGATCGCCCGTCTGACGGGGATGCCGGAAACCCTGGTGGAAGAGGTGCGGGAGGCGGACCTGGAGCGGGCACCACGGCCGGCATACGCCGTCCTGCGGCTGGAGAAGTTCCGCGAAATGCTGCCCGGCCTCGTGCGCCCCTGGCGCGACGCCCTGGCGGCCTACCTTTCGGGTTCCTGATATCCGGGAGTCGGATTTCCGCCGAGACGCTCCACCCCGGCGGCGTAGACCTCCGGTCGCCGGTCGGCGGCGGTGTCGAGGAGTCGGCGGACGGCGTCGACCTGCCGCAGATTGATGGTGGCGGTGGTCACGCCCTGGTGCCGGGGCGCGGCGGCTACCGTTTCGCCCCAGGGGTCGAAGATCCCTGAATGCCCGGCGAAGGTGTGGGCGGTGCCGGTGCCGAAGCGGTTGCAGGCGGCGACAAAGACCTGGTTTTCGAGCGCTCGCGCCGGCAGCAGGGCGCGCCAGTGGCGCGCCCGGGGCCGCGGCCACTGGGCGCTTACCAGCAGCAGCCGGGCGCCGGCGGCGGTGAGGGTCCGCGCCAGTTCGGCAAACCGCAGGTCGTAGCAGGTCATGAGGCCGGTGGGGATGCCCTTGATCTCGGTTATGACCGCCCGGTTGCCGGGGGCCAGCCACCGGGGTTCATCCATCAGCGAAAAGAGGTGGATCTTGCGGTAGCGGGCGCGGAGGGTGCCGTCGGCATCCACCAAGTGGAAGGTGTTGTAGAAACTGCCGCCATCCGCCTCCAGCACGGTCCCGCCGATGGCCGCCCGGCGGTCGCGGGCCAGCCGTTTAATTCGGTCGAGGATGCCCGGAGTGGAAACCGCGAGTTCCGGAAAACGGGCGAAATCGTAGCCCGTGGTCCACATCTCCGGCAGCAGGAACAGTTCTGTTGTTGCCGGTGCCCTGGCAATGAAGCGCTCGGCGGTATGCAGGTTTTTTGTCGGATCACCGTGGGCGACGTTCATCTGTACCAGGGAAATGGTCAGGCTCGGACTCATGACCGCGGCTCTCCGTCATGCCGCCGACCGATGACGTCATCCACCTTGCCGGCGATGGTGAGTTCACGGTCGCGGCGTTCGTCGAGCTTGATGGTGGTCACCGTCCGTGGCGCGCCCATCGCCAGGGGCAGCTCGTGGAGCCGGCCGGCGAGGGCAAGGAGCGCCGGTACCGGGCCGACGACGATGGTACCCATGGCGGTCAGTTCATGTTCCAGGCTGCTTTCCTCCACCGCCTCGAGGCAGGCGGCGACATAGCGGCTGACGCCGGGTTTGCCGGTGCCTATCGGGATGACACTGATTTCCATCATCGCCATTGGTGTTTCTCCCTGGTCTGCTTTCGGGTGACGGCCGGCGTCGGTGATGGGAATATGCCGGTGGATACCGCTCGCGGCGGCATCCACCGGCGCTTTCCGACATTCATTAACTGTATAGCGTACTGCGGGAATCCTGTAAACGTCCTTGACAAACGGGCCGCATACCATATAGTGCATCATATATATGATGGCCTTGCCAAAATTATATCAACGTTGGCGGGCACGGTCCTGATTTTTCCCTGCTGGGATCGGTAGGCTGGTGTATGCCGCAGTCGGGTTCATGTAAAGCGTAATGATTCGCGGCCCCGGAGTTGTCAGCGTTCCGTTGCCCGGCGGCGTTTTTTGTCATTGAAGGTGATTTCACCATAACGTTGTTGACCGCTCGGCCGGCAGCTGCCGGTGCTTTGGTACCGCGCCCGGCCGGGTGGATGCCATTTCGGGGAGGCAGTCATGAATCTGAAGGCATATCGCAATTTTGTCAACACCACCAACCGGCGGCGCGTGATGTTGCGGCCGATGACCATCGAGGATCGGGATGCGGTGACGCGGATGTTCCAGGAGGCCGGTGACGAGGATGTTCGTTTCCTGTACGACGAGGTGAGAAATTCCGATGTCGTGGCCGGCTGGTTTGAACGGCTTGATTACGAGCGGATATTTCCCTTGCTGGCACTGCACAACAGTGAACTGGTGGGTGATGCCACCCTGCACCGCCAGACCGGTGGGGCGCGTCATATCGGTGAACTGCGCATCTTTCTGACCCGGAACTTCCGCGGCGTCGGCCTCGGTTCACTGATGCTGCGGGAGTTGATCGCCGTCGCCCGGGATCTGGAGCTGATGTTCCTTACCGCCCGGGTGGTGTCGGCCCAGCTTTCGGTGATCAAGGCATTTCGCCAGCTTGGTTTCAAGCGGATGGCCGAATACGATGATTTTTTCATCGCCCATGACAAAACCCTGCATGATGTGTCCATGATGGTTTACTCCCTCGCCGGCGAGCGGGAATTCCGTTTCTGACCCCCGTTCCTGGTCGAGTTCTTGATGTGTGATGGCTTCATAACAACCCCATCTTCTTCGTTGCCGGTCTGGGCGTGCCGCATGCGGACCGATGCGCCGGTTGAGTCATTGCGGCGTGCTACCTGGTGGGCGGGTTTCATAGTGGTACGGGCGGGTTTCAAACCCGCCCCTCCATGTACGCCTTTCTTCGAGCAGGGAAGCACCGCGGATCCGGGGTCGGGGCACGGGGTGTCGTGTCTCTGAGGTGCCGTCCCTATGTGCCGTTTTTTGGCGGCGGTTACGGTTCCAGCATCATTTTTGGCCATTGATTTTGTCGACGGTTACCGCTTTGGAGGCTTCCGCCGGCCTGCGACTGCCGGTGGAAGCCGGTGCCGGCGGCGGGATGTCCCGCGCCGGGAAGGAGGTGACACCGGCATGCATTTCCCTCACGAAGCCCATGGTCTGGGAGATTTTGGGGACATGGGTTTGCCGGCGTCTCCGTCGACTTCCGATGCCAGCGCCGGCACCGATCTTGCCGCCCGCCTCTACCGGGTGCTGGAGAATCACCGGGACGAACTGATCAACCGTTCCATCGCCGCGGTGCGTGAGCGTGAGCCGGTTTACCGTGAACGTGAGGAGGCCGAAGTCGGCGCCAGTATCTCCGCCTGCTACCAGGCCTACCTTGATGTGCTGCAGTGCCATGATTTCGATCCCATGCGCGTCTACATGGAGGGTATGGTCGCCGCCCGCAGTGCCGAGGAGACCCGGCTCTCGGCAATTCAGGGCGCCTTCCTGATCTTCCGAGAGGTGGCTACCCCGGTGCTGGTGCGTGCTTTCGATGGCGATTATCGCCTGGTGCATGAGTCCCTCAGGTTGATCCTTGCGGCCGAAAGCCGGGCTTTGCAGCTCTTTGCCGACCTCTACCAGGACGCCATCACCGTCCGCCTGCGGGAGGCCAACGATCATCTCGCCGATCGTAACCGTGAACTTGCCGGACTGTCGGCGGCGCTGGACCGTCGCGTCGCGGAAACCACCGCCGCCTTGCGGGACAGCCGTGATTTTCTCGCCGAGGTCATTGACAGTCTGAAGTCGGGACTGGTGGTAATTGACCGGGAACTCGGCATCCGGATGTTCAACCGTGCCATGGAGCGGCTCACCGGCCTCGCCGGTGATGATGTCATCGGTCGCCGTGCCGATGAGCTTCTGCTGCCGCATACCGGCATGTCGCTCGATGATTTTCGCCGCGAACTTAGGGGACGGGAAATGATCGGCGATTTCCGTATTCCGGACTATGACGGTGCCGGCGGTCATCGGTCGGTGATGCTGTCGTTGCAACCCTGGCGTGACGCCGGCGGTCGGCATCAGGGCTACCTGCTGTTCGTCGACGATGTCACCGAGCGGGAGCGCCTGGAGTCGTCACTTTCCTGCTATCTGAGTCCGACGGTAGCGGAACAGATCATCGCCGACCGCAGTCCACTGCGGCTTTCCGGCTCCCGTGCGGCGGTTACGGTGATGTTTGCCGATCTGCGCGGGTTCACCTTCCAGACCGCGACCATGGATCCGGAGGCGGCGGTCGAGCTCCTCAATGCCTACCTGCGGATCATGGTTGCCGTGGTTTCCCGTCACCAGGGAACCCTCGACAAGTTCATCGGTGATGGTATTATGGCATTGTTCGGGGCGCCGCTGGCCATTGAGGACGATGCCGGCAAGGCGGTGCTGTGCGCCGTCGAGATGCAGGAGGAGATCGGCCGTTTCACCCGCCAGTGCCGGCGTGAGGGCAAGCCGCATCTCTATCTGGGGATCGGGCTCAACCGCGGCGATGTGGTGGTGGGTAATATCGGTGCACCGGAGCGGATGGATTACACCGCCATCGGCAGTACCGTTAATCTCGCCGCCCGGTTGCAGGGCCTGGCCCGCGGCGGGGAGATCCTCATCAGTGACTCGCTCTACGATCTGGTGCGGGAGCAGTTCCGGATCCGTGCCCTGCCGCCCGGAGTGGTCAAGGGCGCCCGGGAGCACGTGCCGATTTTTGTCGTCGAAGGGCACTTGTTGTAGATCCTCCCGGCGTGGTTCCCGCCGGGTGACCAGCCTGCTGTCGTTCAGTTGTTTTGGTGCGCCGCCGGGGGTGGGATCCGTCGGCGGCATATCACCCCGGTTTCGCGGCCGTTTTCCGCGGCCGCGGTTCATGATGATTTCGCCGCAACTCCGTCTTCGGCGTCGCCTGCTATCCTGAATCAGCGCGGCGTAACCCTCCATGGTATGCATCATTTCGCTGGTATTGTGGGCCTCAAAACCGCTGTCGCGGCCGTGATATTCGTTTTCGCCGTATTTTGACGGACACTGCGGGCCAATTCCCCGGAGTGCCCCATCAGGCCTTCGACGGGCGCATGGCGGTGCCGTTTACTAACCGAATACTTGTTTGACAACTACTACATCTTGTGGTACTCATTCACATCAAAACACAACATATTGCGGTTTATGGTTGTTTTTTGCCGTTTTTTCAATGGTTTGCATAAAGGAGGAAAACATGGGTGCGGAAGCCCGGCAGGCAGCGATGAAAGTGGTTGAAACCCGGCGGGAAGCCACCGACATGGCCCTGTTTCATGTACGTACGTCACAGGATGACCTCAGGGTCTGGGACCGGCGCAGGATTACCGAGGCGCTGATCCGTGAAACCGGTCTCGATGAAGCCACCGCTGACCGGGTGGCCCTGGCGGTGGAGGAGACCATTCTGTCGTCCGGCATCAAATTCCTTTCCGCGCCGCTCATCCGCGAACTGGTCGATGCCCGCCTCATTGAGATGGGTCTTGAGCAGGCGCGTATCCGCCATACCCGTCTCGGTATGCCGCTTTATGACGTCGAGCAGCTCATTGTTTCCCACAATAAGGAGAACGCCAACGTGCCCCACGGCCCCGAGGCGACCAATCTGACCCTGGCCGAACACATCAAGAAGGAGTACGCCCTGCTGCAGGTCATGTCGCCCGATGTCGCCGATGCCCACATGGCCGGCGATATCCACCTGCATGACCTGGGGTTCATCGACCGGCCCTACTGCAGCGGCCAGTCGCTGGAATATATCAAGAAATTCGGTCTCAACCTGCCCAATGCCCTGTCCATCGCCAGGCCGGCCCGTCACCCGGACGTGCTGCTGGCCCATATGATGAAGTTTTCCGCCGCGTTGCAGAGCAACTTTGCCGGCGCCATCGGCTGGGACGCGGTCAACCTCTTTTTCGCCCCCTATATTACCGGGCTTGGCGACCGGGAGGTCCGGCAGCTGGCGCAGATGATGGTGTACGAATTCTCCCAGCAGGCGGTGGCCCGCGGCGGTCAGGCCATCTTTAGTGATCTGAACCTCTACTGGGAGGTGCCGAAACATTTTGTTGACGTGCCCGCCATTGGTCCCGGCGGCGAGTTCACCGGTAAAACCTACGGCGAGTACGAGGCCGATGCCCAGCGGTTCGCCACCGCGCTTTTCGACATCTACCTCGGGGGCGACGGCTCCGGCCGGCCTTTCTTCTTTCCCAAGCCGCTGGTGCATATCACCGAGAAGTTTTTTCAGACCCCCGGACACGAGGAATTCCTCGAACACATATGTACCGTGGCGGCCGAGCGCGGCAATACCTACTTCGTCTTCGACCGCGGTGAAACGGCAAAAATCTCCGAATGCTGCCGGCTGAGCTTCAAACTCGACGAGAACGATCTGAAAGATGCCCGGGAACCCTGGCGTATGCGCTATTCGGCGTTGCAGAACGTGACCGTAAATCTGCCCCGTCTGGGGTATCGCGCCCGTGGCGATGACGCCCGACTGTTCACCCTGCTGGACGAGATGATGCAAAAGGCGGCGAAGGCCCACGTGCAGAAACGGGCCTTCATCGAACGCCTGCTGTCCTACGGGGAAAATGGTCCCCTGGGACTCCTGACCATGAACCAGGACGGTACCCCCTACCTGCGTATGCACCGGGTTTCTTACCTCATCGGCATGGTGGGGCTCAACGAGCTGGTGCAGGTTCACCGCGGCAAGGAACTGCATGAAACGAATGCGGCCTACAAGTTCGGTCTGCAGATTATCGCCCACATGAAACTTACCGCCGAACGCCTGGGGGCGGAGTACGGGATGCATTTCGTGCTTGAGCAGACCCCGGCGGAATCCACTGCCTACCGCTTTGCCCGGCTTGATTTGCGCGACCACTCGCCGCTTTCGGGGGCGGTAGTCAAGGGCGACGTGTCCAGCGGGGAGATCTACTATACCAACTCAACCTATCTTAACGTCGCCTGTGACATCAACCCGCTGGAGCGGGTCGAGCGCGAGGGCCGGTTCCATCCGCTGGTGGAAGCTGGTGCCCTGACCCACATCTGGCTTGGCGAGTCCCGGCCCGACAGCGGTTCGCTGGCGAACCTGGTGACCAAGATCTTCCGTCACACCCTCAACGACCAGGTGGCCTTCTCCCCCGAATTTACCACCTGCAATAACTGCCACCGCACCGAGCGAGGGCTCAAGACCACCTGTTCCGCCTGCGGTTCGGAGGATGTCGACGGCATCACCCGGATTACCGGCTATTTCACCAAAATTTCCGGCTGGAACAAGGGCAAACTGGGTGAACTGCATGATCGCTGCCGCAGCACGCGGCAACTGGCATGACGAGGGGAGAAGGAATTATGGAACTCAAAGTGTTTGTTCAGGATGCCTGTCCCCGCTGCCCCGCGGCCAAGGATCTGGCCGCAGATATTGCCGCCGCTGGCGGTACCGTCAATATATTCGATACCGGCGCGGCGGCGGGACTGGCCGAGGCCAGTTTCTTCGGCATCATGGCAACGCCGTCGCTGCTGGTGGTGGATAACGACGACCGGGTGGTCGGCGCCTGGCGTGGCACCGTGCCCGGGCGTGATGAGGTGGACCGGTTGCTGCGTGGGAACGTCGGTGTTGCCGGCCGGTAGTCAGGTAGCCGGTGGTGATGGGGTTATGTCCTGACAGGCGCCGCGGTAAACCCGGCCGGGCAGTTGCGGGGGCCGCGGCGATTTTTCCTGTGCCGTCAAAACGGGGTGGACGAGGATGATCCGCGGATTTATCGAAACCTCCTGTTCCGATTGGCCGGGGAAGGTGACGGCGGTGATCTTTCTTGCCGGTTGTAACTTCCGCTGTCCCTATTGCCACAATCATTCACTGGTGCTGGCACCCGAATTCCTGGAGCCGATTACTGAAAAGCGGGTCCTGGAGCGTCTCGCGGCGTTGGGCACCTGGCTTGACGGAGTTTGCGTGTCCGGGGGCGAACCGACCCTGCGGCCCGAGCTGCCGGATTTGTGTCGCCGGCTGCGCGCCGCCGGCCTGGCCGTGAAGCTGGATACCAACGGCAGCCGGCCGCGAATGGTTGAAGCCTTGCTGACCGACGGGCTGGTGGACTTCGTCGCCATGGACATCAAGGCCCCCCTCCGGCGCGACCGCTATGAACGGTGCGCCGGCGCCACGGTGGACCTGGAGGCGATCAGGGAGTCCATGGAGTTGCTGGTTGCTGCCGGTATCCCCCGACAGTTCCGGGTTACCTACCATCCATCCCTCTTTCCTGCCGCGGAACTGGCCGATCTGGGGGATTTTCTGCATCGCTACGGGCCGGCAATACTCCAGAAGGCTGACCCTAGGCCCGCCCCCGCCCCCTGGTTTCGCCGACTTCCGTCGATGAAAGAAGAACAATTCCAAGATCTTATTCATGTTTTTTCGGTTTCGCGAAAAACTTCGACCGCCGGCGAAAAAAACGATTGACAAAGAAACGGCATCCGGCTATAAGTCGCCTCCTGTGCTGCACCGCGGGGCACATGACCGGCTGCGAGGCCGGAAGCTTTTTCGAAAAAAAGTCCTTGACAAAAAAATCAAAGATGGGTAGTTAGCCATCTCCTCTGATGCGGCACGAAAGAGTGTTGACAACGAGGTCGCTCTTTAGTAGACTGTACGTTACCGTCTCTGGAAAACAGAGACTTGATCTTTGAAAACTAAATAGGATCGCCCAAAAACTTGTTTTTCGGGTTCATGTCGATTTTTTTGATCAATGTTCTTTCCGGAGATCATCCGGGAAGACTCCAGGATTAACTGGAGAGTTTGATCCTGGCTCAGAACGAACGCTGGCGGCGTGCTTAACACATGCAAGTCGTACGAGAAAGCTCGCTTCGGTGAGTGAGTAGAGTGGCGCACGGGTGAGTAACACGTGGGTAACCTACCCGACAGTCCGGGATAACATTCCGAAAGGAGTGCTAATACCAGATACGTCCGGTGGCTCTTCGGAGTTGCCGGGGAAAGATGGCCTCTGCTTGCATGCTATCGCTGACGGATGGGCCCGCGGGCCATTAGCTTGTTGGTGAGGTAACGGCTCACCAAGGCGACGATGGCTAGCTGGTCTGAGAGGATGATCAGCCACACTGGAACTGAAACACGGTCCAGACTCCTACGGGAGGCAGCAGTGGGGAATATTGCGCA
>JAFGAM010000005.1 GCA_016933675.1 Candidatus Anaeroferrophillacea bacterium
AAGAACTGGCTTTTTGCCGGCTCACCCGACGGCGCCCGGGCCAGTGCCCTGCTGTATACGCTGGTGGAGACCGCCAAGCTCAACGGCTTGGAGCCCTACCGCTACATCCGCTTCCTGCTGGAAAAGATTGTCGCTGCCAAAGAACGGGATGACTTCCACAACCTCCTGCCGAACCGGGTCCGGAAGGAAGAGGTCGACAGCTTTTTTCTTACCCGATAGCCGCTAGTAGCGCAAGGTGCTGTTTACTAACCGCTTACGGACCAGCAGTATGGTTCGTTCGTGTCCCGGCACCGGCGGCAGCAGCGCGACGCGGGAAAAGATGTTCACGCTGAACAGCGGTCCGGCGTCCTCGAAGGCGACGAGCCAATCGACCACCGAGCTTTTGCGCACCCGGTGGCCGAGGGATTTCAGATAGTCGGTCAGGTGACTGACGGCATAGAAGGAGCCGGTGTTGTCCACCAGCCAGTGGGCCAGATCGATGACCGCCCGAGGGTGGGAGATGTTGAGGTGGACGATGATGCTGGCGAGGATGGCGTTCCAGTTCGCCTGATGGGCTACGACGAGTTGCCGCTGCGACTCTTGCTCCGGTCTCGAAGTCGATGGATAACGTCACCGGCGGGCTGGACTTTGCCTTCCTCGACCTGGCGCGTACCGAGCGCAAGGATCTTCAGAAAGGTCATGGTCTCCTGGGTTTGCTCATAACGTTCGATGTCCTGCATAACGACCTTGGCTTCGCCATTCTGGGTGATGACCAGGGGTTCACCTTGCCCCGGCAAGTTACGCACGATTTCTGCGGCATGAGCCTTCAGGTAGCTGATCGGTTTGATTTGGCTTGATAGTTTCATATCAGCCCTCCCACATACGACCAAATGTAGTCCGAAAACAGGTCAGTTGGCAATCTAAAAAAATTATGGCACACACAAAGCCTCCTGAACCTGAGGCCCGCATTCGCTTCGACGACCCGTTCTACACCGAGGCCAACACCAGCTATGCCGTGGTGCTGGGGAAGATTCATGAGTGAGCAACCCGGCGGAGAAACCGGCGTTACGTTTCCCTCCTCAGTCCGTCAGGCTGCGGCGGTAGATCGCCCCGATCAGGTCGAGGTCGTAGCCCGCAACCCCGCGGCGGACGAACGATTCGAACGCCAGTGTCGTCAGCCGATCGAGGTCCGGGTCGACGACCCCGGCGGCGGCGAAGGTGGTAGGCGCCCCGATGCTCCGGTAGTACTCCCGGAACCGGTTCGCCACATCGTTCAGGTTATCGGTTTTCAGGGCGAAAATCCGCTCGGCAAAGAGCCGGATGCGGTGCCCGTGCCGGGCCCCCGCCAGCTCGATCCAAGCCGGGATGATGACCGCCAGTCCGGCCCCGTGGGCCATGTCATAGACCGCACTCATGGGCATCTCCAGGGCGTGACACGGCATGCCCCAGCCGCCCAGTCCCGCCTGCAGCAGGCCGCTCCAGGCCAGTGACGCGCTCCACATGAACGCCGCCCGGGCGTTGTAATCACGCGGATCCTCCTGGATGCCGTCCATTGCCGTCATGACGGAACGGATGACCCCCTCAAGCAGGTTGTCCGGGACGATGGCCTGCCGGTCGGTGGTGGTGAAATATCCCTCGGTCATATGCGAGATGATGTCGGCGCCGGCGATGGCCGTCTGGGCGGCGGACAGGGTGAAGGTGGTTTCCGGATCCAGGAACGATACCCGCGGGTTCAGCAGTCCGTGCCGCACCAGTGCCACCTTTTCCAGGGTCTGTTCGTTGGTCAGAACGGAAATCCCGTTGGTTTCGCTGCCGGTGGCCGGCAGGGTCAGGACGGTCACCAGGGGCATGGCCCGGTCGGGCTGTGCCCGTCCGGCGAAGAATTCCCACACGTCGCCCGCCACCGGGACGCCGATGGAAATTGCCTTTGCCTCGTCGATGACGCTGCCGCCGCCGACGGCGCAGATGGCGTCCACTCCGGCCCGGCGGGCCAGCTCTATTCCTGCGCGGGCGTGGGTGAGAACCGGGTTGCCGCGGACACCGCCATGCTCCACCCGGTCGATACCGGCGTCCTCGAACTGCCGGCAAACCCTTTCGTACAGACCGCTTCTGTTGATGCTATCCCGGCCGTATACCAGCAGCACTTTACGTGCCCTGAGAGCGTTCAGCTCATCCCCCAGGATATTGATCACGCCCCGGCCGAAATGAACCTTCGTGGGATTGTAGTAACTGAAATCATGCATGGTACCGTTCCTTTCAGGGAAAGATTTTTTGCTCTTGATCGTATCTGGTGATTTCGGATAACCTGGATAAAATCATCCAGACCGGTTATATATGCAGTTACCTCAAATCGTCCAAGATTATCTCCTCGTGACTCATTATGTCGGTCATATCACGGTGCGGTAACGACCAGTCACGCCCGGGTTGGTACTTTTTGGGTCGCCGATGCCTCAGAGAGGGCTACGGGCGCGGGCCCGCCGACGCGGGCGGTGGCGCGGACGGTGGCGCGAACGGCGGCACAGGGAATGGAGCAGCACCCATGGGATTCCGCTTCCGGAGAAGAATCCTCCGGCCGGCGTCGGGAATCGTCCTGGACCTGAGCGGGTCGGGCGGCTCGCTCGCATTCGCGCCGCCGGGAGCGATGTACACCATCGACCGGCACCCCCGCGCGCGGGCGGAATGCGAACAAGTCCACGCCGAAGATCCGGGCAATGACAAGGCGGCGGCGATACCCGGGCGCGAAACCGGCAGGGAGGCATGATGGCGGCCCCGGTCTGCACCTTCCCCGGCATGGGAATCTACACCGATTTCTTCGTCCGTTTCTTCTCTTCCATGGGACTCACGGTCATGGCGCCGCCGCAGATCACCGCCGAAACCGTCCGCCTGGGGGTACGCCACGCGCCGGAGATGATCTGCTACCCCTACAAGGTGGTGCTGGGCAACCTGATCCAGGCGCTTGCCGCCGGCGCCGACACGATCCTGTGGTTCGACACCGGCGGCACCTGCCGCTTCCGGCACTTTGCCGACCTGCAATCTGAAACCCTCCGGCGGTTGGGATTCTCGTTCACCAACCGGGTGCTCCGGAAGCAGGCGCTGATCCGGGATCTCGGCCGTCTCATCAACCGGGGACCGGCCGGTACCCTCCTCGCCCTGCGGCGGGCGTTCCGGGTACTGGCGGGGCTGGAACAGGAGTCATACGCCTCGTCTGGACGGGTGAAGGTAGGGCTGGTGGGCGAATTCTACACCCTGCACGAGCCGGCGCTCAACCACGATATCCTGCAACGGCTGAAAGCGCTGGACGTGCAGGCGGATATGTCCTTCACCCTCCGTGACCTGCTGCTGAAAAGCCTGGGGCTGCACCGGGCGCATCGGGAGGAGAAAGCCCTGAGCTACCGTTACCTGCCGAAGGAAATCGGCGGACACGCCCGTGAATCGATCTACCACGCCCTCCACTACGCCCGCAGCGGCTACCACGGCATCATCCACCTGCTGCCGCTCACCTGCATGCCGGAGACCACCATTCAGCCGGTGCTGCAGCGGATCGCCGCTGAATATTCGATCCCGATCTACAGCTTCCCCATCGACGAAAACAACTCCCCCGCCGGGTTCACCACCCGGCTGGAAACCTTCGTAGCGGTCATATGTTCCTAGGAATCGACGCCGGGTCCGTCTCGCTCAAGGCCGTTCTCATCGACGCCGAGGGGCACGTCATCGAACAGGTCTACCTACGCAACCGCAATATCTTCGCCACTCTGCGGGAGGCGACGGCAACGTTGGCGGACCACCCCGTCGCCGGTGTCGTGGTAACCGGTTCGGGCCGTGAGCTGCTGCATGCGGTTCTCGGCGCCGACCTGAGCGTCACCGAGATCGTCGCCCACGCCCGAGCATCGGTACACCTCCGGCCGGACGTCCGCACCGTCATCGACATCGGCGGCGAGGACTCAAAACTGATCCTGGTGAAAAACGGCCGCATCATTGATTTTGCCATGAACACCGACTGCGGCGGCGGCACCGGGGCGCTGATCGAGATGGTCTGCACCCGCCTCGGCGTTCAGCTGGAGGACTGCGGCGCCCTGGCACTGGGAAGCACCACCGGCCTCACCCTGCCATCCAAATGCGGCGTTTTCTGCCAATCCGCCGTAGTTTCGAAGAAAAACATGGGCATCCCGGCGCGGGATATTCTGAAGGCAGTGATCGACGGTATCGTCAATAATTATGTCGCCATGCTCATGAAGGCGAAAACAATCGCCAAGCCGCTCATGTTCCAGGGGGCGTGTGCCCGCAACGCCGCCATGGTGCGGGCCTTTGAAAACGAATTCGGGGAGATCATCGTACCGCCGGGATGCGCCTACATGGGGGCGCTGGGTGGCGCCCTCATTGCCCGCGAGCGGATCGCGGCGACCCGGTTCACCGGTTTTCCCGAGCGGGATCCGGAAGTCAGAACCCGGAACGGCAAGAACTGTCCGAACCGCTGCGAAATCATCGACGTCATCGACGCCGGCAGGGTCATTGCCACCTTCGGCAACCGCTGCGACCGCTGCCGCAACACCGCGGCCTGAGGCCGGACGACCGCCGGTACATGTGACCGGCCGTGGGCACGCGGGCCCGGAGC
>JAFGAM010000040.1 GCA_016933675.1 Candidatus Anaeroferrophillacea bacterium
CCATGCGACAGGATCTTGTCATCATCAGGCCGGGGGCCATGCGACAGGATCTTGTCATCATCAGGCCGGGGGCCATGGGACAGGATCATGAAACCGGAAACCGGGGGAGAGGGATGCTGAATTTCGTCTCCTGTAGCTGGACTCCTTCCCCGTACCTTAATACTCAGGGTCTGATCTGTAAGGGTATATTCTTTTGCCTGTGAATGACGTTTGCCGAGTTCAGCGCGAGGTTTCCTGATGACGCCCTGCTGCCGCGGGCCGCGAGGGGCGCTGACTCATGGATTCCGGTTCCCGACCGCGGAAAGTGCGTAACGATGAAATGGAAGCTGCGGAAAACCAACCGGCTGCTGGCGGTGGATATCGGTGCCGGGGCGCTGAAGCTGCTGTTGACGGAGCGGCAGGGGAAACGGCATCGGCTGCTGGATGCCGTGGTGCATGAACTGGACGCCGATGCCCCGCCTCTGGATGACGACCGGGCGCCGGTTTATTATCGGCCGCTGCTCGCGGAGTTCGCCCGGCCGCTGCTGTCGCGGCCGGCACGGATAGCCGGGATACTGCCCCAGACGCTGACCGAACGCCATGATCTCACCCTCCCCGAGGTGCCCGCCGCGGACATGCCGTCGGCGGTGTACTGGGCCCTCAAGGAGAAACTCGGCCGCTCGCCGGATATCTATCAGCGGGATTTTTTTGTCCTCGACCGCGGCCGGCAGGGGGAGCGGAGCAGTCTCGAAATCCGGGTATATCTGGCGAAACAGGATGATGTCATCCGCTTCGAACAGCTCTTCGGGCCACTCGGTACCGCTATCGAGATCGTCGAACCCGAGGATGTTTCCCTGGCCGCACTGCTGTTTCAGTGCCCGCCGGCCGCCGGCGGGGATACCTTCCTGCTGGTCGATATCGGTGCCGGCGGTACGCTGCTGCTGATTGCCGCCGGCGGGGTGCCGCAGATGGTGCGGCATGTGGGTCAGTCCACCGGCGCGTGGCACACGGCGGCGACGGGATACGGCGGCGGCCCGGAGGAAGTCGCCGCGCTGCTGCGCACGCATGGTGTCACTCACTACCGCCGGCGTTTCGACCCGGTGGTCGAGGACGATCCCGCCGCCCGGATCTTTGCCGCCCTGGAGGTGGAGGTCCAGCAACTGGCCCTGGAGGTGCACCGCACCATCGATTTCTTCCAGACCACGATGCATCGGGGCAGCGTGGATCAGGTGATGCTGGCCGGCGGCGGTGCCCTGCTCGCCGATCTCGATCACTACATTGCTGAAACCATCGGTGTGACCTGCCGCATTGCCGATCCGCTGTCCTGCTTTGACCTCGAAGCCTTTTCCGGCGGAGCGGCAAAGCTGGCGGAACTGCGGTTGCTCTCACCCCGCTTTGCCGCCGTCAGCGGGCTGGCGCTCAGGGATTCCTGAAGATGCAGCGGATCAATCTCGCGACCACCAAAAAGACCGCCGCGGCCGGCTTGCCGGGCGCCCTGGGGATGGTTTTCGCGGTTTTGTCGCTGTTGCTGCTGGCGGCACTGGCAGGCCACTATTACCATTTGCGGCGGCATCATGACGCGGCGCGGGAGACCACTCGACAGTTGGAACGCACGCTGGCCGATCGTGAACGGGAGAACGAGGTGCTGCACCGGCTGGTGCGCGAGACCCGGAAGCTCGAGGCGCGGCAACAGGCCCTGGATGAGCGTATTGCCGCGGTCGACGGGATGTTTACCGGCCGGCAGGACTGGCATGCCGTGGTTAGCGAGATCAGCCGGCTGGTGCCCGCGGGGGTGTGGCTGACGGAGATCGCTTCGTCTGCCGCCGGTACCGGCGGCGCTGCTGCCGGCGGCCCCGAGGCTGACCGCGGCGGCGGGCCCGCCGTGATGGTTCACGGCCGGGCGGTGGACAGCGCCGCACTCGTCGCTTTTCTGAAGAAACTGCAGGCGGGGGAGGGTCGGCTGGCGGCGGTGGATTTCCGCGAGATGATCCGGGTGCCGGCGGATGCGGCGACGGGGATCCCGGCCCATTTCGCCTTCGCGCTGAGCTGCGAACTGGCGGCTGGAATGCCGGCGCCGGAAGGAACGCACAATGCGGCGGCGGTGGTCGACCATGGCGCGCCGCCGGTGCCGCCGGAATGAACCGGCAGGGATGTTTTTGCCGGAAGTATCTGGTGTTCCCAGGCGGATAAATCCGCCCCGCCGGCCGCAACGTCCGGACGGAATGGCGCCGTAGCCGCTGCCGATGTGCGGCGCTTCCCGGTCATGATCTCCCTGCGGGAGGGTGGAAAAGCCGGGCGGCCGCGGGGCTTGAGAAAGGAATGTTGCGTCGGGCATGAAACGAGGCCGGTCGGACATGTTGGGGCGGCACCTGCTGTTTTTCCTGGTGTTGATGGCGGTGTTGCCGGCCGGCGGCGCGCAGGCGGTTGAGTACCGTCTCGACGAGTGCGCGTATACCGGGGCCGCGGGCGAGGTGAAGGACAGCAGCGGCGCCGGGCTGCACGGCACCGCCCGGGGGAACAACGATGACGGCCGGGTGACGGAGCGCGTCAACGAGGGCAAGGTCTGTTCCTGCGCCGGGTTCCGCTGGTGGGGCTATGAGGTCGACGCGGCCCCGTGGTGGTATGACGCCGAATACTTCATCGAGGTGCCGGATAACGACCGGTTCTCACCGCTGGCCGCCGGCCGCGAGATGCTCATCTCCGGCTGGTTCAAGACGACGAGAAACCGGGGTACCATCGTTTCCAAAAGCGAGGAATACCAGGTTCACATCCAGGGCAACAAGGTTCGCCTGAGGATGTTCGATTTCTGGGAGTCGCAGTTCAATTTCGCCATCCCGATCAATGTTGCCGACGGCGGCTGGCACTGGTTCGCTTTCCGGGTGAAACTGGATGCGTCGCTGGGGGGATCGAAGCTCGATGTGCACGGCTATCTGGACGGCCGGAAGGAACTCGAGGTTCTGGGGCACAATTACCGCCGGGGCTATCCCGAATCGACGCCGGCATCGGTGCTGATCGGGGCGATGGAGTGGAACGGTCGGGTCGATGACGGATTTTTTGACGGTAATATCGACGAGGTCATCGTTACCGCCGGGGTTGGTGGTGAAGCTGCCCGGGAAGCTGAAGACGGTGGCGATGACGCCGTCCTGGCCATTTATACGAATCAGTGCGCCGGTCGCAATGCCGACGGGTCGTCGCGTTCCTGCCCGGCCTGCGGCGGACTGGTGGCGGAATATCGTTTTGACGAGTGCCTCTGGTCCGGTGCCGCCGGTGAGGTCGAGGACGCCGGAGACCACGAATACCATGGTACGGCACACAATGGTCCGCTTACCGCCGGTGATTCCCCCGCGGTCGGCGGCGCGGCGGCCGGAACCTGTCGCTACGGCGATTTCGACGGTGTCGACGACTACATCTCTCTGCCCGGTTTTCCCGATCTCACCGGCAGCTTCACCATCACCGCCCGGATACGTTCCCGCGCCGCGGCGGCGGAGATGCAGCGTGACGGCCGTATCTTCGCCGACGACGAGAGCAACTCCGGCGGCTACGGTTTCAGCCTCGGTGACGGCGGCGCCGGGCGCCTGCGCTTTTTTTTCCGCCGGGTGTCGCCGGTATGGCTGGACAGCGGTGCGGTGATCAACCCGGGTACCTGGTACTTCGTCAGCGCGGTGCACGATGCCGCGGCCCGCAGCCGGACCATCTATGTCAACGGTAACTTGGTGGCGACCGATACCTACACCGGTACCTGGGGCAGTGATGCGGGGATCGCCGGCATCGGCGGGGAAACCGCCGACGCCGGTTCCGAGGCCACTGCGCGGTGGCGTTTCGGTGGCTTCATCGATGAGGTGCGGATTTACCGCGAGGCGCTGGACGCCGCGCGGATTCTCGGTATCTACCGCGAAACCGGCCGGCCTTGTGTCGCTTGTGCTCCCGAGGTCGAGCTGCGGTTTGAAGAATGTGCCTGGACCGGTGCCGCCGGTGAGGTCGAGGATGCCAGCGGTAACGGCCATGACGCCACGGCGCGAAACGGGGCGGCCACCGCTGCCGACTCTCCCGGGCCGTTGGCGGACGATCCTGGTACCTGTCGTTACGCGGTGTTCGACGGCAGCGACGATTATATCTCCATTCCCCACGACAGGGATCTCAACGGTACCGATGCCCTCACCTATACCGCCTGGGTCAATGCCGCCTCCTGGAGCGGGACGCGGCAGATCATGGCCAAATCGGTTCATGGCGGCGGCAGCGGCCGGGCGCAGATGGGGATCTTTGCCGAGCGCGGCAGGCTCAAGGGCCGGGCTGAGACGCTTGACCGGGAAGGGGATTTTCTTGAGGTCACCACCACCCCGCCGGCCGCGGGAAGCTGGTTCCACGTCGCGCTGGTTTTTGCCGGTGACTGCCTGACGCTGTATGTCGACGGTCAGGATAAGGATCACAAAACCTTTGCCGCGACGAAGCTGGTACAGACAGGTGACCCCCTGGAGATCGGTCGCCGCACCCTCTCGGACCAATATTTTTTTTCGGGCCGCATGGACGAGATGAGGGTCTACCGCCGGGCGCTGCCGGCCGCCGAGATTGCCGCGGTCATGCGCGAGGGTCACGAATGCCCCGAATGCGCCGGGCTGCCGGACCACTTCGCCATTATTCATGACGGCACCGCGGTCACCTGCCAGGGCGAGCCGGTGACCATCGTCGCCCATGACGTCGACCGTGAGGTGTGTGCCGATTTCACCGGTGAGATATCCCTGTCCACCTCCAGCGGCCGGGGCGACTGGGTGCTGCGGGATGGTGACGGTACCCTGGACAACGGGGCGGCGAATGACGGCAAGGCGGCCTACACCTTTGCCGCCGCCGACGGCGGTAAGGTGATTTTCGATCTGTACCACCGTGAAGCCGCCGAGGTCGATATCGATGTCGCCGTCGAGGATGTCGCCGAACATCCGGACGAGGATCCGGTACTGGTGTTCGCCGATGCCGGTTTCGTGTTCCTCGGCGACGGAGCGGTAAACGGTATCGGTACCCAGATTGCCGGCAAGCCGTCGCACCTCCCGCCCGGAAACCAGCTGATTGAACTCCAGGCGGTGACCCTGGATACCGAGACCGGCGCCTGCACCGCGGCGCTGACCGGGGTTCAGGAGATCGAACTGGCGGTGGAACTGCTGGCTCCGGCCGCCGCATCCGCGGTCCAGAAGGTGATTGTCGACACCGGTGGCCGGGAGGATGCCATCGCCCTCAACGCCGCCGGCGCGGTGAACCGCTGGACCACGGTGAAACTGGATTTCGGTGATGCCGCCGACAGCACCGCCGCCTTTACCTTCACCGCCGCCGATGCCGGGAAGCTGCGCTTCCACGCCCGCGCGGAAATGACGGCGCCGGAAGCGGCGGCAGCGCTGGTACTGGCAGGGAACAGCAACGCGATCAACGTCCGTCCCTTCGGATTTTATGTCTATTCTACCACCCCGAATGCCGCCGCAGCTTCCGGCGCCGCATCTTCGGTGTTCCGGCGTGCCGGTGAGGAATTCAATCTTTCCGCCCGGGCGGTGGCCTGGGAGGCCGGCGACGACAATGTCGACGAAAACGGCGTCCCCGATGACGATGCCGATCTGGCCGACAATGCCGCAACCCTCGCCTACGCCGCTGACGGCGTGGCGCTGGCGGCGGCAACGCTGTTGCCGGCGGGCGCCGCCACCGGCACCCTCGGCATCAGGGCGATCGATTTTGTCGGCGGCACGGCGGCCACCGCCGCGCAGACCTTAAGCGAGGTGGGCATTGTCCGTTTCACCTGCGCTGATTCCGGTTACCTGGGCGACACCGAAATCACCATTACCGGTACCAGTGCCCCCATCGGGCGCTTCATTCCCGATCATTTCGCTGTTACCGCCAATGCCCCCGAGCTGGCACCGTTCTGCAGCGGTGCGGGCTCCGGCGGTGGTTTTACCTATCTCGACCAGACCTTCGGATTTGCCGTTGCGCCGGAACTTACGATCATTGCCGTCAACGCCGCCGGTGCAGAAACGGTCAATTATCGTGATGAATTCTGCCGCCTGCCGGCAACTCTGACGCCGGCCTGGGAGAACAACGCGGCCGGCCGCACACTGGTGGTCAATCCGCCCCGGAACGAAGCGGATGCGGTGGCCCTGACGGCGGCCGCCAGCCGGGAGGTGGTGTCTTTTGCCGATACCTTCGCCTACGCCTGGGAGGAAACGCCGCCCTTCGCGGCGGATTTCGATCTGGTGGTGGACGTCCGCGACGCCGACGGCGTCCGCTATGAAGATGCCGACGGTGTTGCCGGATCCTTTCGGCTGGCCGATATCGGTGGCACGGAGCTGCGTGCCGGCCGGCTGTGGCTGGCCGCTAACTACGGTCCCGCCGACCGGGATATCGTCGCTTCGCCCCTGACGGTGCAGTACTTCATGGACGGGGCCTGGCAGGTGCATGTCGATGATCATTGTACCACCGGCATTACCTATGATACGGCGCGGGCGACGACGAGTTCCAGCCCCGAGATCGAACTGGGCGCGGGGGCGCTCACGGTGCGGCATCCCGCCGCTGGCGGGCCGGAAACCCTGCGGGTCACCGCCACCGCGCCGGCCTGGCTGCTGGTGGATGATTCCGCGGCGGCGGCGGATTTCGTCTTCGGGATCTATCGCGGCAACGACCGGATCATCTTCCGTCGCGAGGGTGAGTAGCGGGACGGGGAAGCCGGCGGGGTGAATCATGGCGGGCGGTGATCGGGGCGACGAGAACGCGGTCCTTTGCTCCGGGTTTCGTGCCGCCGCCGGCGGATTGGCCCGGTTGTCGTAAGGTGCCGATATTTTGGTCAAGTATTCCGTCAGGATGTCGATGGGAAGTAGTGCATGAGGCGAAAACATAAGATATCGGTGCCGCAAATTGCCGCCGCCATGCGCCCTGACCAGTGGCGCATGGCGCTCATCGCGGTGGTGTGCGTTCTGGCGGTGCTGTACGGCTACATGTCCCTGCTGGCCGCGCCTCTGCGGCAGCGGACCGAGGGGCTGCGGCGGCAGGGACGGGAACTGCGGACCACCCTGGAGCGTTTTCCGCCGCCCGGCGATATCGGTGCCCGGGAGCGCCGGATCGTTGCCTTGCGGGATGCCGTTCAGCGCCGGCGGGAGGTGCTGGATGCCGCGGGGGGGAAGATGGCCACCGGCCGGGATGTCGCCCGGCTGGTGAAGACCTTGGTGTTGACGGCGGCTCCCGACCGGTTTGAACTGGTCGCCCTGCGCCGCCGGCCGCCGGTGCGCCGCGAATTGTATGTCGTGCAGCCGTTCGAGGTGGTGTTTCAGGCCGACTATCGTGCGGTGATCGATTATCTCGGCTGTTTTTCCGGGGGCGACAAATGGTATGTCATCGATCGCCTGCGGATCCTCAGCCGGCCGGAGATTCTGCCCCGGGTGGAGGTGGAATTGGGGATTCACAACGTGATGCTGGATGCCGACCCGGGACCGGCGGGGGATGGGGAGACATGAGCCGTGGTTTCCGGTTGGCGATGATCCTGGTGGCGGCATGTGTCTGTTGCCTGCGGCCGGCGCCGGCAGTGACGGCTCCGACGGCTGCTCCTTCGGCAAACTCGGCGAACCCCTTCCTGCCGCTGCTCACCCCGGCGTCGCCGGCAGCCCCCGCGGCCGCCGGGACGGACCGGGAATCGGTGCCGGCGGATGAGATCCGCCTGCCGTCCCACGTGCGGCTGGATGGTATTATTGCCAGCGGGATGCGGCATTCCGCCATCGTCGGCGGCCGGGTGGTCCGGCCGGGTGATGTGGTGGAGGGTTTCGAGGTGACCGATATCGGTGCCGACCGGGTGGTGTTCCGTCGCGACGGACGGCGGATCGAACTGGTACTCGCACCCGCCGTGGACCGGGTGCCCACCTTTACCATTCTGCCGGCGGCGGGTTCCGACGCCACGGGCAGGGAAACGGACGGAGCGGCACAATGAATGGATCCCGGGCGATCCGCGGCGGCGGTGACGTGGGGCGGCGGACGTGCGGTCCGCTGTCGGTGGTGGTGCTGCTGCTGGCACTGCTGCTGCTGCCGGCCGCCGGTCGGGGGGATGATGATCACGGCGGCGTCGGTACGGGGCTGCAGCGGCGCGTCGGCATCGCCTGTCAGGATACCGATCTGCGCGCCATCCTGCGGGCGCTGGCGGGCGAGGCGGGGATCAACCTCATTCTCTCCGGCGATGTGCCGGCGGCCACGGTGTCACTCAATTTCCAGGACATCAGTATCGAATCGGCGATGAAGGCCATCCTCGCGTCCCACAAGCTGGGGCTTATCGCCGAGGACGAGGTGTACCGGGTGGTCAAGGCCGAGGAGGTGGTCGCGCGCGGCGAGGATCTGGTGACCGAGTTCATCCCGTTCAACTACGGTAAGGGGGGCGACATCATGCCCCAGCTCGAGGGCCTGCTGTCGGAACGCGGGCGGCTGCGCTGCGATGCTCGTACCAACACCCTCGTGGTGCGTGACCAGCCGGGGCAGATCGCCGCTGTCCGCGAGATGCTCGCGGTCCTCGATGTGCCCACCCCCCAGGTGATGATCGATGCCCGGATCGTCATGGCGGAGAGCAAGGCGGTGCACGAGCTGGGAATCCAGTGGGGCGGGAGCTGGACCGATCAGCGTGGTAACGACACAACCTACACCGCCGCCGGGAGTGTCGAAGGTGGCAGTTTCGCCGATACCGCCATCAACCTGCCCGTACCCAGCGCCGCCAGTGCCCTGACCTTCGGTATCAGCAAGCTGGATTCCTACAGCTTCAATGTCCGCCTGTCGGCGCTGGAGGAGATGGACCGCATCCGCATCCTGTCGAATCCGCGCGTCATGGTGCTGGATAACCACCAGGCCAAGATCGGTCAGGGCAAGGAGATCCCCTACGTTTCCAGCGATGTCGACAACCCCGATACCGAGTTCAAGGAGGCCGAGCTGAGCCTGGTGGTCACGCCTCATGTCACCCGCAACGGCGAAATCACCCTGGAACTGGAGATCAACAACGACAGCCAGGGCGAGAACACCGCCCAGGGCGAACCGATCATCAATACCCAGAACGTCAACACCACCCTGCTGGTCCATGACGGCGAAACCGCCGCCATCGGCGGCATCATTCTTGCCAACAACGTCAAGGAGAGTGACGGGGTCCCGGTGGTCTCCCGCCTTCCGCTCCTCGGCAACCTCTTCAAACACAAGATGGACGAGGACTCCCGCAGCGAGCTGATGGTCTTCATCACCCCCACCGTGGTCAAACGCTGATCAGTTCAGGCGGTATTTTTCCAGCCGGTAGCGCAGCGAGCGAAATGACAGCCCCAGCAGCTTCGCCGCCTCGGTGATGCTGCCGCCGCGGCGTTCCAGCGCCTGGCGGATGAGGCTGCACTCCAGTTCCGCCACCAGGATTTCGAGCTCGATCCCCTCGCCGGGGAGAACGATTCCGGCGCACGATGCCGGGGTACGCCGATTAAGCCCCGGTGGCAGGCTGTCCGGGGTGATGTTCTCGCCGCTTTCCATGATGACCCCCCGTTCGACGATGTTTTCCAGTTCCCGCACGTTCCCCGGAAAGGTATGGCCCAGCAGGATCTTCATCGCTTCCGGGGTGAAGCCGGCGAGGTTGCGGCCGTATTCACGGTTGTATTTCTGCAGGAAGTGGCGCGCCAAGAGCGGGATGTCGTCGCTCCGCTGCCGCAGCTCCGGCAGGTCGATCTTGATGACGTTGAGGCGGTAGAAGAGATCCTCGCGAAAATCGCCCGCCGCCACCGCCGCTTCCAGGTCGCGGTTGGTGGCGGCGATGAGGCGCACGTCAACCTCCCGTTCGGCGGTGCTGCCGATCCGGCTGAAACGCCGCTCCTGGACCACCCGTAGGAGCTTCACCTGCAGCGGCAGGGGAATCTCGCCCACCTCGTCGAGGAAGATGGTGCCGCCGTCGGCGGCGGCGAAGTAGCCGTCCCGCGCCTTCACCGCGCCGGTGAAGGCGCCCTGCTCGTGGCCGAAGAATTCGCTTTCCATCAGTTGCTCGGGGATCGCGCCGCAGTTGACGGTGATGAACGGCCGGTCCTTGCGCGGTCCGGTGAAGTGGATCGCCCGGGCCACCAGTTCCTTGCCGGTGCCCGATTTGCCGGTGACGAGGATGTTCGCCTTGCTCGGCGCGACCCGCTCGATCAGCTCGAACACCCGGGTCATGGCCGGACTCTTGCCGATCAGGCTGGCGAAACCGTAGCGCTGTTCCAGCTCCCGGCGCAGTTCCCGGTTCTCCCGCTGCAGCCGGGAGTTTTTCAGCGCCTTGTCGATGGTCAGCAGGATGGCGTCAAGGTTGAAGGGCTTGGTGATGTAGTCGTAGGCGCCGAGTTTCATTGCCCGGATCGCGGTTTCCGGGGACGCGAAGGCGGTGATCATGATCACCTCGGTGCCCGGAGAGCGTTCCCGCACCAGCGGCAGGAGGTCGATGCCCGACATTTCCGGCATACTGATATCGCTGATCACCAGGTCGAAGGTTGCCGTTTTCATCCGCTCCAGCCCCTGGCGGGCGGCGGCGCAGGCGGTGACCCGGTAGCCGTTTTTGACCAGCATGATTTCGAGAAATTCACGCATTCCGGGTTCGTCGTCGACGACGAGAATGTGCGCCGACGGCGTCCGGGGATTGTTTGTCGTCATCCAGCATGCTCCTGCAGTGGGCCGGCGGGTGGCGCCGGTAACGTCGCGATAATACATGCCGGAATCCGGGCGGCAGTGCCTCACCCGGCCTTCGGCAGTGGTTTATCATCAAGTAACTTCGTGATGAGCCTGGTAGACGCCAGCAACAGAACGATACCGATATCGATATCGACCTCGACGTCGATAAGCAAGTCGACTATAACCGCTCTCCCGTCCCGTTTCTTCCGCCTCCTGAATCCCGGTTTCCGTCTCCCGCCGGCAGGCGGACGCTGACCCGGGTGCCGTGGCCGGTTTCAGCGGGGGTGACGGATATTCGGCCGCCGTTTAGCTTCACCAGCTGGAAGACGATGAAAAGACCGAGACCGGTGCCGGCCTCCCGGGTGGTGAAAAACGGTTCGAATACCCGTTCCGCCAGCTCCGGCGGGATTCCCGGGCCGTTGTCGGTGATGGTTGCTTCCCGGAAGGTGCGGTGGGTGGCGGTATCCCGGTACTCCGCCGTGGTGATGACCACCGTGCCCGGCCCGTCCAGCGCTTCGACGGCGTTGCGGCAGAGGTTCCAGAAAATCTGCCGGGCCTGGTCGCCGCTGCCGGCGGTGGGCAGCGGGTCGGAGCCGAAGGCTTCGATGAACTCGATTTCGGGATACCGGCCGCGAAAGAGCAGCGACAGCTCCCGCAGCAGGTCGTGGAGGTCGAAGACGCCGGGCGCCGAATCGTTATCCTGGCGGGCGAAGGTGAGGAAATCGTCCACCAGGCGGTTGAGCCGGTCCGCCTCGCGCATGACGATCTCCATCAGGCGCCGGTTCAGCGGGTCGTCGTCGTTCAGTTCGCCATAGAGGGTTTCCACCGAGCCGCGGATGGCGGCCAGCGGGTTGCGGATCTCGTGCGCCAGTCCGGCGGACAGCCGGCCCAGGGCCGCCAGCCGGTCGGCGAGCCGCAGCCGGTATTCGATTTCCCGGAAAGCAGTGAGATCCTGGAAGACGAAGATCAGCCCGTGACGGTCGCCGCTTTCGTCTTGCAGCGGCGATACGGAATAGCCGATGGTCAGCCGCCGGCCGTCGGGATGGGGATAGACGGCCTCGCGGCGGCGGCTTTCCGGATCCTGGACCTCCGGATCCAGTTCCGGGATGATGGCGGTGGCGGTGGTCAGGGAGATCTCCGCCGGCCGGCGGCCCAGCAGCCGTTCCCCGGCGCGGTTCAGCGACGTGATCCGGAGGTCGTTGTCGGTGGTGAGGATGCCGCTCTCGATGGAGCGGATAATGGAGTCGTTGATCTGGCGGATGGTGAACAGGCTGGTTTCCGTCTGTCTCAGGGCCTGGCGGACGCGGAGGTGTTCCCGGGCCAGGAGCCGGAGGACGAAAGCGAAGAGACACAGCGAGACGAGACGGAAGAAGATGGTCGGCGCCAGCCGTGCCGCCGCCGTTCCGGCCAGGGGGACAAGTCCCGGCCGCAGGGCGGCATCCGGCAGGTAGTGCATGCCGATCACGCCGAGGTAGAGCACGGCGCAAAGGAGCAGCAGACTCAGGACCCGCTGCCGCTCCAGCAGCAGGGTGCTGCCGAGGATGACAAGGTAATGGAGCGGGAAGAAGAGGCTGAAAAAACCGCCGGTGAGCAGCAGCAGGATGCTTACCAGCAGGGCGTCGCCCACCAGTTGCAGGAAGACGAAGACCTGGGCGTTGTTGCCGTCCGCGGTGTGCCGCCACCACCAGGCATAGACGATGGTCAGGGCGTAGACCGCGGCGACGAAGGCGTAGAGCGCCGGCGGAATGGTGGTGTTCTGCTCCGGCCAGTGCAGGTCAAAAAAGATCAGCGCGCCCAGTAGCAGGGTGACGATGCCCACCCTGAAGGCGAGAAGCGCGCCGATCCGTTTCCGCTGCCGGTACATGGTATCCCGCGCCGCCGTGCGGCTCAGTGGACCACCTGGCCGATCTGGAAGATGGGCAGGTACATGGCGACGATCATGGTGCCGAGCACGGTGCCGAGGAAGACCATCAGCATCGGTTCGATCAGCGAGGTCAGTGCCGATACCGCGGCGTCCACCTCGTCATCGTAGAAGTCGGCGATCTTGGTGAGCATCTCGTCCAGCGCCCCGGTGGATTCGCCGACGCCGATCATCTGTACCACCATCGACGGGAAGATGCCGCTCTCCGCCAGGGGTTCGGCGATGGTCCTCCCCTGACTGATGCTGTCGCGGGTGTTGAGGATGGCGTTCTCGATGATCACGTTGCCGGCGGTCCGCGCGACAATCTCCAGCGAGGTGAGGATGGGGACGCCGCTGGAGACCATCGTGCCCAGCGTCCGGGTGAACTTGGCCACCGCCACCTTCCGGAGCAGGGGGCCGAAAACCGGCAGCTTGAGGGTGACGGCGTCGATTCCCAGGCGGCCCTTTTCGGTTTTGTAGGTCTGGCGGAAGGCGATGCCGAGGATGATCAGAGCAATGATGATCCACAGGACGTTGTTGCGGGTGAAATAGCTGATATCCACCACCACCTGGGTCAGCCACGGCAGGTCGGCGCCGAAGCCGGTGAACATCTTCTGGAACGAGGGGATGACGAAGATCATCATGATGGCGACGACGATGACCGCCACGGCGATGACCGCCGTCGGGTAGACCAGCGCCCCTTTGACCTTCTTCTTGAGCTTGAGGTTCTTTTCCATGAAGAAGGCCAGGCGGTTGAGGATGACGTCCAGCGCGCCGCCCATCTCGCCCGCCTCGACCATGTTGCAGTAGAGGGAGTCAAAGGTTCCGGGGTGGTGGCGCAGGGCCTCGGCCATGGTGTCGCCCTGCTCGACGGCGTTCTTGATTGCCGTGAGAATCTTCTTGAACTCCTTGTTCTCCTGCTGGCTTGCCTGAATTTCGAGGCACTGGATGATCGGCAGGCCGGCGTTGATCATGGTGGCGAACTGCCGCGTGAAGACCACCTTGTCCTTTTCCGGCACCCGGCCTTTGAGGAACGGCAGGTTGATCTCGATCTCCTTGGGCTTCTTCCTGACCTTGATATCGGTCATCCCCTTCTTGCGCAGTTGCAGGGTGATGAAGCTCTCGGATATCGCGTCCAGTTCTCCTTTCTGCTTCTTTCCTTGGCGATCCTTTGCCTGCCAGCGGTACATGGTCATGCCGCATACCCCTCAAATAAGGTGAATTCGCAACGATGATGACGGTCTCGCAACATCTCCATGATTAAATAACCTGGTTGCCCAGCATCTGCCGCAACTCGGTCGGGTCGGTGCTTTTGCCCAGCGCGTCGGTGAAGCTGACCAGCCCTTTCTGGTAGAGGGAAGCCAGCGACTGGTTCATCGTCTGCATGGCGAACTTGCCTTGGCCGACCTGCATCTGGGAGTAGATCTGGTGTACCTTGTCCTCGCGGATGAGGTTGCGGATCGCCGCGTTGGGGATCATGATCTCCAGTGACATGATTCGGCCCTTGCCCTTGAGCCGGGGCAGCAGCTGCTGGGAGATGACGCCCTCGAGGACGAAGGAGAGTTGAGAGCGGATCTGCGGCTGCTGATGCGACGGGAAGATGTCGATGACGCGGTTGATGGTCTGGACGCAGTTGTTGGTGTGCAGGGTGGCGAAGGTCAGGTGACCGGTTTCCGCCACCGTCAGGCACGAGGCCACGGTTTCCAGGTCGCGCAGCTCGCCGACGAGAACGACGTCGGGATCCTGGCGCAGGATGTAGCGCAGGGCGGCGCTGAAGGTTTCGGTGTCGGAGTGGATCTCGCGTTGATTGACGATGCACTTCTTGTGCTGGTGGACGAATTCGATGGGATCCTCGATGGTGATGATGTGCTCGTGTCGTTCGCGGTTGATCTGGTCGATCATCGCTGCCAGGGTGGTGGTTTTACCGCTGCCGGTGGGGCCGGTGACCAGCACCAGCCCGGAGGGCTTCTTCGCCAGATCGCGGACCACCGGCGGCAGGCCGAGGTCTTCGAAGTTGCGGATCTCGTAGGGGATGGCACGGAACGCGCCGGCGACGGTGCCGCGCTGGACGAAGATGTTGGCGCGAAAGCGGCTGAGTCCCTTGATGCCGAAGGAAAGGTCGAGTTCGTTTTCCTCCTCGAAGCGATGCTTCTGGGTGTCGGTGAGGATGCTGTAGCACATCTGCTTGGTTTCGGTGGGTCCGAGGGGCGGCGTGTCCAGGGGATAGAGCTTGCCGTCGATGCGCAGTTGCGGCGGGCTGCCCGAGGTGACATGCAGGTCGGAGGCCTTTTCGTCGATCATCGTTTTCAGCAGTTGATGCAGGGTGGCCATGATATGTCGGTCTCCTTCGTTTTTCAGCCTGGATCAAGCCTTGATGAAACCGTAACCACTGCCAAAACACGCCGCCCGCAGTAGCGGCGGCCCCCCCCCGTGGCCGCCGTAGGGGCGACCCTTGCGGTCGGCCCGGCACCGTAACCGCACCAGGCCCGAGGCGCTCAAAAGCCGGGGACCGAGGTGTACTATGGAAGTACGGTAAGGGCGAAAAATTTTTCGCTCCTGTGGTTACGAAACCATCAATCCTTCGCCGATACCCGCAGCACTTCCTCGAAGCTGGTGGTGCCTTCCGCCAGTTTGGTCAGGCCGCTCTGGCGCAGGGTCTTCATACCCTCGACGATGGCCATCTTTTTCAGTTCGATGGTGTTGGCACCATTGATGACCGCCGTTTTCAGCGTCTCGGTTACCGGCATGACCTCGTAGAGTGCGATGCGCCCCTTGTAGCCGGTGCTGTTGCAGGCGTCGCAGCCTTTGCCGCGGTAGCAGGTAATCGTTTCCGCCAGTTCGGGGTTCACGCCGCTCTGGATCAGGGCCTTGACCGGGACGTTTGCCGGCTCCTTGCAGTTTTCGCAGTTCTTCCGTGCCAGCCGTTGGGCCATCACCAGGTTCAGCGACGAGACGATGAGAAACGGTTCGACTCCCATGTTGATCAGCCGGGTGACGGTGCTGGGGGCGTCGTTGGTGTGCAGGGTCGAGAGTACCAGGTGGCCGGTGAGCGCCGCCTTGATGCTGATCTCGGCGGTCTCCAGGTCGCGCATCTCCCCCACGAGGATGATGTCGGGATCCTGGCGCAGGAACGAGCGCAGGGCGCCGGCGAAGGTCAGGCCGATCTTTTCGCGGATCTGTACCTGGTTGATCCCCTGGAGGTTGAATTCCACCGGGTCTTCGGCGGTCATGATGTTGTCTGAGGTTTTGTTGAGATCCGACAGGGCCGAGTAGAGGGTGGTGGTCTTGCCGCTGCCGGTGGGGCCAGTGACCAGCACCATGCCGTAGGGCCGGTAGATGGCGTCCTTTACCACGGTGAGCTGATCTTCCTCGAACCCCAGTTTGGTCATGTCGAGTTGCAGGTTCGACTGATCCAGTAACCGCAGCACCACCTTTTCGCCGAACAGGGTGGGCAGTACCGAGACCCGGAAATCCATCGTCCGGTCCTTGCCGACCTTCATCTTGATGCGTCCGTCCTGGGGCAGCCGGCGCTCGGCGATATCCAGTTCGGACATGATCTTCAATCGCGAGATGATGGCATTTTTCAACTTCATCGGCGGCTTCATGACCTCGTAGAGCACGCCGTCGATGCGGTAGCGGACGCGGAACATCTTCTCGTAGGGTTCGAGATGGATATCGCTGGCATCCTTGCGGATTGCATCCACCAGAATGAGGTTTACCAGCCGGATGACCGGGGCATCCTCGGTCTCCTTCTTCAACTCGACGACGTTGAGATCATCCTCGTCCTGGACCAGTTCGAGGTCGTGGTCGTCGAAGGTGGACATCACGTCATCGAGTACCGACGAGGAGTCGTAAAGTTTCTCGATCGTCTCCTTGATTACCGACTCCGAGGCGACGACGATTTCGACGTTGTAGCCGGTGATGAACTTGATGTCGTCGATGGCGGAGATGTTGGACGGGTCGCAGGTGGCGACGATGAGGGTGGAGCCGACGCGGTTGATGGGGACGACCAGAAACTTGTTGATCAGATCGGTGGGGATGATATTGACGACCTGATCGTCGATCTTGAAATTGCGCAGGTTGACCGAAGGGACGCCGTACTGGACGCAGAGGAAGTTGATCAGGTCGTCTTCGACGATATAACCCAGCCGCACCAGGGTGGAGCCCAGGCGGGCGCCGCTCATTTTCTGTTCCCTGAGAGCGTGCTCCAGCTGGGCCTCGGTGATCAGCCGGGCGTTGACGAGCATCTCGCCCAGCCGCTTGCTTTTGAGGTTCATCGCGGTGCCGCTGCTGCCTTCTGCCATGTTTACCGTGTTCCCCGCCGCATGGTGCGGGCCAGAGTGTTCAGTGCCGCGGCATAATGCCGGTCCAGCTCCCTGCCGTCCCGGTCGGGAAACCAGCGGCCGGCGCTTTCCCGCGCCTGCCAGGCCAGCATTTCCAGGCCGTCCAGCAGTTGCCGGCCGGGGGTGGGGACGCAACCGGAGAGTGCCGCGCCGTAATTGATGGTGATAAACCAGCCCCCGCCCGTCGGCGCCGGCACCGGGGTGTCGGCGATCCCGCCCGCCGCCACGGGCAGGGTATCGATGATCAGGTCCACCGGTGTTCGGGCCGGAATCGCCGCAGCCGTGTCGAAGCCCGCGCCCGTGAGGCGGGATGCCGGGAAAAGCGGCTGAAAATGAGCACAGAGTGCCCGGGCCTTCTCAGGGGTTCGGTTGAAAACCATGATTTCTTGACCGGATTTTCTTCCCAGGGCGAAAACCACGGCGCGGGCGGCGCCCCCGGCGCCGAACACCGCGATGCGCCGGCCGGCGGGATCGATACCGTGGTTTTCCAACTGGCGGCTGAAGCCCAGCCAGTCGGTGTTGCTGCCGGTCAGCCGGTCGCCCCGGCGGCTGACGGTGTTGACCGCACCGATAATTCGGGCGGTTTCCTCCACCTCGTCGAGCAGAGGCAGTACCGTCTCCTTGTGGGGGATGGTGATGTTGACGCCGGCGATACCCAGGGACCGCAGTCCGGCCATCGCCCCCGCCAGCCCGGCGGCGGAGACCGGAAACGGCAGATAGGCCGCATCGATCCCCGCCCGTGCGAACACCTCGTTGTGCAGTGCCGGCGAGAGGGAGTGGGATACCGGATTGCCGATAATGCCATAAATAATTGTTTTTCCGCTGATCAAAATGGTCTTCGACCTCCGTAATGAAGAAAAAACATTGTGATAACGAAAAGATAAAATGACTGCATGATTATCTCCCGGATGTTGCATTATTGTGATAAATGTTGCAAAAGTCGGGCGGAATAAAATGTCGTTTTTTCTCTTGACAAAGACAAGACGATGTTCTAACTGTTTTGCCTGAATGAAAATTTACCGCAGGGTAACCCGCCCCGGGTGCCGCCGGGCATGTAACTGTCAGGAGAAAGGAGGTCGCGGTACGGCGCGTGTGTATGCCGGCGGCACGGTCGCTGAACGGTCGAAAAGTTCTCATTCATATCTGCAATTATTCTTTTCGGCGAACGGGGATGTAACTTAAGTGGTTGGAGGAGAGACGGAAATGGCTCAGGAAGACAGATATCACGTCAATATCTTCAAGCCTGTCACCGAGTTCCAGAAGACGGAAACCGTCTATATCTGGATTATGCTGACAATCTGGGCACTGGGAACCTTCGGGTTTCAGATCCTGCTGCGGCTGGTGCAGGAAAACCCCGCTGGCGAAAGCTTCCTTACCCGGATGCGGTTCCTCGGCTTCCCGTTCCACTACTGGTGGTCCGGACAGTTCATGATCATCGTCTACATCCTGCTGTGTATCTGGTTCAATATCCTCATCGACGGACTGGAGGAGCGGCACGGGAAGGCCGACATCTGAGTCCGTGCGGGCTTCGGGTGTTAAGCCGTCAATACCGTTATTGATTTGATTCCGCGTTTGCAAGGGGGTAAGGAATATGCAGCAAGGTATAGAAACTGGATTTAAACTCGGTCCGGCGATCGTACTCGCGATTATCCTGGTGGCCTTTGTCGGCATCGGGGTGGGGCACAAGGCGAAGGACCAGGATGACTACTGGGCCGCGGGCCGCGGCATCGGGAAGATCGGCGCCGGCGCCGCCATCGCCAGTAACTGGATGAGCGCCGCCAGCTTTCTCGGCATGGCCGGGCTGCTCTATCTGAAGGGCTATTTCTCCCTGGCCTACATCCTCGGCTGGACCGGCGGCTACGTCATGTTGCTGGTGCTCATGGCCGGGCAGATCCGCCGTTTCGGCAAGTACACCGCCGCCGACTTCATCGGTGACCGCTTCGAATCGCAGGGTGCCCGGATCATCGCCGCGTGTACCGCGATCATCATCTCGTTGACCTACGCCATCGCCCAGTACAAGGGCATCGCGCTGATGTTCAGCTGGATCTTCGGCTTCAACTACGCCACCTCGGTCTTCGTCGGCACCGCCGTCGTGCTGGCCTACGTCATTGTCTCCGGGATGCTTGGGGCGACCAAGAACATGCAGTTCCAGTATGCCGTCATCATCACTGCCTTCATTCTGCCGCTGGTCTTTATCGCCAAGAAGCTTGGTTACTTCTACCTTATTCCGCAGATCGGCTACGGTTCCGCGGTCTACGATCTGGGTACCAAGTACGGCCAGAACTACGTCACGCCCTGGGGTGTTTCCAGCACCTATAAGTGGATTGCTCTGTGCTTCACCATGATGGTGGGGACTGCCGGACTGCCCCACGTGCTGTCACGTTTTTATGTTGTGCCCAACACCCGTGACGCCCGCTGGTCGGTGGTCTGGGGCCTGTTCTTCATCGGCCTGCTTTACTGGAGTTCGCCGGCCTACGCCGCCTTCGCCCGGGTCCAGACCGCCATCGCCGGTCTGACACCGAAGAAGGAGCTGGCCGATGCCATCGTCGTCCTCGCGGCCGAACGCGCCGGACTGCCCCAGTGGTTCTGCGGCTACCTGGCGGCCGGCGCCATCTCGGCGGCCTTCTCCACCGTCTCCGGCCTGTTGCTGTCGGCCGGTTCGGCGGCTTCCCACGACATCTATTACCGGGTCATCAACCCCAACGCGACGGAAAGCGCCCGCATGCTGGTTTCCAAGGTTTCGGTGTTCGTCCTCGGGCTGGTGGTCATCGCCTTCGCGCTGAAGCCCTTCGCGCTCATCGCCCAGATCGTCGCCATGGCCTTCGCCATCGCCGGGAACACCATCTTCCCGACCTTCCTGCTCGGGGTCTGGTGGAGCCGCTCCAACAAGTACGGCTGCATCGCCGGGATGCTGGTCGGCCTCTTCCTCACCGGTTTCTTCTTCTTCTGGGGCAAGGGCAACGACCACTGGCTGGCCCAGCTCATCCCGTTCACCTCGTCCTCGCTGATTCTCATGCCGGTGGCGTTGTTCACCAACATCATCGTGTCGATGATGACCGAACCGCCGTCCTTGGCGATCCGCAAGTACCTGTGCGAGAACGTCCACGGGATCAAGTTTGACTGATCCGACGTTGCGGTTCATGACCGTCTGTTCACGGCATATCCGGGAGGGGGGCTTGTCCCCCCTCCTTTTTTGGGGTGGATTTTCGTCGTCGGATAATCTATTGATGATGGCACCGTAACCGCGGCGGATTCGTGCGCCGGGGAAAAGCTGAGAAACGTGGTGATGCCGTAGGTCAAATGACCGAGCTTGCGGGCGGCGAAGCGGCTTGAGCGGTGGCGATGCAGTTATGAAAATCCTTGACGCAATGCCCGGATACCGATCCGGGGAATTTTACCGCCTGTTTCGGGAACCATGCCGACATCATACGATCCTGAACACATCCGGACGCTCTACCAGGAGTTCAAGCGCGGCGGCGGAGCGGTTGACCAGCATCTCCTGCGGGTGTTCTCCCGCCGGCCGGAACGGCTGTTCCTGCCGACCCTGCAGGAACGCCTGCTGATCCTCGATGACGCCTGTCAGGTGCTGGGTGAACGTCGGGAATACCTCCGCCGCCGGTGGCGTGAGGTCGTGTCCCAGGTGCGTCGTATCGACGGTGCCGAAGCCCTGGACGAACTGGTCGACATTCATCGCAAACTCAACGATATTGCCGTAGAGCTGTTTCTGCGCGGTATCGGGGTGATGGAGGTGCATGAGCTCATCACCATGTACCGCGATCGGCTGACGGAACGGGTGTTGGAGCTGGTGCGGCGGCGTTTGCCGGCGCCGCCGTGCGCCTTCGCCTGGTTCAACATGGGCAGCGACGGCCGCCGGGAGCAGACCTTTTTCACCGATCAGGACAACGCGCTGGTGTATGAGATCGACGGATCGACCGCGGTGGATGATTATTTCCGGGGGTTCGCCGGGGAGGTGGTGCAGGCCCTCGACCAGGTGGGATTCGCCCTCTGCACCGGCAATATCATGCCGATCAACGATGACTGGCGCGGTTCCTATGCTCGCTGGCGGCGGATGATGACCGAGATCTTCGGCAACCAGGACCAGGAGAACCTGCTGCGGATCATCATTCTCATGGACGTCACCTTCTGTGCCGGGTCACGTCCGGTGGGCGAGCGCTTTATCGACAAGGTACACCGCCTTGTCCGGGAACATTTCGATGCCTTGCTGACCATGGCCCGCAGCGCCGTGATGAGTTCGGTCGCCCTGACCTTTTTCAAGAATTTCCGCCTCGAACGCGGCGGTCCCCATGCCGGGCAGTTCAATGTCAAGCTTTACGGCTGGGCGCCGCTGATCATGACCGCCCGGGTCTTCGCGCTGAAATACGGCATCCGCGCGACCAACACCGTCGAGCGCATCCGGGCGCTGGAGGCGGGGCATCATTTCGATACGGAGTTGTCCGAACGCCTGCAGACGGCCTACATCGTGCTGACCCGGGCGAAGATGATCTCCCAGCTTGAGGCCATGGCGGCGGGCAGAAAATATGATTATTTTCTTGATCCGGAAATCCTCTCGGCCTCGGAACGCACGGATCTGAAGGATGCCCTCACGGTGGTCGAGGAACTCCAGAAGCTGGCGTACAACAGCTTCTTCGGCGGGATGTTGTAAAAATCGCGGAAGACGGGGCGGTTGCGAAGCCACCAACCCCGGGGCAGACACCTTTAGAAAGGGCGGGTTTGTAACCCTCACGGCCGCTAAATGGGGCAGAAGTTGCAGTTTGCCAGGGCCTTGAGGATGTCGCCGCGGGTGACGATGCCCACCAGACAGTTGTTTTCCACCACCGGCAGGCGATTGATGTTGTTGTTGATCATGATCATCGCGCATGATTCGATGGCTTCCACCGGCGGCACCGAAATCACTTCCTTCTGCATGTAATCGGCGACGAAGTAGGAGCAGGTCCGCTTGAGCCTCTCGATGGTTTCGTAGTCGATGTCGAAGGAGGCGACCAGCGGCAGGATGTCCTTTTTGGAGATGACCCCGGCCAGCCGGTCACCGTCCATCACCGGTACCCCGGTGATGTTTTGCTGGTGAAACAGCTCGATGACGTCGCAGACCCGTGCCGTGGGGCTGACGGTGATGACCTCACGGTTCATGACTTCGCAAACCTTCATGGTCCGACTTTCCTCCCGTTACCGAAAATATCGCCACTTCTATTATATTTGTTCCCGGTTGTCAACGGTTAAGCCGGGGGGCCGCCAGCGATGTTTATCCGACGGGTATCGTGGTGCGTCAAGCCGTGGCGATTGCCGCCATGGATTGGGGCGATTCGTCATCATAACCGTTATGTTTTCACCCTGTGCCGCATTTTCCCCTTGACAAACCGGCGGCGTCTGGATTATAGATTCGTCCTTTCCGAGGGTTCTCCGCGCAATCGTCGACCAGAAAGCTTTGCGCTGGCCTGCCGGCATCTTCCGCCGGCGCCATCAAAGCGGTCGAACCCGTATCGGTTGCGCACCGTGAAGCACATCGACTGTTCAGCAGCCACAAATGTAATGATCGCCCGGCATGCGGCCGCGGCAGCCAGCCGTGGCGGGGGTATTTGTCGTTTTGGGTATATTTGCCGATCTGCTCAGGCTGAACCGCACCATGCGCTGGGTGCTGATAGTCATTGCCGTCAGCTCGGTGGTGGCCGTGGTAATGCTCTGGCGGCATTATCAGGTGCGGAGCCTCGGTCAGGACGCCCGCTACCAGGCCCCCATGCGCCGCTACAGCGCGGCGGAAAAGAAGATGGTGCGCGGCAAGTTCGACAAGGCGCTGAAGGAGTATCACCAGGCGCGGGAAATGCTCGCCGCGATCCCCGGGATCGACCTGGAAACCGATTTCTACTACGCCATCGTCAACAACAGCATCGGGACCATTCACCTGCGCCGCGGCATCTACGGTGAGAAGGGGGTGGCATCGGCAGAGGGTGTCGAAATCACCCGGAATCCCGGGTTGATCGAGCTGTCGCTGGGGTTCTTCGAGACCAGTGCCGCCGCCTACCGCGCCTGGCTGGCGGCGAATCGGCCCGATAGCACACACATCGGCCGCCTGCGGGCTTCCCGTGAAGGGAAGAAAGCGGACGAGATCGAACTCGAGCCTTTCGAGCGTTACGAACGGGCACTGTCGGTGACGCTGTGTAATCTGGGCATTGCCGCCCGCTACCTGGGGCAGGTGGATCTGGCCCGTGAGCGTTATGAGGAGGCGTTGCAGCTGTGGCCGGGACAGCAGGCGGCGGTGGATAACCTGGCGGTACTCGAGTCCGACCTGGCCGGGGCGGCGAATGCGAAGGAAAATCCTTGACAAGGGTGTGGTGACCTGATAGGTTCCCCCGGTTTTCCGCATGGAATTACTCGGGTGTTAGGGTTGCATTGCTTGCCACCGGGCACGATAGCCGGAAGCGGATAATAGACAGTTAATAAACGGCCGGGGGCAGGTTACCGGGCTGTTCAGTCGAACGTGTTTTGACGTGAGGAGTGAGGATCGATGCCGACGTTGAACCAGCTGGTCCGTAAAGGGCGCCAGCAGATCAAAAAGAAGGGAACCGCGCCGGCCCTCAAGGCCTGCCCGCAGAAAAGAGGGGTGTGTACCAGGGTTTATACCACAACCCCGAAGAAGCCGAACTCCGCCCTCAGAAAGGTTGCCAGGGTGCGGCTGACGAACGGGTTCGAGGTGACCTCCTACATTCCCGGCGAAGGACACAATCTGCAGGAACACTCGGTGGTTCTCATCCGCGGCGGCCGCGTCAAGGACCTTCCCGGTGTCCGCTATCATATCGTCCGCGGTACCCTCGACAGTGTCGGTGTCCAGGCTCGGCGTCAGGCGCGCTCAAAATACGGTACCAAGCGGCCCAAGTAACCGGCCGCCGGCCATACCTGTTGGCAATACAGAGGTAGGGATATGTCAAGACGGAGAGAAGTGCAGAAGCGCGTCACGGTCCCGGATCCCCGGTTCGGGGATCTGCTGGTGGCGAAGTTCATCAACGGGCTCATGTTCGACGGCAAGAAGAGCGTCGCTCAGCAGGCGCTCTACGATGCCATGGATCTGATGGAGTCCCGCGCCAAGAGTGACCCTTACGAACTGTTCAAGAAAGCGGTGGAAAACGTCAAGCCGATGGTCGAGGTCAAATCCCGGCGGGTCGGCGGCGCCACCTACCAGGTACCCATCGAGGTCCGGCCCGAGCGCAAGACCGCCCTGGCCATCCGCTGGCTGGTCGGCTACGCCCGGAATCGGGGTGAGAAGAGCATGGTCGAAAAGCTTGCCGGCGAGCTGCTGGATGCCGCCAACAATCGCGGCGCGGCGGTGAAGAAGCGTGAGGACACCCATAAGATGGCCGAGGCCAACAAGGCGTTTGCTCACTACCGCTGGTAAGGGGAGCGTTAGACAGCCGTGGCACGTCAGTATCCACTCGCGCGGAACCGGAACATCGGGATCATGGCGCACATAGATGCCGGCAAGACGACCACCACGGAACGAGTTCTTTATTATACCGGCATCTCGCACAAGATCGGCGAGGTCCATGAGGGCACGGCCACCATGGACTGGATGGAGCAGGAGCAGGAGCGGGGGATCACCATCACCTCGGCGGCCACCACCTGCTTCTGGCGGGATCACCGGATCAATATCATCGACACCCCGGGGCACGTTGACTTCACCATCGAAGTGGAGCGCTCGCTCCGGGTACTGGATGGGGCGGTGGCGGTGTTCTGCGCCGTCGGCGGCGTCGAACCGCAGTCGGAAACGGTCTGGCGCCAGGCTGATCGCTACCGGGTGCCGCGCATCGCCTACATTAACAAGATGGACCGGGTCGGTGCCGATTTCCCCCGCGTCATCGCGATGATGCGTGATCGGCTGCGGACCGAGCCGCTGGCGGTTCAAGTGCCGGTGGGTGCCGAAGAAGGCTTCGCCGGGGTAGTCGACCTGCTGGAAGAGCAGGCGATTTTTTACGATGACAGTTCTTTGGGAACCAGGTTTGAAGTCCGGGAAATTCCGGCGGAGATGCGGCGAGAGGTCGGCGAGGCGCGTGAGCGCCTGCTTGAAACCCTTGCCGATCTTGACGACGACTGGGCCACACGCTATCTCGAAGGTGGGTCGCTGGCGCCGGAGGAAGCCCGGCGGCTGATCCGCCGGCTGACCCTCGATCTCAGGGTGGTGCCGGTGCTCTGCGGTTCGGCGTTCAAGAACAAGGGGGTGCAGCCGCTGCTGGATGCCATTGTCGATTACCTGCCGGCACCGACCGATGTGCCGCCGATGGTCGGCATCGATCCGGCGAACGGTGAGCCGGTGGAACGGCGGGCTGATGACGATGAGGCCTTTGCCGGGTTGGTGTTCAAGATCTTCACCGACCCCTATGTCGGCCAGCTGGCATTCATGCGTATCTACTCCGGCATGGTGACCGCCGGCATGGCGTTGATCAATCCGGGCAAGTCCCGCAAGGAGCGTATCGGCCGCCTTCTGAAGATGCACGCCAACAAGCGTGAGGAGGTCAAGGAGGTCTACGCCGGTGATATCGTCGCGGTGATTGGTCTCAAGCACTCAGCCACCGGTGATACCCTGTGTGCCGACCGTGCCCCGGTGGTCCTCGAGTCGATGGATGTGCCCGACCCGGTGATCGCTATCGCCATCGAGCCGCGCAGCAAGGTCGATCAGGATAAGCTGACCATGGCGCTGGTGAAACTGGCGGCGGAAGACCCGTCATTTCATGTCCAAAATAACGAGGAAACCGGCCAGACGATCATCTCGGGAATGGGCGAGTTGCACCTGGAGATCATCGTCGACCGGCTGCGGCGCGAGTTCGGGGTGAACGCCAACGTCGGCAAGCCCCAGGTTGCATACCGGGAAACCGCTACCGAAACGGTGCGGGCCGAGGGGCGTTTCATCCGCCAGTCGGGCGGTCGCGGCCAGTACGGTCATGTGTGGCTGACGCTGGAGCCGTTGGCTGGCGGCACGGGCTTCGAGTTTGTCGATCGCATCGTCGGCGGCACGGTGCCGCGGGAATACATCCCCGCGGTGCGGCGGGGCGTCGAGGAGGCGATGAAGACCGGGGTGGTGGCCGGCTACCCGATGGTGGATGTCCGGGTTATTCTTGAGGACGGTTCCTACCATGAGGTGGATTCCTCGGAGATGGCCTTCCAGGTCGCAGGCTCCATGGGCTTCAAGGCGGCGGCGCGGCGGGCGGGACCGATCATTCTCGAGCCGGTAATGGACGTCGAGGTGGTGATGCCGGAGGAATTCCTCGGTGACATCATGGGCGATCTCAACAGCCGGCGGAGCCGGATTCAGGGGATCGAACCCCGGGGCGGGGCGCAGGTGATCACCGCTCTGGTGCCCTTGGCGGAGATGTTCGGTTATTCGACCGAGCTGCGTTCCCGCAGCCAGGGGCGGGCAACATACACGATGCAGTTTTCCCGTTACGAGCCGTTGCCCCGGGCGCTGATGGAGGTCCTGACGGGGGCCGGGTAACGGTGCCGGCGGGCGCATAGCCTGACGAAATAATACCGAAAGTTTACGAGATCAGCGACACTTGACCGGCAGCGCCGGAACGTTCAGGTGCGAGGAGGAAAGAGCGATGGCGAAGGAAAAGTTTGAGCGCAAGAAGCCGCACGTCAACGTGGGCACGATCGGCCACGTGGACCATGGGAA
>JAFGAM010000006.1 GCA_016933675.1 Candidatus Anaeroferrophillacea bacterium
CAAATAATACCACAAAGTTACCGGTGAAGCTTCTTGTTTTTCAGGAATTATCGTTATTTTTGCATAGGGTTTTGCAAGAACCTCAATGACTACCGTAATAAATCGTATAATAGGTCTTTAGACGTGAAAAGAAAGGATGCGTCATGGTTGTTTTGAATACCGACAATGCGACAATTATCGGCAGAAATATGAATGTCAGGAAACTGTTGGAAATAAAGGTCCGGCAACATGGTGATAAGCCTTTCGTCATATCCGTTGACAGAAAGATGAATGAAGAAATTCTGACCTACAATCAGTTTGACGAAAAAACGAACTGTTTCGCCAACTGGCTTCTTTCCAGAGGTATTAAAAAAGGCGATTTTATCCTGGTACATTTGCCTAATTCCAGCGGATTTCTAATTGCTTTGCATGCGTGCATGAAAATCGGGGCGGTTATGATTCCATCGATCATCTTCGATGTTGCCGATGATCTGGAGTACAAAATTAATTTTGCAGAAGCCAAGATGGTCGTCACCGACGGCTATTATCATCCCCTGTTCGAGGGTATTCGTAACAATTGTCCCTCGGTGAAAGATATCGTTATTTACCGCTCCTCCGATAAGATTCCCGGTACCCATGCATGGGATGATATCCTGGTAAATTCATCTCCGAAACTGGCTCCGGTCGACATCGACCCATTGGATGCCGCCCAGATGCTATTTACCTCCGGAACCACGGCCCGGCCCAAGGGTGTAATCCTGACCCACGCCAACTTTCTCTATATCGGGGAGGTCTGTGCAAGAAGCTTCGCGATCGGTCCGCATGATCGTTATCTCCTGGTCTTGCCCCTTTTTCATGTCAACGCTCAGTGCATTTCATACTTCCCCTGTTTGACCGCCGGAGCGAGCATCGTTGTGTGCGAACAATTCAGCGCCAGCAAGTTCAGCGATCTTTTGCGCACCTATGATTGCACTATCTGTTCGCTGGTCTCCGCTACCGTGCGCATGATCCTGGCGCAACCGCCGCATCCGCTTGACGGCGAAAGCAATATGTGGCGTTGCCCTTATGCCATCGCGATCTCGGACGAGGAATGGGATTCCTTCGAGGCAAGATTTAATACCAAGTTGATAGATTTGTATGGTCTTACCGAAACCCTGGGGCCTTGTACGATAATGCCAATCTGGGGAGAGCACCGGCGGGGTTCGGTTGGCTGGCCTAATTTCGGGATGGAAGTGAAAATTGTTGATGAAAACCGCGTTGAGGTACCCGTAGGGGAAGGCGGGGAAATTGCCATAAAGGGGGAGCCGGGAATATCTCTGTTCCGGGAATATTACAAAAACCCAGAAGCCACTGCCAATGATATGGTGAATAGCTGGTTCTTCTCGGGAGACTTTGGAAGAATCGACGAGGACGGCTACGTCTATTTTCTGGACCGTAAAAAGGATGTTATTCAAAGGGCTGCGGAAAACATCTCGGCGCCCGAGGTGGAACGGGTCGTCAACGAGCATCCCAGTGTCCAGGAATCATGCGTTATTGCGGTCCCTGATCCCGTCAGAGATGAAGCGGTTCTGGCGGTTGTCGTTTTCAAGGAGGGAGAGAGCGCCACGGCGGAGGAACTTACCGATTTCTGCCGGGCGCGGATGGCTAAATTCAAGGTTCCGGAGTTCTGGAGATTCTGGGAGAATGAATTGCCTAAAACATCCATCGGCAAGATTCGCAAGAACATTGTCCGGGCTGAAATTCGTGAATCCTAAAACCAAAAAAATGACCTCCGTCCGAGTTGGATATAATACTGGTGAAGAGGACAAGCCGTGTTGAAATATGAGTGGTATGAGCTGATCAACCGCAAAATCAGGATGGATGATCCGGAGACCCTCGGTATCCCGACCGGTGACTTGATCAAAAGATGTATCGATGAGGGCAACTTGGATTTGGCCAGGGAATTGGCTGATTACTTTGTTCCGGAATCAAAGGGGCTCCATGATCTTTACGTAGACTGGACAGCCAATATTTTCGATCAGGTGGCCAAAAAACACGGTGAAGAGGAGATGTTCGAGTTGCTGCGGGCTACCCAGAGTACCTGGATGATGAGGCGAACATGGAGCGGCCTTATAAAAATGACACCTTTCCAGAGGCTTGCCCTGAATGCCGAAATATTCCGGGCGCATCGTTGCGGCCCGCGGCAGCAGGGAGAGCTTGAAATCACGGAAGATGATGTCAAATACACGCTTTCCTGCGACCCGTGCGGCAGTGGCGGCAGGATCAGGCGTGGCGATCCCATAGACAAAACACCATCACGGCTGGGGAAACCATATAATTTCGGTGTAACCTCCAAACCTTTCTGGTGGAGCTGGGGGCAAGCCAATGTCCCTTATTACTGCATTCATTGCGCTGTGAATGAAATTTTGATGATTGAATGGGGTGGCTGGCCCCTCTGGGTCACGGATTACGATCCGGATCCGAAAAAACCGTGTGCCTGGTGTTTCTATAAGAAACCCGAAGCGATTCCGGAAAGATACTGGACCAGATTGGGCTTTGTCAAGCCGGATAATTTCGATGATCCCCGGAAAGGGGCGCAAAGGCTAATCGACGAGAGAAATCTTTGAATGAAGCAGCGGCCGGCTGAACAGTTACGTGCAATGTTACAAAATATATTTATGAATATAGATTTAGGGATAGTGAGCTATGATGAAGGTCTATTTCATCAGCAGCAGATTCATGATGATAGGGTGCGGGGAATAATTGGCGACACCGTTATTCTGTTGGAGCATGAAGCTGTTATTACCATCGGCATGAGTGGTGGAAAGGAAGATTTACTTGTGCCGGAGGAGGATATCGCCGCAAGAAATATAGATATCCGCAAAGCAGGCAGGGGAGGCAAGCTTACCTGCCATTATCCGGGGCAACTGGTTGTTTATCCGATCATGAATTTCTCTGAATATGTCAACGATATTCATGCATTTGTCCACAATCTAGAAGAAGTCATTGTGCGAACTCTGGCTGATTTCGGGGTTGTGGGGGAGAGGAAGTCGGGATTGCGGGGAGTATTTGTAGGAAACAACAAGATTGCGGCTATCGGAATCGGGGTCAGGAAATCGGTGACCATGCATGGTTTTTCAGTCAATATATTTGCCGACAGGAATTTGTATTCTCTGTTCATACCCTGCGGTATTACGGACAATGGCATTGCTTTTCTTGAGTATTGCGTCGAACCGGGAACAAAGCTTACCATGAAAAAAATCAAGGAGATGGTTTTGTATCATTTTTCTAACGTTTTCCGCAAGAGTGGCAAGTGACTGTTACAAAGCCTGATTGGCTTCGTAAGCGCCTGCCCACCGGAGAAATAACGCGGAAGATTGAAGCTAATTTATCGCAAAACAGGCTCCATACCATCTGTCAGGAAGGTTGCTGTCCCAACCAGGGAGAATGTTTTGCCAAGGGCGTTGCTGCTTTTCTCGTTATGGGAAATGTCTGCACCAGAAATTGTAAATTTTGCGCTGTTGCATCCGGCCGGCCGCTGCCTCTCGATTCAGGCGAACCGGGAAGGCTTGCGGATGAGATACACCGTATGGGCATTCGTTTTGCAGTGGTTACATCCGTTACGAGGGATGATCTTCCGGATGGCGGTGCGAAGCATTTCGTAAAGGTGATTCATAAAATAAGGAAGAAATGTTCCGGAGTGGGAATCGAGGTCCTGATTCCGGATTTTAAAGGGTTGTACCCAGCAATCAAAAGCGTTGTCGATGCCGAGCCGGAGGTTATCAATCACAACGTTGAAACGGTGCCGCGACTCTATCCCGAAGTCAGACCGCAAGCCGACTATGAGCAATCCTTGGGAGTGATTGGAACGGTAAAGAAACTGGATAAAAGTGTGATCGCTAAATCGGGAATAATGCTAGGTTTGGGGGAAACGATGGCGGAGGTCGTAATGGTGATGGCGGATCTGATCAAGGCAGGATGCGATATCTTGACAATAGGACAATATTTGCGTCCTTCTGAAAACCATTACCCGGTTGCGGAGTACGTAAGGCCGGAGAAGTTCAACGAATACAGGGAAATCGGCATAAAAATGGGCTTCAAGGATGTGGCCTCAGGACCATTTGTCCGTAGCTCATATAAAGCCGTTGATCACTATATGAGAGCGGGTAAACATGAAAAGAAAACGTGAAGTTGAAATTGTTTATTACAATGTAAAGGGGGTGATAGACCGGGATAAGGAAAATGCTTTATTAAGGAGGAAAGCGTTATTGTCGGCTTTATTTTTAATATTTAATTAAATAATAAGGAGACTGATATTATGAAGAGAATTTTGGTTGTTCTGCTTGCGACCGCAATACTGCTGAGTCATTCCGCCAATTTGATGGCAGCGGAAAAGAAGAAAGTTATTAAATGGAAAATGCAGGCGGCCTATCCGTTGGGAACGACGGTGATGATGCATGGCGTTGAATGGAAAAAGTATATTGAAGAGTTGACGGACGGCCGTTTACAGGTGGAAATTCTTCCACCGGGGGCCATGTGTGCAGTCGGTGATATCGTCACTTACCTGGAAAAGGGTGTATTTGACTGCGCCGTAAGCTATGGAGGCTACTATACCGGCCTTATTCCGGAAACGGACCTCGAAATTGGTTTGCCGATGGGGCATGTGAGTTGGGATGAATATTGGGATGCTTACTGGAACAGAGGGCTCGGCGATATTATCCAGGAAGCCTATGCCGAGCATAATATCATTCAGTACCCCGCCGCTGCCGGCTGCTACTACCACTTCAATACCAATTTTCCGGTAACAAAGCTGACCGATCTTAAGGGCAAGAAGATTCGGGCTCTCGGCATCTACGGGAAATATGTCCAGGTCCTTGGCGGTTCCGCCGTGGTTATTCCTGGCGGCGAGCTTTACATGGCCATGAAACTTGGTACCATAGACGGCGCCATTTATGACGGCTCCGGCCTCCAGGATGTTAAATTCCACGAAGTGGTCGAGTACTATACCTTTCCGACGGCCGCCCAGATCGCCCTGTCATTCCTGATCAACAAAGATTCCCTTGCCAAACTGCCGCCGGATTTGAGAAGCGTCGTGGCGCTTGGAACGCGCTTTATACTTGAGGATTCCAGCAACCGCTACATCACCAAGACAAAGGAGTCCATGAACAAATCCGTTAACATGGGTTCCGTCACGAAATGCTGGTTGCCGGAAGAGGAACTGGTGAAGGCAAGAAAGCTGGTCGCTCCGCTTTGGGATGAACTGGCAGCCAAAAGCCCACGGATGAAAAACGGGATAGATATCCTCAAGCAGCAGATGCGTGATATTGGCAGGCCCATGGACTAGATCAATAATTTTTTAATGTGCGAATAATATTGGGTGAGGGCGTTACGCCCTCACCCAATATAGAATAACTCCATCTTTTTCATTGCGCCGCCGGCTGAATCATTTGGCATACTTCTGTGTACGCCTCATTCTTCATCAGGAAGGCGCCGCGAATTATAAAGCTGTTACGGTGCCGTCCATTGTCAGCGTATTTTGGCAGTTGTCAGGGTTCCATAAACATGATGATGGGAAATAAGGGAAGCATACGGAGGAACGGAGAAAATCATGCAATGGTATGTGCGTGCGATTGATAATGTTAATAGACTGATCGGCAATATTTTTTGCTGGCTGATGCTTCCCCTGGTGTGTATTACCACTTTTGAAGTTTTCATGCGTTATGTTATGAAGCGCCCGACGATATGGGCCTGGGACGCAAACATTCAGGTATTCGCCGCCATAATATTTTTGGGGGGCGGGTATGCATTATTGGAAAAGTCTCATGTTATGGTGGACGTTTTTACCATAAATATGACCAAGCGCCGACTGGCCCTGTTGAATCTCCTTACGTCCGTCTTTTTCTTTTTCGGTATGGGGGTGCTGGTGTTCGGTGGATGGGAGATGTTCAAGATGTCCTGGAAGGTCAAGGAACACATGCCCACTATATGGGCTCCGCCCTATTACTGGATGAAACTCCTTGTTCCCGTTGGCGCTTTGTTGCTTTTCCTGCAGGGAATATCTGAATTTATAAAAAATATCTATATTCTTCTTGGCAAGGAAATAGATAGGGAAGGGGGATCGCGATGACCAGTGCGGCAATCATCGTCGGTTCGCTGTTAATCCTGCTTTTGACCGGGTTGCCTGTAGCCTTTGCCCTGATCGGGCTTAGCGCGATACTCCTTTTGGTATACCTTGGACCGACGGCCCTTTTTATGGTTGTATCCGCCTCCTTCAAGCAGGCCCGGACCGAGGTGTTTATCGCGATTCCGCTTTTTGTGTTGATGGCCTCCATTCTCCAGACTTCCGGTATTGCCACCTCTCTCTACAATACAATGCGGATGTGGACCGGCCGTCTCAAGGGAGGTCTGGCCATCGCGACCACCATTATCAGCGCTCTTCTGGCCGCCATGAGCGGCATAGGGGCAACCGCAACAGTTACCATGGGACTTATTGCGCTTCCCGAGATGATGGACAAAAAATATAATAAACATATGGTGGTTGGTAGTATTGCTGCTGGTGGAGCGCTTGGGCCGCTTATTCCTCCCAGCAATCTTATAATCATTGTTGGCGGCTATGCATCCATTTCGGTCGGCAAACTCTTTATGGGAGGGCTTGTGCCGGGATTGCTGTGCGCGCTGGTTTACAGCGTATACATATGGGTGTGGTGTACGATACATCCAGAATACGGTCCCGCGCTTCCAGAAGAAGAAATGCTCAGTTTTCGCGAAAAAATAAAGGCCACTCCCGTGGTGATTCCGCCGCTTGGACTTATCGTTCTCGTTCTCGGGGGTATCTACGGCGGCATCTTCACCCCGACGGAAGCCGCTGGGTTCGGCGCGATAGGAGCTATGGTCATTGCCGCTCTTTATCGCCGGCTGACCATCTCCAGCCTTTTTGATGGGTTGAAGATTTCCTTCAAGGTAACGGCGATGATCATGTGGCTGGTCATCGGTGGAGGGTGCTACTCAACGCTTATAACCTGTACGGGAACCGCCGGTTTGATAAGCGAGTTCCTGGTAAACATACCGTTCGGCGTGACGGGTGTTACTTGGGTGATGTTGACAATCACCCTTATCATGGGCATGTTTATCGATCCTGTGGCCATTACCATGATCTGCGTTCCGGTTTTCATGCCGGTTATCAAAATGCTGGGGATTGATCCGCTATGGTTCATGCTGTTGTTCAGCATGGCGACAATTATCGGCTATATTACCCCACCATTCGGACTCAATATCTTTTATATGAAGGGGGTGACGCCAAGCAATATTACCTTGGTAGATATTTACAAAGGGGTCATTCCATTTTGTATTTTGCAGATCGGGGTCCTTATTTTGTGTTTTATCTTTCCATGCCTTCTGACCTGGTTGCCCGGTTTCATGAATTGATATTGACGGCTCGTGACAACTCTATTCCGGAGTAGTTGCGAAGCCGCCTGTCTGCATGCAACTTGCCTGCATGATGGATAACTCTGGTATTTCAAAGCCCTTCGGTATTGTCCCATCCGGGAGATGTAGACATAGTGATCTTTGAGCCAATGGCCACTGCCCAGATCCGCGGTTGCTTATGCAAGGATTTTGAGTTTCATTTGATTTGTTTCAGCACCGCTTGATTGGCTTCATCTATATCCAGAAAATGTTTTGTTCCTACTGATATCTGCTGCTCCCGAGTGTACAGGATGCCCACATGCCAGGAAGGGGATAGAAATTTTTTCCGGTGAATAACCAATTCTGGTTCTGGTACGCTTTGAGCAGTGGGCTGATCCCTCGCGGAGGTTAAGAATCGGATCGGCATGAGGATGCCCCCTGCTCAACCGTACCGGCAGCGGCCAGCAGCCGGTGTACCACGTACTGTGCCGCCAAAAGGCCGAAGATCGCTGGCAGGAAGACGGCGCTCGGCTGGATACTTCGCCGCCGGCCGCGCTCCAGCCGCTCCTCGCGCAGGTCGTCGGTAATCGTTTCCGGCGGCGCGGGTTTTTGCGTTACCGGTTCCCGCGAATAGACCACCGGTATCCCGGCGCGGATGCCGCGGCGCCCGAGGTGCTTGCGCACCACCCGGCACAGGGGGCAGATATCGGTGTGGCTGATGTCGGCGATTTGGATGTGCTCCGCTCCGAGGCGGCCGGCGGCGCCCATGGCCGAGATCAGCGGCTGGCCGCGCTGGTGACACCGGGCGATGAGTTCCACCTTGGGGCCGGCACCGTCGATGGCGTCGATCAGGAAATCGTAACCATCCGCCAGCAGCCGGTCGGCGGAATCGTGGTGAAAGAACTCCCGCAGCGGCGTTACCCGGAGCGCCGGGTTGATCTCCTTGAGCCGCTCGGCGCCGGCCTCGACCTTCGGCCGGCCAATGGTGGAGTGCAGGGCAAAAAGCTGGCGGTTCAGGTTGGTGGCGCCGATGTCGTCGAAGTCGATCAGCGTCAGGGCGCCGATGCCGGTGCGGGCCAGCGCTTCGGTGGCAAATGAGCCTACCGCGCCGAGACCGACGACGGCGACGTGGGCCGCCCCGAGCTGTTCCACCGCTTCCGGACCCAGCAGCAGGGCCAGCCGCGACAGGCCGGCAGCGACATTGTCCATCGTCGTATTTCCCTCCTTAATGGTTGACGGCTTCGAACAACGCCATCTTCTTCGTTGCCTGCCTGTGCGTGCCGCACGCAGACAGGGGCTGCAAGTTGAGCCATTCGATACCATGTATGCCTATCCGCAACTCATGCGCGCTTCGAATCTGAGCTTTGTTGGGGCGACCAGCCGGTCGCCCGTTACGTTGCTGCCATCATCCCTTGTCGGCGCTTTCCGGCGGTCGGTACGGTTTTGTCATGATGGACCTGTAAACGCTCGAACGACGGCAAAGGGTTGAAACAGGCATGTTGGCGAGCTCATCCCTTATGAATTGGCCGCAATCCTGAACAGCCGGTTGGCGTTGGTGGTAGTGACGGCGGCGATCTCCTCCGGTTCCATGCCGCGCAGCGCCGCCAGGGCGGCGGCGATATCCGGCAGATGCCGGGGCTCCAGCAGCGGTTTCGGTACCGTGTGGCTGCCGATATAGGGGGCGTCGGTTTCAAGCACCATGCGGTCGGCGGGAACCATCGGCGCGGTGCGGCGGACGCGCCGGGCGTTGGGCCGGGTGACGCCCCCCCCGAAGGCGATGTAACCGCCCAGATCGAGAAACGCCGCCGCCATCTCCGGGCCGCCGCCGAAGGCGTGCAGGACAAAACGGATGCCGGGATGTTGACGCAGGATGTCGAGCAGCGGCTGAAACGCCTTGCGGCAGTGCAGAATCACCGGCAGATCAAATTCCCGGGCGAAGTCGAGCTGGTGTTCCAGCACCTCCCGCTGGTGCCGCTGATCGTGGTCCGGACCGGCGTAGTCGAGGCCGATCTCACCCACCGCCCGGGCGCTGCCCGCGGCCAGCAGGGTGCGCAGTCCGGATGCCGGAAAGGCCGCTCCCGGCTCCAGCCGGCCCGGATGCAGACCGACTGCGGCACAGATTCCCTCGTGCCGCGCCGCCAGTGCCAGTGCCCGGCGGCTGGATTCCGGGTCGTAGCCCGGTACCATGATGCGGTGGACGCCGTGCTTCCGGGCAGTGGTAAGTACGTCCTCAAGCCGGCCGGCAAGGGGCTCGTCGGTCAGGTGGCAGTGGGTGTCGAATAGCGCTGGCATATCCCGCGCATGCCGCGGCAAGGGCATCCCGGCCGCTGCCCGACGTTCGTAAAACGGTTTTTTTGCTTGACACATGATCGTCGTGAGGGTATGAGGTGAGCTAAACAATATTAAAAAGGTCTTGTTAGGAATGAAGCTTACCAGAGCAGCCGATTACGCTATCCGCGGGATCATATACATGTCCATGAAACCTGCCGGTGCGGTGGTCGTGATCCCCGAAATTGCCCAGCAGATGGGCATCCCGGTGGGGTTCCTCGCCCGCATCTTTCAGAGTCTCAGCCGCGCCGGCATCGTCGTCTCTCACCGTGGCAAGAAAGGCGGCTATTCTCTCACCCGGGATCCGGCCGAACTCAGCCTCAAGGATGTCATCGAGGCGGTGGAGGGGACCATCTCCCTGAACATCTGTCTCGACGGTTTCAATGTCTGCGAGCGTATGGCCTATTGTCCCGCCCGCCGTGATCTGGCCGAAATCCAGCGGGTGCTGGTGGAAAACCTGGAAGCATACGATTTCGCCACCCTCGCCCGAGAGGAGCGCGAAAACCGCCGCGAACATGGTATCCCGCTGCCGGATGATATTGTTGCCGCCACCGACGAGTGACGGTGTTATCGTGATCATCCCGCCTTTCGTTGAAACCAGGATCACCGCGATCGATCTATCTCTATGTCTCACAGCAGTTGTTTGAGCTTGTCCAGCGTCACCAGCGCCTTCAATGGCGTGGTGCGGTCGATATCCATTTTCGCCAGTACGCGGCGCACCTGGTCCAGGGTGTCGGCGGCACTTGAATCCGGTTCCGGCGGCGGAGCGAATGACGGCAGGAAGCCGGTTGCCGTCGGGGGCCCGGCGGTAACGCCGACACCGCCCGTCTCCGGCCGTTGTACCTCATTATTGCTGCCGCTGTCCGGTGACGCCGGCGACAAAATTACTGTGCCGTTGTGATCGCCGACCGCCGCGGTATTCCCGCCGTCTCTACCAGGGTTTTTGCCACCGCTTCGTCCCGCCGGCCGCGGCGCGCAGTCGGCGGAGCACTCAGCCTGCTCGAGATTGCCCAGAATCTCCCGCGCCCGGGTCAGCACTCCGGGCGGCAGCCCCGCCATTCTCGCCACTTCGATGCCGTAGCTGCGGTTGGTCGCTCCGGGCAGGACCTGCCGCAGGAAGACCACCGTATCCTCCAGTTGCTTCACCGCGACGTTGTAATTTCTTATCCGCTGCCGGATGGCGGAAAGTTCCGTCAGCTCGTGGTAGTGGGTGGCGAAGAGGGTTAGGCTGCCGATGACGTCGTGGATGTGTTCGGCCACCGCCCAGGCGATGCTCACCCCGTCGAAGGTGCTGGTGCCCCGGCCGATCTCGTCGAGGATGATAAGGCTGTTGTCGCTGGCGTGGTTGAGGATGTGGGCCGTCTCGGTCATCTCCACCATGAAGGTGGAGAGGCCGCGGCTGAGGTTGTCGGATGCTCCCACCCGGGTGAAGATGCGGTCGAAAACCGGTAGCTCGGCCTCGCTGGCGGGGACGAAGCTGCCGATCTGGGCCAGCAGGGCGATGAGCCCCACCTGGCGCAGGAAGGTCGATTTACCCGCCATGTTGGGGCCGGTGACGATCCACATCTGTTCGTTTTCGCCGTCCAGGCGGCAGTCGTTGGGGATGAAGCGCTCGTCCGGCTGCAGCGCCTCCACCACTGGATGGCGGCCGTCGCCGATGAAAAGCCGTCGCCGGTCGGTCATCGTCGGCCGGCAGTAGCGCTGTTCGTCGGCGAGATCGGCGTGACTCAGCAGGACGTCCAGCCGCGCCAGCCGCCGGGCGTTTTCCTGGATCGCCTCGAGAAATCCCGTCGCCGCTTCCCGCAGTTCCGTGAAGAGCTCGTATTCCAGTGTTTGAATCTTCTCCTGGGCGCCAAGGATCTTCTCCTCCAACTCCTTGAGCCGCGGGGTAATGTAGCGGTCGGCGTTGCTGAGCGTCTGCTTGCGCAGGTAGTCGTCCGGTACCAGCTCCCGGTTTCGGTGGGTTATCTCGATGTAGTAACCGAAGACGCGGTTGAAGCGGATCTTGAGCCCGTTGATGCCGGTGCGCTCCTTTTCCTCCCGTTCCATGGTGAGGATCCAGTTGTGCCCCTCGGCCCGGGCGCGGCGCAGTTCGTCGAGATGCGTATCGACACCGCCGGCGATGAGGCCGCCCTCGGTAAGTGCCAGCGGTGGTTCCTCGGCGAGGGTGGCGGTGAGCCTGCAAGTCAGGATTTCGATGGCGTCGAGGCCGGCAGCCAGTTCCGCCAGCAGCGGCGGCAGTTCTTCAAGTTTGCCGATCTCGCCGATTACCCGGGGAATCAGGGTCAGGGTGTCGGCCAGGCTCAGGAGGTCGCGGGCGTTGGCGCTGCGGCCGGCAAGCCGACTTGCCAAGCGTTCGAGATCATGCACGCCGTCCAGCAGGCGCCGTAGCGCTTCCCGTGTCCCGCGGCCGGCCACCAGGGCGGCCACGGCGTCCAGCCGCCGGTCAATGGCGCCACGGTCAAGCAACGGATAGAGCAGCTGTGATTTCAGTCGCCGGCTGCCCATGGCGGTGCGGCAGCGGTCCAGCACCCCGAAGAGGCTGCCGCGCTTGCCGCCCTGCTGCATGGTGGTGAGCAGTTCGAGATTCTGGATGGTGCCGGCATCGAGCTGCATGAAGCTGTCGAGACGGTAGGTGGTAAGCCGGGCGATGTGGTCCAGCGGCCGGCCGGCCTGGGTTTCCTGGACGTAGCCCAGCGCCGCGCCGGCGGCGGCGGTGGCGGCGGGCAGGTCGCGACAGCCGTAGCCATCGAGGTTCAGGGTGCCGAAATGGGTGCACAGGCGTGCCGCTGCCGGGCCCGGAGAGAACAGGGCGCTTTCACTTTTCACCGTGAGGTGCAGCCCCGGCAGGACGGCGACGATGCGCTGTTTCCATTCGGCGTCGACGTCGCGCTCGGAAAGTAGCAGCTCCCGGGGCGCGAGGCGGGTAAGCTCCGCCAGCAGGAGCTCGATGGCGGCGGTTTCGGTGACGCGGAAGTCGCCGGTGGTGGCTTCGAGCCCGGCGATGCCGAAGGTGTCCTTGCGGCGGGTGACGCAGACCAGGTAGTTGTAGCGGTCGGCGGCGACGGTGTCCTGTTCGAGGGTGACGCCGGGGGTGACGATTTTGGTCACCTCGCGTTTCACCAGGCCTTTCGCGGTTTGCGGGTCTTCCACCTGGTCGCAGACCGCCACCTTGCGGCCGGCGGCGATGAGTTTCGCCAGGTAATCGGCGGCGGCGTGGTAGGGCACGCCGCACATGGGGATGGGCTCGTCCTCCTTCTTGTTGCGGCTGGTGAGGGTGATCTTGAGAATGCGCGCCGCTTCGACGGCATCGTCAAAGAACATCTCGTAGAAGTCGCCCATGCGGTAGAAGAGAATCGTGTCCGGGTGCCGGCGCTTGATCCCCAGGTACTGGCGCAGCATGGGCGTCAGCTTGCCGCCGTAGGTATCACTGCCGGTGCGGTTGGTGGGGTTGCCGGGGGACATGATGGTCGGTTCCTCGTTGCCGTGCGGCCGGGTGGAAATCGCGATGGCTGGAGCCGGGCCGCGCCCGCCGCGGCTGCCGGTGCCGAATGGAAAATCAGGTGGTTGATTGTCGGGTGGCGGAGCTATCCGGGTTGGAGTCGCCGCCGCCGGTCGGAACTCCCTGTGGGGTCGCTGCCGTCCAGGTGAACGAACCGTGCCGTTTTCCCTGCCGCCAGATCAAGTCGGCCGTGGGCCGGTCCTTTGCCCGGCTGTGGGCCATGACCAGTCGGGCCGCGGCGGTCACCAGGGGGGCGATAGTGATCTCCACAGCGGCCTCCGGGGAGTGGGCCGTCACCGGTCCGGTTTCCGCGGCGGGTTTTCCCGTCGGTTCCGTTCCTGCCCCGGTTCCGGGCGCACCCCCGGGCTTGACGTCGCCTTGCTCGGCGGCTGCGGCCGCCGGCGTTCCGGTGAGAACGATGGCCGCCAGCGGTCCCGGCAGATCGGCGAGGCGCAGTTGCCGGACGCGGTCGTCGGCCAGGGCTTCGAGCCGCTGGTTGTCGCTGCGGTTGCGCCCGATGATGACGAAGCCTGCCGGCATGAAGGAGTGGAAGCGGCCGCATTTGAGCAGTTCGATTTCCACCGCCGCCGGTACCCGGCCGCCGGTGTACAGTTCGCGGACCCGGTCCGCGAAGGCCGGGTCGGTAAGCAGGCAGCCGCCGGCGGGGGTGGGGTATTCCGTGACCCCCCACTGTTCGGCCAGTTCCATCTGCGCCTTGCGGCCGCGGCCGCTGAAACCGAAGAGCTGTTCACGGTTGATGAAGCCGCTTTTCTCCATCTCGGTTTCCGGCAGCAGCAGGGCCGAGAGCGGCCGCAGGAGGAACCCCTCGGTGCCCGAATCGCGCTCGATGATGCGCATGGTGTCGCGCCGCTGGGAGAAGGGCCGTTGACCCAGTACCTCGCCGGTGACGATACCGCGGGCGCCCCACGCGGCCGCCATGGCCCGGGCCGCGGCGAGCATCATCAGCTTGCAGTCGACGCAGGGGTTGAAATGCCTGCCGCGGCCGTGCGGCGGGTCTGCCAGCATCTCGAGAAACGGCGTGGTGAGGTCGGCGATGACCATGGGGATGCCGTACTGTTTCCGGATGTGGGCACAGAGGTGGGCTTCGCGACCGCCGCCATCGAAGAAGGGGGTGATGAAATGTACCGCCTGGACGCTGAGCCCCTGACGCTGGATCGCCTGCGCCGCGAGGATGCTGTCCAGGCCACTGGAAAAGAGGGCGATAATGTCGGGCCGTGCGATCGGGGTGCCGAAGATCGGCGGGATGGAACGGGAAATGTCAGTCATAGAAGTATATCCACCGCTCCCCGGCGCAATATCCGGGGCGGATCGACGGTGACGTCCAGCAGGGTTGACGGTCTTCCGGCGGCACATGGGCCGCCGTCGATGATGATGTCCGCCCGTTGCTTCAGGGTTTCGGGGACCGTGGCGAAATCGGCCGGCGGCGGGTCGCCGCTGAGATTGGCGCTGGTGGCGATGAGCGGCCTTCCCAGTCGCGCGATGATCCGGCGCAGCAGCGGGTGGGGCGAGAACCGCACGGCGACGGTGTCGGCACCGCTGCGGCAGCCGGGCGGCAGCTCCGGTCGGGCCCAAAAAACCAGGGTCAGGGCGCCGGGCCAGAAACGGCCAATCAATGAGCGTGCCGCCGGCGAAATCTCCGCCGCCAGGGTTTCCAGCATCGCCGTCGAGGATACCAGCACTGGAAATGGCTTGCCCGGGTCGCGCCCCTTGAGCGCGAACAGCCGGGTGATGACCGCCGGGTCGGTGGCGATGCCGCCGATGCCGTATACCGTTTCGGTCGGGAACACGCCGATGCCGCCGGCGCCGAGCACGGCGGCGATGCGGGCTTCGGCGCCGCATTCGTTGTCAGGGGGAAGATGCCAGGTAATGACGGTCATGAACTTTCGGGCACTCGATGGCCCGGTAACCATCGGCCATCCCTTTCCTTGGGCGGTCACCCGCGTTACCGCGGCGTCGGGTAACGCCGGATTTTCCCGGTGCCGGGTGCTGCGGGTCCGCAGCGCTGGTGCGGTGCCATGCCGGGGAGCCGGAGCAGCGGTTCCCGCGACTCCGGTGCTATGCCAACCGCTGTTCCTGCAGGCGCCGGTCCTTGTCTGCCACCTTCGCCGCCATGCCGCGGCGATGATCGCCCAGTTTCGCCGCCAGGTCCGGGTTGCCGAGGGCGATAATCTGCACCGCCAGCAGGGCGGCGTTGGCCGCCCCGGCGGCGCCTACGGCCACCGTGGCGACGGGGATGCCGGCGGGCATCTGGACCGTCGAGAGCAGGGCATCGAGGCCGCCGAGCGAGGTGGCATTCAACGGTACGCCGATCACCGGCAGCACCGTGTGCGCCGCTACCACCCCCGCCAGATGGGCGGCGGCGCCGGCCCCGGCGATGATTACCTGGCAACCGTCATGTTCCGCCTGATGGACGATTTCCACCGTGCGCTCCGGCGTCCGATGGGCCGAGGTGACGTGTACCCGGTGGGTGATGCCGAATTCTTCCAGCTGGCGGCCGGCCGCGACCATGACCTCCCAGTCGGAGTCGCTGCCCATGATGACCAGTACCTGGATGGATTTCTGTCCGTGGGTTTCCATGTTCCTTCTCTGGTGGCCTCGTGACAACTCCGGCTTCTTCGTTGCGCAGCAAGCCGGGTTGTTCGACCTCCGGTGACACCGCCTTCCTCAGTAAGGAAGCGCCTTGAATCCGGAGCTGCCGCGGTGCCACCCGCCATTGGCTCGTTGGGGTAGATTTTTCTGCCACCATCGCCGGCGGAATCGACAATGCCGATGCCGATTCCGATTCCGGTTCAACCGCCGCGGCCGGCCGGCAGATGCCTGCCGGTACGGATGCCGGGACGGTGCGAACCGTCTTCCGGCCCCCGGTATGGTCAAACCGCGGTTCCGGTCAGATCGTCCGTGACGACAGCCGTTTCAGCGCCTTTTTGCCGATGTCGCTGCGGTACTGGGCTCCGGGCCAGGAGATCCGGTGTGCCGCCTTGTAGCAGCGGTCGATGGCCAGGGGGATGGTGTCATCGATGGCGGTGACGCCGAGCACCCGGCCGCCGCTGGTGACCACGGTTCCCGGTTCCTTGCCCGCCGCGGTGCCGGCGTGAAAAACGGTTACGTCGTCGACCTTTGCCGCCGCGTCGAGCCCCTTGATGACCCTGCCTTTTTCGTATGGGCCGGGATAGCCTTCGGAAGCCATGACGACGCAGACCGACGGGCGATCATCCCAGGAGATCATGGTTTTCGCCAGGTGGCCGGTGACGCAGGCATCGAGGATGGGAACCAGGTCGCTCTTCAGCCGCATCAGCAGCGGCTGGGTCTCGGGGTCGCCGAAGCGGGCGTTGAACTCCAGCACCCGGGGCATTCCCTCCCGGATCATCAGCCCGGCGTAGAGGACGCCGCGGTATTTCCGCCCTTCGGTTGCCATCGCCTTGACGATGGGGATCATGATGTCGTTCATGATGCGCCGGAAGAGTCCGTCGGTGATTACCGGCGCCGGTGAATAGGCACCCATGCCGCCGGTGTTGGGGCCCTCGTCGTCGTCGAAGATCGGTTTGTGGTCCTGGGAGGTGACCATCGGCATGACGATATCGCCGTCGGTGAAGACGAGGAAAGATGCCTCCTCGCCTTCGAGATACTCTTCGATGATCAATTCGTCTCCGGCGGCGCCGAATTCACGCTTGCGCATGATGCGATAGACGGCCCGTTCCGCCTCCTCGATGGTCCGGGCCACCACCACCCCCTTGCCGGCGGCGAGGCCGTTGGCCTTGACGACGATGGGCGCCCCCTTTTTGTAAATGTGTTCCACCGCGTCGTCGATGGAATCGAAGGTGGCGAAATGCCCGCTGGGGATGTCGTACTTCTGCATCAGTTCCTTGCAGAAGCGCTTGCTGCCCTCGATCTCCGCCGCCGCCTTCGAGGGGCCGAAGATCTTCAAGCCGGCGTCGATGAAGCGGTCGACGATGCCGTTGACCAGCGGTTCCTCGGGACCAACCACGGTAAGGTCGATTCCCTCCCTGGCGGCGAACTCCAGCAGCGCATCGATGTCATTGGCGGCGATAGGAACGCATTCCGCCAGCCGGGCGATACCGGCGTTACCCGGGGCACAGTAGATTTTTGCCACCTTGTTGCTCTGGGCGATCTTCCAGACCAGGGCGTGTTCGCGCCCGCCGCCGCCGATTACCAGTATCTTCATAGGGCCTCGTCGTCACTCCTGAGTTCTGAATTCTCCAAAATCAATGTTTGAAATGGCGGTTTCCGGTAAACACCATCGCCATGTTATGCTCGTCGGCGGCGGCGACGGCCTCGTCGTCCCGGGCCGAACCGCCCGGCTGGATGATCGCTGTGGCGCCGGCTTTGGCCGCCTCGTCGACGCCGTCGCGGAAGGGGAAGAAGGCGTCCGAGCCCACCACCGTGCCGGCGGTGCTGCTCTGGGCCTTCATGACCGCGATCTGTACCGAATCCACCCGGCTCATCTGTCCGGCGCCGACGCCCACCAGCCCGTGGTCACGGGCCAAAACGATGGCGTTGGACTTGACGTGCTTGCAGACCTTCCAGGCGAACAGCAGGTCGGCCATCTCTCTCTCGTCAGGTGTCCGTTTCGTCGCCACCCGCCACTCCGCCGGCGGCGTCAGGAGCAGGTCGCGCTCCTGTACCAGCAGGCCGCCGCTGACCTTCTTGAATTCAAAGCCGCCGCGCCGGGCGTTTTCCATCGCCGGCGGCCGCAGCAGCCGCAACGCCGCCTTCGCGGCGAGAATCTCCCGGGCCTCCGGGGTGAACTCGGGGGCGATGACCGCTTCGAGGAAGGTTTCCGCCAGCTCGCGGGCGGTTTCGGCATCCACCGCAACGTTCATCGCGACGATGCCGCCGAAGGCCGAGACCGGGTCGCAGGCCCGTGCCCGGCGGTAGGCGTCGGCGATGTTCCGGGTTGCGGCCGCGGCCGCGCCGCAGGGGTTGTTGTGCTTGATGACCACCGCCGTCGGCAGGCTGAACTCCTGCACCAGCTCCCAGGCGGCGTGGGCATCGAGGATATTGTTGAAGGACAGTTCCTTGCCCTGGAGCTGCTCGGCATTGCCGAGTCCGGCCTCGGTCACCGTCACGTCACGGTAGAAGGCGGCACGCTGGTGCGGGTTCTCGCCGTAACGCAGATCCTGCGCCTTGATCCCCTGGAAGGTAAAGGTTTCGGGGAACAGGATCCGGTCCGGGGCCGGTGCGCCGGCGGCCGGGAAGGTGCCGAGGTAATTGGAGATTGCCGCGTCGTAGCGCGCCGTGGCCTGGAACACCTTGCGCGCGAGGCGGAAATTGGTCGCCGGCGACACCGCGCCGTTGGCCTGTTTCATTTCGGCGACCAGCGGTTCGTAGTCTGCCGGATCGATGACCACGGTGACGTCGGAATAATTCTTCGCCGCCGAACGCAGCATCGTCGGGCCGCCGATATCGATGTTCTCGATCGCATCCGCGAAGGTGCTGTCGGCGCGGGCGACGGTGGCCTCGAAGGGGTAGAGGTTGACCACCACCAGGTCGATGGGCTCGATGCCGTGGGCGGCCATCTTCTCCACGTGTGCCGGCAGATCGCGGCGTCCCAGCAAGCCGCCGTGGATCTTCGGGTGCAGGGTCTTGACCCGGCCGTCAAGCATCTCGGGAAAACCGGTGTAGTCGGAGACATCGGTCACCGGGATGCCCTCCGTACGCAGCAGCCGGGCGGTGCCGCCGGTGGAGAGGATATCGACCTTGAGAGCCGCCAGTTCACGGGCGAACGCGACGATCCCCCGCTTGTCCGAAACGCTGATCAGCGCCTTTCCGATAACCGCCATGATTGTGGTCCTCCGCCTTACGGTCTCATCATGTATGGTTGCCCGTTCCTCGTAAACGAAGCGCCTTGAAACCGCAACGATCGTGATGCGGTCCCGTCCGGTCACAAGGCGGCCGTCCGGCGCGATCCGTCGCCGGGGGGCAATAAACCCTGATTCATAGCCTAATTGCCGGCGAAATGCAAGTCCGGGGCGATGTGCCGCCGCGGTTTTTTGGCTGCCGCCGCGGCATTGCCGCGATATCTGGTCCGGTTCTTCGTGTCGGCGGCCGGAGCCGAAGTCGAAATGGCTGCATTGACAGCCGGGAATCCGCCGGTTATCATGCTATCCATACGCATGGATGATGGCTTCACAACAACTCCATCTTCTTCGTTGCACGGTAACCTGACGTGCAGCGTCCGGTGACGCCGTTCTCTCCGGGTAAAAGGTTTTTTGTTCCGCGTTTTCCGCGGCTCGTCTGCCGGGGAGGCGCAAAGGAGTGTTGACATGGAACACGAAGCGATGCTCTATCGCCGGCTTGACGGCGGGCGGGTGGAGTGCCGGCTGTGCGCCCATCACTGTCGTATCGCCCCCGGCAAACGGGGGATCTGCGGCGTCCGTGAAAACCGCGAGGGTACCCTGTTTACCCTGGTGTATGACAAGGTCATCGCCCGGCACGTCGATCCCATCGAGAAGAAACCCCTGTTTCATGTATTGCCGGGCAGCCTGAGTTATTCCATCGCCACCCCCGGATGTAACTTCCGCTGCCGCCACTGCCAGAATCACGAGATCTCCCAGATGCCGCGTGATACCGGGCGGATCGTCGGCGAGCCCCACCCGCCGGCGGCCGTGGTCGCCGCCGCCCGTGGTGCCGACTGCGCCAGTATCTCCTGCACCTACACGGAGCCCACGATCTATTTCGAACTCGCCTTCGACACCGCCCGCCGCGCCCGGGAAGCCGGCCTGCTGAACCTCTTCGTCAGCAACGGTTTCATGTCCGCCGCCGCCGCCGCGACCGTCTCTCCCCTGCTGGATGCCATCAATATCGACATCAAGGCCTTTACCGAGAAATTCTATCGCGACGTCTGCGGTGCCCGCCTGGCGCCGGTGCTGGAAACCGTCGAGCGGCTGCACACCGCCGGGGTCTGGATCGAGGTCACCACCCTCATCATTCCCGGTTACAACGACGATCCCGGTGAACTGCGGCAGATCGCCGCGTTCATCGCCGGCATCTCGGTCGATATGCCCTGGCATGTGACCGGCTTCTATCCGTGCTATAAATTGACCGACGCGCCGCCGACCCCGGTGGCCACCCTCCGGCAGGCGCAAGAGATCGGTCTCGAGGCCGGGCTGCATTACGTGTACGAGGGCAACCGGCCGGGAGAAGGGGGCGAGAATACCTATTGCCCCGCCTGCGGCGAACTGCTGATCGAACGCTCCGGTTTTTCCATTCGTAAAAACCGTCTGCAGGCGGGCGGGACCTGTCGCTGCGGGACCCCGGTCGCGGGGATTTTTCGCTGACCGCGAGGTTATTGCGGCGGTCTGTGGGAGCCAACAAACGAAAGATCAAAAGAGGAAAAAAATTGCCTTTTTTGATGCATTGTATTATTCTTCGACGTTGTTGACGGTTTCGTGGCAGATCCGTCCTCATCCTTGCCCCGCGACCCGGCTCGACGCGGCTTGCGGAGATGCCGTATTCATCGGTCGGGGGGCGCCCCGCGATGTCCCGGTCCCGGAGTGTCGTCACGAAGCCGTCACTGGCTGCATGTCAGCGGTTCTCAGATACACCATGAAGGTTCCATCATGAAAGGATGGCCGTGATTTCCGGCAGCCACCACACCGCGTTTCTCGAGATGCTCGCCCGGCTGGGATCCGCGCTGCGCCATACCCACGATTATCGGCAGGTATGTGAAACCATCGTCGGCGCGGTGTCTTCCGGTACCGAGAGCGAGAACTGTTCCCTGTACGTTCTCGACGGTGAACGGCAGACCCTCTTCCTTCGTGCTGCCATGGGCAGCCGGGATGCCGCGCCGATGTACGTTCCCGATGATTGCGTCGGCCCGAACCGGCAGCCCTTCCGCCTCGGTGAGGGGATTGCCGGCCGGGTGGCGGTCAGCCGCCGCCCCGAGCTGATCGGCAATGTTACCGCCGATGAAGGTTTCGTCGGCCGGCCGGGGATGGCCGTAGACGTTGCTTCGCTGGTGTGCGTGCCGGTGATCGACGGCGACGAGCTGATCGGCATCATCAACCTGAGCCATTCCCGGGAACAGGCCTTTGCCGTTGAACAGTTGACCATGCTGGAGGTGGTTGCCGACCAGGCGGCCAAGGCTCTGCGCAACGCCCGGCTGATCGCCGAACTGCAGCGTGACAACCGTTTCCTCGCGGCGGAGGTTACCGTTGGCGGGCGGCAGTTGGAGGCTTCGGAACGCCGGTATCGTCTGCTCGTCGAACGGGCGCTGGATGGGATCGTGGTGGTGGACGACGACCGGCTGTCCTACGTGAATCCCTGTTTCCTGCGGATGTGTGACCGTGAAACCCTGGAGCCCGGAACCCGTTTTTCCTCCCTGGTGACGGTTGACCTGCGCATGTCCGGCAAACTCCCTGCCGGGGAGGGGCTGGAACCCGCTGGCTCCGATTCCGCGGATGCGGTGGTGCCGGAGGTGCGTTTCCGGGGCCTGCTGCGGCGGGCCGAAGGCCAGCAGATCCCGGTTGAGGTGGCCGGCTGCGCCGTTTCCGATGCGCCGGGCAGCGCCTGGCAATACCATGTGCACGATATCAGCGGCCGGGTGCGTTTCGAACGGCTGCGGGATTCATTCTTCGCCTACCTGGTACACGAGATAAAGAATCCCATTACCGTGATCAATAGTTATCTGCAGTCGCTGATGGCCGACCGGCGCCATTTTTCCAAACGCCGGCAGAAGGTCATCGTGGAGATGGAGCAGGCCGGCAAACGGCTCCTGACCCTGTTGCAGGACATCCTTGCCTATTCGCGGCTCAATTCAGTTCCCGGTGATCTGAAGTTTTCCTGCCGGCAGATGAATGACGAGATCAACAACGCGGTGGACTACTTTTCCCCCCTGATAACGGAAAAGAAGGTTGCCGTCGAGCGCCGGCTGCATCCGGACCTGCCGCCCTTCGAGTTTGACCGCGAGCAGCTCAGCCGGGTCATCGTCAACCTGATGGACAATGCCTTGAAGTTCTGCAATCCCGGCGGCCGGATTGTCTGGAGCAGCGCGGTGTGCGCCGCCACCGAGCTGCCGACGTTCATTCCGGCGCTGGGCCGGGCGGCGCCGGCGGTGCCGGGAGCGGGCGCCGCGGATGACGGCCGCTGGGTGGTGGTCAGTATTGCGGACGACGGTACCGGGTTGCCGGCCGAGCATCCGGAAATCGTTTTCGACGAGTTCTATACCAGCCGGCGCGGCCGGGGCAGCGGCCTGGGGCTTTCCATCTGCCGCAAGATCGTTGTCGGTCATGGCGGCGAGATATACGCCGAACCGCTGACGCCGGGCAGCCGGTTTACCTTCGTCCTGCCCTGTCGACGGTGTCCTCAAACCGTCGCCGGCGGGAGTGAGACAGCATGAGCGCAATCGAGAAAAACAGACTCCTGGTGGTCGATGACGAGGAGATTCTCTGCTCCTGCCTGGCAACGGTGTTCGAGGGCAGCGGGTATCGCGTGGAAACCGCCAGCGACGCCGAGACCGCGTGGAATATGGTGCTGCGGGAATCCTATGACCTGGTGTTGCTCGACATCATGCTGCCGGGAATGGACGGCATCACCCTGCTGAAACGCATCCGTGAACACGACCCGCGGCTGCCGGTGGTCATGCTGTCGGCCATCGATCGTTCCGATACGGTGGTCGAGGCGATGCGCGGCGGCGCTTGGGATTATGTCCGCAAGCCCTTCGATAATGCCGAACTGCTGCTGACCATTGCCAACGTGCTGGAAGAAAAGCGGCTCAAGGAGGAGCAGCGGAATCTTGCCACCCTGCTGCCCAACCGGGGCCTCCGGCAGATCATTTCCAGGAGCCCGCAGATGAAGCGGGTCAAGGAGATCATCGACCAGATTGCCGATACCGACGTCACCGTCCTGGTGCACGGCGAGACCGGCGTCGGTAAGGAGCTGGTGGCCAACCGGATCCACTACCTGTCGCCGCGGCGCGATGAGCCCTTCATCAAGATCAACTGCGCCGCTCTGCCGGAGAACCTGCTCGAAAGTGAACTCTTCGGTTACGAGCGCGGCGCCTTCACCGGTGCCCTGCGCAGTAAGAGCGGTAAGTTCGAGCAGGCCGGCGCCGGGACCATCTTTCTCGACGAGATCGGTGAGATGGGCCTGCCGCTGCAGAGCAAGCTGCTGCAGGTCCTGCAGGACAAGGTCTGCAGCCGCCTCGGCGGCACCAAGGAGATTCCCATCCACTGCCGGGTGCTGACCGCCACCAACCGCAACCTCGACGAGGAGATCCAGCACGGCCGGTTCCGTGCCGATCTTTATTACCGGTTGAACGTGGTTAATATCTACGTGCCCTCCCTGGCCGAACGCAAGGATGACATCCATCCCCTGGTGGATCATTTCCTCCGGGTCTACAACAGCCGCTATTCCCGCCGGCGGAAGATCTCCTACCGGACGGTCGAGGAACTGGTGCATTACGATTGGCCGGGAAACATCCGCGAACTGGAAAACTGGGTTCGCCGCTATGTCATTCTCGGCAGCAAGGCGGCGTGGACCAGGGCCGCCGGCGGCACCGGCGCCGCCGGCGAGTCGACGGCACCGGACGTGTCCGGGCTGAACCGCGACGAGGCGGTCGATATTGAGCTGCTGCTGGCCCAGCATGAGGTGTTGCCGCTGAAGCCGGTGGTCCGGAGGATGGTCGTCGCCGAGGAGCGTCAGTATCTGCTGCGGATGCTGGAACGGGTCAACTACAACAAGAAGAAGGCCGCCCGGATGCTGCGGATCAGCTACAAGGCACTCCTCTACAAGCTCAAGGAATGCAACCTCGACAAGGTGAAACTGGGGGGCAGTGCATGACCGTCAATCCCGTTTCCGTTCTGCTGCTGGTCGACGATCCGGTGATCCAGGGCCTGGTCGAGACCATTATCGCCCGGCCCGAATACCAGGTTACCCCGTTTCGCGACGTCGGCGATGCCCTTTCCCGTTTCCGTGCCGTGCCGCCGGATGTGGCCATCATCGATACCGCCACCCGCTTCGGCGGCGGTGCCGAGGTGATCGATTCGTTTCGGGTCCTGTCCCGCCGGGTGCCGATCATTGCCCTCTCGGTCAGTGACGCGGTGGATATCGTGGTGCAGTCCATGAAGGCCGGGGCCGACGACTTTATCAGCAAGCCCTTCGATGCCAATGATCTCAGGGTGCGCCTGGCCAAGGTGCTCGAACGTGCCGACCTCGCCCGGGACGTGGACCGCAAACGGGGGCGTCTCAAGGAGCACGATCTCTACGACGTGGTCTTCGGCTGTTCCCGGAAGATGGCCGGTATCCGTTCCATCGTCGATCAGATCGCCGATACCGACGTTCCGGTGTTGCTGCGCGGCGAAAGCGGCACCGGCAAGGATCTGGTCGCCCGGGTGCTCTACGCCCAGTCGCCGCGGGCCGAGGCGTCCTTCGTCAAGGTCAACTGCGCCGCCATTCCGCTGAACCTGGTGGAAAGCGAGCTGTTTGGCTACGAGAAGGGGGCCTTCACCGGCGCGGTCGACCGCAAGGTCGGCAAGTTCGAACTCGCCAACGGCGGGACCATCTACCTGGACGAGATCGGTGAGATCGCCCCGGTACTCCAGTCCAAGCTGCTGCAGGTGCTGCAGGATGGCAGCTTTTCGCCGCTCGGTTCACACCGCGACGTGCAGGTCAACATGCGGGTGATCTCGGCGACCAACCTGGAACTGGAGCGGGCGGTGGAAGATGGCCGCTTCCGCGAGGATCTCTACTATCGGCTCAAGGTGGTCGAAATCTTCCTGCCGCCGCTCAGGGACCGGCTGGAGGATATCCCCCACATCGCCGACTATTTTCTCCAGCAGTTCGCCAATCAGTACAATCGGCGCTCCATGGCTTTGTCGAAGAAGCTCCTGCAGATGATGCTGGCTTACCACTGGCCAGGCAATATCCGGGAACTGGAAAACCTGGTAAAACGGATCGTCATCTTCGGTGACGAGGCCCCCGCTATCGCCGAGATCGGCGCCAAGAAGAAGGCCGGCCGCAGCGGCAACCTGCTGCATGTCGGGGACGGCGATGAGGTTATGGACCTGAAGGCGTTCGAGAAGCGCGTCGCTCTTCAGGCGGAGCGGCTGATTATCGAAAAGGTTCTTGCCCGCCACGGTTGGAACCGAGTGCAGACGGCGAAATATCTCGACGTCAGTTACAAGACCTTGCTGACCAAGATCAAGGACTGCGGTCTCCATCCCGGCCACGCGGGTGCCGATCCGGGCTTTCGCGATGCCAGCTCCCCGCCCAGGCGGGCCGCCGGCGACGGGCTGCAGTGAGCCGCCGGCCCGTACCGCCGGCCGGGTGAAACGACCGTTTCGTGATTCCCCTCAAGGATACCGTTCCCACCCGTACCACGCCGTGGGTCAACTACGTGCTCATCGGCCTCAACTGCCTGCTGTTTATCTATGAGTTGGGCTGGGGGCCGCAGTTGCCCCGGTTTCTGCACCGGGTCGGCCTTGTGCCGCGGCTGGTGGTCGCCGGCGGCGGCGATGGTATCGGCGGGATTCTGTCCGCCTGGCTGCCGTTTTTCAGCCACATGTTCTTTCATGGCGGCTGGCTCCACCTGCTTGGCAACATGCTCTACCTGTGGATCTTCGGTGACAACGTCGAGGACCGGCTGGGGCATGGTGCCTACGTCTTCTTCTACCTCTGGTGCGGTCTTGTCGCCGCCGGCGTGCATGTTGCCACCAATCCCCATTCCATGGTGCCGACCATCGGTGCCAGCGGTGCCGTCGCCGGCGTGATGGGGGCTTACTTTCTGCTTTATCCCCGGGCCCGGGTGGTTACCCTGGTGCCGATTATCTTCTTCTTTACCATTATCGAACTGCCGGCGTTCTTCTTTCTCGGGATCTGGTTCCTCATGCAGCTGCTGCAGGGGATGACGAGTCTGGCGGGACCCCGGCAGATCTACGGCGGCATCGCCTGGTGGGCGCATATCGGCGGCTTTGTCTGCGGGCAGTTGCTGGTGACGGGGATGCTGCGGCGGCACCGGCACTCGTCCGGTCGCTGATGCGGGCCGGAGATTTGTGGGGGTCGCCGCCGAAGGGCAGGCGGGTGGACGGAGAGGGGAGGGTTCAGCCCGGAAGTTCGCCGTCGGCCATGGCCGGTTTTTCCGGTAATGGCGTCGGTTTTCCCGGTAATGGCGGCGGTTTTTCTTCCCGCCGGATGATGGTGTTTACCAGGCTGTAGAACTCCGGCGCCGATACGCTCCCGGAATTGGTTATGAAGGCCGGACTCATGCGGTTCACGCAGTCGTCGATCTGCGGGTCGAAGGGGATGCTGCCCAGGGTCGTCACCTGTTTCAGCCCCAGATACTTCTGGCAGACGGTACGGATGATATCGGCGCTCCGGCGGTCCTTCGGCCGGCGAATCATGCTGTTGATGATGAAGAGATTGAAGGTGTCGAGGATCTCCTGTAGCCGGTCGGAATAGACCCGGTCGACGTCGGCAAAATGTTTCACCAGGTCGTCGAGGGTGGCGATGGGATTGTCGGTATTGGGATCCGAGGAGCGTCGGATCAGGGGGGTGAGCCGGGTATTGCGGCTGAATTCGCGGTTGATGGCGCGATACAGGGCACTCTTGATGAAGCCGTAGCCGTTCTGCAGGGAGGTGGGTTGGGGGGAGATCACCGCGATCTTATAGGTACAGAGAAGAAAGAAGTCGAGGGTGTTGAAATCGGTGCCGGCACCGAGGTCGAGAATCATGTGCTCGACATCCAGTTCCTCCAGTGCCCGCATGAGCCTGACCTTGCGCGCGTATTGCGGATTCGCCAGGCCGACGATGTCGCTGGCGCCGCAGATCAGCCGCAGGCCGGGAATCGGGGTGTCGATGGCGATCTTGTCGAGGCTCGAGATCTTCCGGTCGAGGTAGTCGGCCAGGGTATGGTGGACGAACTTGATGCCCAGCAGGGTGTGGAGGTTGGCGCCGCCCAGGTCGGCATCCACTAAAACCACCCGGTGTCCGAGCCGGGCGATCCAGTAGGCCAGATTGAGGGCAACGATGCTTTTGCCCACCCCGCCCTTGCCGCCGCCGACGGCCCAGAGCCGGGGGCCGCGGCCGACCGGTTTCATATCCGCTTGCCGGGGTTTAAGCTGAACGGGATTCATGGCCGCATCTCTTTGTTCCACAGGTCCCACAGCAGATTGTGGTCGCCCTGGGTGGCGGCCAGGTAGTTTTCCAGATATCGCCGGTCGGTGGAGGACATGTTGGTGAACCTGATACCCAGGGTGAACAGGGTATCCGATCCCTCTCGGCTGCTCCGGGACCACTGGATGTTTCCGGGGGTGGAGATCAGGCAGTCGAAGCGGGGCAGGGAAAAGGTCAGTTTTACCTGCTGCTCCTGCAGGTTGATGCCGTACAGCCGCCCGTACTTCTCCCGCAGCGTGAGCCGGACGCCGCCGAGGGAAATGTCCTCAACGTAACCGGAGAAACTGTCGTGGCGGGCGAGAGACGTCGACGCGCCGATGATGCCGAATGTTACGGCCAGCGGTTTGTCGAGCCGTTTGTGTGCCCTTCTGTCCTGCGCGGTATTCTGCATACCCTACAATTTCGACGCCGGGTGGAAAAACTTGAGTGATAATGGACGGTCAATCCCAGGTGGCGCGAAAGAGATCGATGCACTTGTCCATGCCGCGCAGGGGTTCGGCGGTGCGGAACGGTTTCCAGACGACCCGGCCGTCATCATCCTCTCCGGCGGCATTCCGCCCGGCGGCATCCTCCCCGGCAGAATCATGCCCGGCGTCGGCGGCGGTGATCATTTCCCGGCTGGCGATGATCGACTGTGGCGGTGCCAGGGAAACCAGCCGGTGGCAGGTATTCACCGGATCGCCGATCACGGTGTAGGTCAGCAGCTCGTCGGTGCCCAGGCGGCCGGCGATTACCGGGCCCCAGTGCAGGGCGACGGCGATTTCCGGGTGGGGGTTGCCGCCGGCGGCCGTCGGCTCCAAAGCCGGTGGCGGCTTTACCGATTGCCACTGCCGTTGCAGGGAGACCGCCGCGGCGATCGCCCGGGCAAGATCGTCCGGACGCTGCACCGGGGCGCCGAAAACCGCCAGCAGGCCGTCGCCGGCGAATTTGTCGATGGTCCCGTGGTGGGCGAAGATGACCTCCGTGGCCAGCCGGTAGAAGCGGTTGAGCAGGGCCACCGCGTCATTCTCCCCTCGCTGTTCCACCAGCCGGGAGAAGCCGCGGATGTCGGCGCAGAGGATGGCGACCGTGAGTCGGCGGCCTGAGAGATCCACCCCGGGCTGTTCGCCGGCTTCGATTGCCGCGGCGATATCGGTGGAGAAATAGCGCCGAAGTTCGAGCCGCCGCCGGTTTTCGCGCTCGCGTTCGCCCGCCAGACGTTGTAGCAGGATGGCGTTTTGGAGCTGTTGCCGCAGCAGGGCGGCGAAGCGTTCCCGGGCGGGAGTGAAGAAGTCCGCCCGGCGGTGGCCGATGACCAGCGTCCCCGCCGGGCGGCCGGCAGCCTCGACGGGGTAGTGCCGGCAGCAGCAAGAAGGGCCGCCGTAGGTGGTGGGCGAGGCCGGCATGCCTTCGGTTGCAGACGGTGGCGGAACGGCGGCGTCGGGGATCGGGATGCCGGGGGCGGCGGTGATGGCGAACGGCGGATCGTCGGCATCGGGTGCCGCCGGCGGCATCCAGACGACCAGGTCGGCTTGCAGGTGCAGCAGCACAAGGTTCAGCAGTCTCTGCATCAGGGCGGCCGGATCATCGGCGAAGCCCCGGGCGAGTTCTTCCTGGAGGGCACAGACGGCGGACAGCTCGGCCACCCGCTCCGACACCTCCCGGTGCAGTCGGGTGAATTCCCGGTTCAGCAGGGACTGCCGCTGGTCATGCTCAATGTGGCTCAGGGTTGTCATGGGGTATCCTCCCCGGTGACGGGGCCTGCCCCGGCAGCTCTTTGAGCTGATCGATGCCGGGCCGCAGTTCTTCCTGCCAGAGCTTCAGCCGGTCGCGGGAGATGTGCGGCCAGGTCCGCTGCAGGTGCGTCCAGACGGCAGAGGGAAGTCGCGGTGGGGGCGCTCCGGGGATGGCCGGATAACCGGCGCGAGCGGCGATGATATCGGCCAGACGGATGAGGCCGGTCAGGGGGAACCCGCACGGTTCAGGCAGCAGTGCGTGGTGGGTGCCCATGGGAGCGGTCAATGATTCCGGCAGGTGCCAGTAGGTTCCCGCCAGGCTGCCGGCGGTGGGGTGATCGATGCCCAGCAGCTCGTGCTCCAGGATGAGGGGTGATTGTTGCCGTTGAACACTGCCTGCCATGATCCGGCGGTAGGTTTCCGGTTGCCAGGCGTACAGCAGCAGGCGGCCGAGATCGTGGAGCAGGCCGCCGGTGAAGATGGTGGAGCGTTCTCGCAGGGCGAGTTTTTCCGCCATGAAAAGGGCCAGATTGGCGGTGGCGAGCGAATGGTCGCGAAAATGACGGTAGAAGGTGTCGTCGCTGTCCGGCAGCATGATGCCGATAAAAGCCAGCCCGACGGCGAGGTTGACCACCTCGCCGAAGCCGATGAGCACAATGGCGTGGCGGATGGATGATATCTCTCCGGAAAACCCGTAATAGGCCGCGTTGACGGTCTTGAGTATCCGGGCCGAAAGGGCGGCGTCGCCGGTGACCAGGCGGGCCAGCCGGTCGGCATTGGTGTCGGGATCCTGCCCGCAGGCGATAACCTCCTGCAGGACGCTGGAAAGCCGGGGCAGGGGGTTGTCGGCGGCGAGAAAATCGCGGAATCCGGAAGCGGCGGCGGTGGTGGAGAAGTTTGCTCTCATGGCTGTTTCTTCGGCAGCGAGGCGTTGTTTTTGAACCGTTTTTTCGGGCCGGGGGACCTTCGTTGCTGATTATCTTCCGGCCCGGCCAGCTGGCAGGACGCACGTAATCGCTTCCTTGATAGCTTCGTAACCGCTCCATCTTCATCGGTACGCTGCCGGCTGAGTCATGGCGGCGTAGTCCGGGCGGGTTTCAAAGCCGCCCCGCCATGGATGCCTTCCTCGGCTTTGGTGCGCCGTGATTCTGGAGCCGTTACCGTGCCGCCCCATTTCGGTGTATTTCGGCAGTTGTTGTGGTTCCCTCAACCTGGTGATTGTATTTTCTTGCGGATGATGGTAACGTTTCAAGATGACATGATTTTTATGCTCTCTCCCGAGCCGGGGGCGAGCGGGTGAGCCGTCCGGTGCGGGTGGAGGAGATGTGCGTCTGCCGGTGCCGGGTGGCGCGAAAACGCATGGGTCTGTTCCGCTTCCTGGTTGAAGGCGCTGACGGATTGATGACCGTTACCACGGATGCCGCCGCCGGGGTGCTGCTCTGCCTGATTCCCCGGAGCCGGTGGCCGGCGGCGGCGGCGGTTCTCCGGCGTCTGGCTGCCGACGGCGTGATCGATGTCGTCGACTGGCCGGCGGGGGACGTTCCTGAGCGGGCGGCCGGCGGCCCGGCGTGACTCATGATGATGCGCCGGGGCGAACGGATTGTTGCCGGTGTGGGAATATGACCGTGCCGGCATTAATGGTTCGCACCGGCGGCGGGCGTAGGGGCGGTCCCCCCGTGGCCGCCCTGAAGGGGGAGGATATGGAGATATCGATTCAGCATCTGCCGTCGACGGTGGTGGTGACCATGTCGGGGATGTTCGGTACTGCGGAAGTCGACCATATGCTGCAACAGGTCCGTGAGGTTATGGCCACGACCAGGCTGGATATTGTCCTGGAAGGCAGTCAGCTGCGTTTTATCGACAGTTCAGGGCTCGGTTGTCTGGTGACCCTGGCCAAGGATGCCCGCCAGAAGCGGCAGCGGTTCGTGCTTGCCGCCTTCCCCGGGCATATCCGGGAGGTGCTGGTCATGACCCGGCTCGATCAGCTGCTGACGATCCACGAGGGCAGCGTTCAGGATTATGTGCGTTCCCGCGAGTCGTGATGGTTTAATGCCGGCACCATCTTTATTGGCGGGGTGCCGTTGCTTTTCCCCCATGTTGTCGGCGGATGCGGCGGCATCAGCGATGGCAGGATTCGAGACTAATTCATGAACGGCGGGCAGCCTTTCATCACTTTGTTGAGTGACAGCCGGGAATTGGAGAACCGGCTGGCGGCGGCATTGCCCGATGCCGTGCGGCTCCGGCGGGTTGGCCGGGAGGAACATCGCGAGGCGGATGTCGCCCCCGGTGCGCTGCTGCTGGTCGATTGTTTGCCGGATGCGCGTGGTGATGACGGAAACCGCTTCTGGCCGCCGCGGCTCGCACGCCGGGCGGCGGCGGTGATCGTCATTGCCGCCCGGGGCGACATGGAGACCGTGCGCCGGGGAATCCGTCAGGGAGCGGCCTCGTTTCTCTCCGTTCCGGTCGATGCCGTATCCTTGGAACGGGTGCTTGCCTCCTGCATGGCCGGCCGCGCCGTTGCCGATGACGACGGTCTGCCCGCCGACGATGACCTGCGACGCCGGGGCTTCTGCGGAATGCTGGGGGCGGCGCCGGAGATGAAACAGGTTTTCCGGCTGATTCGCCAGGTGGCGGACAGCGACTGCACGGTGCTGATCTCCGGTGAAAGCGGTACCGGGAAGGAACTGGTGGCCCGGGCCATCTACCGGCAGAGCGAACGATCCCGCCGGGCGTTCGTGCCGGTCAACTGTGCTGCGATTCCCCGTGACCTGCTGGAGTCGGAACTCTTCGGCTACGTGAAAGGCTCCTTCACCGGGGCGGTTGCCGATCGCATGGGCCGGGTGGAAATGGCCGACGGCGGGGTGTTGTTTCTCGACGAGATCGCCGATATGGAACCCATGCTCCAGGTCAAGATGCTGCGGGTGCTCCAGGAGCGGGAGATCGAGCCCCTCGGCAGCCGCCAGGGGGCGAAAAGGATCGACGTCCGTTTTGTTGCCGCCACCAACCGTGACCTCGAGCAGGCGGTACGCGATGGCAGCTTCCGCGAGGATCTCTTCTTCCGCCTCAGCGTCGTGCCGGTTACCCTGCCGCCCCTGCGCCGCCGGACCGATGATCTTCCCTGTCTGGTGGAATTTTTCCTTGACCGGAAAAACCGCGGCCGCCGCCGGCCACCGGTGCGGGGGATTACCGACGAGGCCCTGGCGCTGCTGGCCGAGTATCCCTGGCCGGGGAACGTCCGCGAACTGGAAAACGTCATCGAGCGGGTGCTGGTCTTCAAGGATGGCGGCTACATCCAGCCCATCGATCTGCCGGAGAAGATTATCGCCGGGGAACCGGTTGCCGGCGCCGTCGGCGGGACGGTGGAAACGGCCGCCGACCGGCGCATTCCGGCCTCCGGCATCTCGCTCAAAAGCGAGGTGACGCGGCTGGAGCGGGAGTTGATTCTCCAGGCGCTCGAACAGACCGGCGGCGTCAAGGAACACGCCGCCCAACTGCTGCAGGTGAACCGGACAACCCTGATAGAGAAGATGAAACGCAACCGGATCGATGCCGGACAGGTGCCGGGAGGCCATGACGGGACCGCGGTCTGAAGGGCATCGGGGGCTGACCGGTCACGGTGTCCGCCTCGCGGTGCTGCTGGTCGCGCTCTGGCTGCTGGCGGGGCCGGGCGCGATCCCGGTGGCGGCGGCGGAAAAGGAGCTGCGGTCGGTAAAGATCGGCAGTTTTGCCGACAAGACCCGCGTTGTTCTGCGCCTGACCGGCGAGGGGTTTTACGAGGTCCGGCAAGATGCCGACCGGGTGATCGTCAACCTGTACGGGTTCGTCAATCTTCGCGTGCCGCCGCGACAGGTGGTGGACGAACGGCTGATCAGCACCGTCACGGTGCAGGAGGAGGACGACCGGCTGGCGATCACGGTCGCCCTACGGGCGCCTATCCTCGACTACCATGCCGGGCTTTTCGGTTCGCCGCCGGTGCTGGTTCTGGACCTTTTTCCGCGGACTGTGGCCGGCGGCCCGGATGAAGCCCCGGAAACGTCGTCACCGGCGGGGGGCGCAGGGGTGGCCCCCGCTGGCCGCACGGATGAAGAAGCGGCGGCGGGGGGCGTTGACGAAACCGCAGCGCCGGCGGAATCCGCGGCGGTCGTGCCGGAGCCGCCCGCGGTCGTGATCTCGCTGGCCGGCGATGTTCCTGCCGGCACCGGCGTATTGCCGGCTGCCGAGGCGCCGTCGGTATCGGCTGACGGGGCGGCAGTTTCAGCCTTGACGGCTGCCGGGGAGGCCTCGACGTCGGCTGCTGCCGCTGATCCCCCCGCGGGCCGGGTAACGCCGGCGGATGCGGAAGCTTTGCCGGCACCGGGGGTGACGGACATTGCCGATGTGGAGGCGGTACCGGCTTCCCCGTCTCCCGATGATGTGCCGCCGCCGGTGCCTGCGGGTTCGCTTTCCGCGCCGACCGCGGAAGCTAAGCGGGGTGATACCACGGTGGTTCCGGTGGACGCGGATGCTGCATCGCCGCTTCCGGGAGTCCATCCTCTGCCGGCACCGGAATACCGGGCGCCGGCCGGCACTGCCCCGAAGACCGGAGCGCCGGCGGAAACGGCTGTCGAGGGTGGTGGTCCGGTTCTTGCGGTCGTCGGGACGGAGGCGCTTCCGGCCGCAGCGGCAGGGATACCGGCGCCGGCGGCCGTCCACGGGTCGCCCGGGGACGGTACGGCGGTTCCGGGGACCGCGGCGCTGCCGTCCCCGGAGCCGGTTCCGGGACCCCGCGAGCAGCGGCGGGATGATGCCGCCGCGACGCTCTACGACGAGGGACTGCGGCTGTACCATGAGGGCAATTTCGATGCCGCGGTGGAGCGTTTTACCACTCTGATCCGGGAGGTTCCGGCGTCGCCGCTGGTGCCGGGGGCGCGTTTTCGTATCAGTGATGCGCGGGCCCGGCAGGCAGCGGCCGAACAGTCCCCCGATGTGCACCGCGCCATTAACGATTACCTTGCCGTGGTCCGCCGTTTTCCGGAACACGAGGATGCCCCCTGGGCCTGGCTGCAGGTCGGCCGGCTGTACGAATCCCTGGGGTTCTCCTATGAGGCCGACGGGGTCTATGAGATCGTCTTGCGGCAGTATCCGGACAGCGAGTTCGCCGCCGCTGCGCGGCTTCGAGCCGCACGGCTGAACTATCGTATGGAACGCTGGGGCCGGGCGGCGGTGCTGTTTGCCGGGATCGGGGACGATGACGCTGCCGGCGATGACACGTTCCGGGCGGAGGCCCGATATTACGAGGCCAACAGCCATTGCCGGGAGGGGGATTACGGCCGTGCCCGCAAGCTGTACGAAACGGCGCTGAAGCGGTTCCCGGTCTATCCGACGCAGGATGCCGAGTCGCTCTACCTGATCGGTGCCTGTTACCAGCAGGTGGGAGAACTGCCGCGGGCGCGGGAATACCTGCTGACGGTGCGCAACCTCTTTCCCGAACACCGGCTTACCAATCTCGCTCTGACCCGGGTGGGTGATACGCTGATTGCGGAGGGGTCACTGCTGCAGGGGCTGGCGGTTCTGAGCACGGTGATTCGCGAGTATCCCGAAACCGACGGTGCCCTGCTGGCGCGTCTCAGCCTGGCCCGCATCGGCGAGCGGGAAAACCTCGATCTTGCCGCCGCCGAGCGTGAGACCTACGAGGAGTTTCTCGATAGCGCCGCCTGCTACCGCCAGGTTGTCGCCCGGGGCGGGGCGGATAATCCTCTGGCGCACATCGCCCGTCTGCGTCTCGGACAACTGCATTATCGCCGGCGGGAATACGCCGCCGCCCGGCGCGAATTGGATCTGCTCTTCGAGGTCGACATCGATCCCCAGTTGCGCGGCCCGGCGCTGGAGACCATGCGCGACGTGCTTCATGATGAACTGGAAGGGTACTATCGCAAGGGTGATTATACTGCGATGATCGCCTTGCAGGATCGCTACGGCCGGACCTTCCTGCCTCGCCCGGACCGTCTTTATCCCTACCTGTGGCTGGCCGATGCCATGCGCCGGCAGGGGCTGTACCAGGGGGCCGTGGAACTCTACGTTCCCCTCGCCGCCTGCGATCCCGATCTTCTTCCCCGGCTGGAGATCGGCTGGGGCATGGCCTTCTGTCACCTGAAGCTCGGTGATCCGGCTGCCGCCGCTGCGGTGCTGGCGCCGCTGCTGGCTGCTTCGCTGCCGCGGCCGTGGGATTACCGCCTGCGGCTGCTGCAGGCCGATGCCCTGGCGGCCCGGGGGGAGCGGGATGCCGCCCTGGAGCTGCTTGCGGAGCTGCGGCGGCACCACCGGGCCGCCGACCGCCTGGCGGTGCTGCTCATCCGCATGGGGATGCTGCAGCAGGAGGCCGGGCGGCCCGCGGCCGCCATCGCCATCCTGGAGGAGGCGGTCGCTTTGACGACCGATAATCCCGCCCTGGTCTCCCGGAGCCGGCGCGCCGTTCTCGCGGCATCCCTGGGACGGCTCTACTACGCCGGTGAGGCCGGCGAGCGGGCACTGCGGTGGTTCCGGGAGGCCGCGCTGCTGGAGGACGATCCGGCGACGGTTGCCGAACTGCTGTACTGGCAAGGTGCCGCGCTGGCGCGGCTGGACCGCCTCGCGGAACTGGAGCGGCTGCTGGAAACCATGCGGGCCACCTGCCCGGACAGCCCCTGGACAAACATGACCGTGGATCTGCTGCAGGAGAAACGCTGGCGGGCGGGGAGCCGTTGATGAAGATTCTGCTCTGGGATCCCGATCAGGATTACTGTGAACGGCTGCGTCCGGCCCTCGAGCGGGCGGGACTAACGGTGATCGCCCTGCCTCCGGGCGGCGACCCGGTCGCGGTTATCCGCCGTGAAGGGCCGTTCATCCTGGCGGCCGGTGAGCTGGACGGCGGCGATCGGCCGCCGTCGCCGCTGGCGGCAATGCGTGATGCCTTTCCCGAGCTGTCGGTGGTGGTGCTCACCGCCACGCCCTCGGTGTCCGGTGCCATTGCCGCCATCCGGGCGGGGGTGGTGGATTACCTGCTGAAACGCGGCCTTTCCATTGACGATGCGGCGGCGGCGCTGATCCGCGCCGTGCCGCATCGCCCGCCCGCGGCGGCCGCGGCATCGCCCGGCGCGGGGTCCTCACTCATCTGCCGTGATCCGGCGATGGCCCGGGTGGCGCTGTTTGCCCGCAAGGCGGCGGTCAGCGATGCTACCGTGCTTATCCAGGGGGAGAGCGGCACCGGCAAGGAGGTCCTGTCGCGCTTCATCCACCACCAGAGCCGGCGGGCGGACAAACCCTTTGTCGCCATCAACTGCGCCGCCCTGCCCGCCAACCTTCTTGAAAGTGAACTCTTCGGCCACGAGAAGGGCGCTTTCACCGGTGCCTTCGCCCGCAAGCCGGGAAAATTCGAATTGGCCCATGGCGGCACCCTGCTGCTGGACGAGGTGTCGGAGATGGACTTGGCGCTGCAGAGCAAGCTGCTGCGCGTGATCCAGGAGGGAGAGGTGGACCGCGTTGGTGGCCGGGAACCGGTGCCCGTGGACGTCCGTATCATCGCCACCACCAATCGCCTCATCCGCGAGGAGGTCGATGCCGGTCGCTTTCGCCAGGATCTCTATTTCCGTCTCAACGTCATTCCGCTGACCATCCCGCCCCTCAGGGAGCGGCCGGGTGACATCGATCCGCTGCTCGAGCTGTTTATCGACCGCTACCGACGGCGCAACCGCAAGAACATCGGAGGCATCTCTCCCGCCGCCCGCCGGCGGTTGCACGCCTATGATTACCCCGGCAATATCCGCGAGCTGGAAAACATCATCGAACGGGCGGTGGTCTTCGCCGACGGGACGCTGATCGAGGTCGGTGATCTCCTGATGGGGGACGGGGAACTGCCGGATATAGATCTGTCGGCGATAGATCTGTCGGCGGCGGATGCGGATGCCGCATCCGGCCTGCCGGCGGCAAACTCCGCCGGTGTCGGGGCGGCGACGGAGTTTGCCGCCGGCATGCCGCTGGCCGAGGTCGAACGCCGCATGATCTTTTGTACCCTCGACGCGGTGGACAACAACCGGACGCGGGCGGCGGAGATGTTGGGGATCAGCATCCGGACGCTTCGCAACAAGCTGAAGGAGTACCGGGAAACCTGCGGCCTGACGCCGGAAAACCGCGTCGGTACCGGTGGCGGGGCCGATTTTCCGGCCGGCGGCTGAAGGGTGTCGGCCGGGAAACGGCAGTATTCCCTTTTCACCGTCAGCAGGCAGTCGTTAAGGTTCCTTCACGGCTCCAGCAATGATTATGGTGTCGTAACCACTCCATCTTCCTCGTTGCGTTGCCGGTCGAGCCTTTGCGGCGTACTTCCATGTATGCCTCATTCCTCGACTTTTGGCCGCCGCGAATCCGCCTGCCGGTACGGTGCCGGTTTTTCGGCTGATATTGGCCGATGGTTACAGGTTGACGGGGGGATTTCTTTTGTTATATTTGGAACGGAGTCTTGCTTGACGGCTGCCTGACAACTCCAACTTCTTCGTTGCCTGCCTGTGCGTGCCGTACGCAGGCAGGTGCCGCGAGCTCGGACACTGCGGCGTACTTCCAGTCACGCCGCATTCCTCGGCTTTCGCGTGCCATGAATCCGGATCCGTTACGGTGTCATCCTGTCTTGACGTGTTTTGGCGCTGGTTACGGTCCCATCATGATTGAATGCCCCGGTCGGCGGGGTGACGGACTAAGGACATTCAGGAATATCTCAGCGACATGGAGGGAAGGGAAAAATGGCTGCTGTGAATGTGGCGGTGAATGGTTTCGGGCGCATCGGTCGGGATTGCCTGCGGGCGGCGGCGAACGACGACCGGCTGAATTTTCGGGCTGTCGTCAGTACCATCGATGACGCCCAGACCATGGCTCACCTGTTGAAATACGATTCGGTCGCCGGGACCCTGGCGGCCGACGTGGTTCCCGGTGACAAGTCTCTCACCATCAACGGCCGGGAGATCAGACTGATCGCCGCCCGGGATCCCCAAACCGTACCGTGGCGGGATCTCGGAGTGGACGTGGTGATGGAGTGTTCGGGAATCTACCGCGACCGCGACAAGGCCGCCGTGTTTCTCGACGGCGGCGTCAAGCGGGTGGTGGTTTCGGCGCCGGTGAAGCGGGCAGATGCCACCATCGTCATGGGGGTCAACCATGAAGACTTCGATCCGGCGGCCCATTTCGTCGTTTCCAACGCCTCCTGCACCACCAACTGCCTCGCCCCGGTGGCCAAGGTGCTGGTGGAGCTCTGCGGCATCAGACGCGGCCTTATGACGACGATTCACTCCTATACCCGGGATCAGCAGATCCTCGACGCGCGTCACAAGGATCTGCGCCGTGCCCGTGCCGCCGGCGTGTCCATGATTCCCACCACCACCGGCGCCGCCGCTGCGGTGGGTCTGGTGCTGCCGCAGCTCAAGGGTCGTCTCGACGGCCTTGCGATCCGCGTCCCGACCCCCAACGTCTCCCTCGTCGATCTCGTGGTGGAGACCGCAAAGCCGGTGACCGCCGAGGTCGTGAACGACGCCTTCCGCCGGGCCGCCGCCGGCGACTTGCAGGGGATTCTCGCGGTGAGTGACGAGCCCCTGGTGTCCATCGATTTTAACCACAACCCCTTTTCCTCCATTGTCGATGCCGGGCTTACCAATGTCATGGACGATACCATGCTCAAGGTCATGAGCTGGTACGACAACGAGTGGGGCTACGCCAACCGCCTGAATGATCTGACGGTTTACGTCGCGCGGCGGAGCGGTCTGCTGTAGCCGGGAGACGGTTTTTCATCAACCGGCCGGGGCGCGGCGGCATGGTTTTGGAATGTGCGTCCCGGGCGTCCGGCCGGCGAACCGCAAAGCGGTCAAAGGGGTGATCTGCGATGGTACGGTATATCAATGAGTTGGCCAATGGGTCATTGCGAGGCAAGCGGGTGTTCGTCCGGGTCGATTTCAACGTCCCGTTGGACGAGAGCGGCAATATAACCGATGACGTGCGTATCCGCCGGGTGCTGCCGACGATAAACGCCCTGTTGGACGAGGATGCGATCGTCGTTCTCGCCTCCCATATGGGCCGACCCAAGGGCCAGGTGGTACCGAAATTTTCTCTCGCTCCGGTGGCGAAGCGGTTGGGCCGCCTGCTGAAGAAGGATGTCACCTTCCTGCCCGACTGTGTCGGGGCGGTGGTGAAACAGGCATTGGCGGAGGCGCCGGCGGGGGCGGTGTTGCTGTTGGAGAATCTGCGTTTTCACCCCGGTGAAAGTGCCAACGACCGGGAGTACTCCCGTGCCCTCGCCGATGGTATCGATGTCTATGTCAACGACGCCTTCGCCACCGCCCACCGTTCCCATGCCTCGGTGGTGGGAATTACCGAATACGTGCCTGAGTGTTACGCCGGTTTTCTCATGAAGGCCGAACTGGACTATTTCCACCGGGCGATGGACAATCCCATGCGGCCGCTGGTGGCGATTATCGGCGGTGCCAAGGTTTCCAGCAAGCTGGGGGCGATGGCCAACATGGTCAACCTGGCCGACAAGGTTATCGTCGGCGGGGCGATGGCCTTCACCTTCCTCAAGTCCATGGGCTTCGGTCTGGGCAAGTCCCTGGTGGAGGAGGATATGGTCGCCCAGGCCGGTGAGATCTTCCGCCAGGCGATTGAGAAAGGGGTGCGCTTCTATCTGCCGGTGGACTGTGTTGCCGGTGACCGGTTGGCGCCCGATGCCGATACCCGGGTGGTGCCGATCCAGGAGATTCCCCGCGGCTGGATGGGCCTGGATATCGGTCCGGCAACCACGACCCTGTTCAACGAGGTGATCCAGAACGCCAAAACCATTATCTGGAACGGCCCGATGGGGGCCTTCGAAATCGATGCTTTCAGCCGCGGTACCCGGGCGATGGTGCACAACGTCGCCAACACCTATGCCCTGACCATCGTTGGCGGTGGCGATACCGATGTCGCGGTGCAGAAGTCCGGCGAGGTGGACCGCATATCCTATATTTCCACCGGCGGCGGTGCTTTCCTCGAGTTGCTCGAGGGCAAGACCCTGCCGGCCATTGCCGCGCTTGAATCCCGGTGCGGCAGCGGTGGCGGCGACTGAGTCGGCGGTCTCTGCCGTTGCCCCTGCCGTTTCCCTTGCCGTGCCGCCACGCCGGTAGTGGTGCCGGAAACCGGGCGTACCGCCATGCTGATCCGATCACGTCGCCGGCCACCGGTCGGCGACGCTTTTTTTGAAAGGGGGGGAACTCATGGAGCGACCGATTGTCATTGCCGGCAACTGGAAGATGCACCTGGGCATCGCCGGCGGCCGGGCGTTTCTCGATGACTTTGTCCCGCGATTGGCCGGGTTGCCGGATCGTTCGCGGCTCACCGTCCTTCTGGCCCCGAACCTGACCCTGCTGGCGCCGCTGGCTGACGCCTGCGGCGCGGCGGATATCCGGCTGGCGGCGCAGAATTGCCACCCGGCGGATGCCGGCGCCTTTACCGGGGAAACCTCGGTGGCGATGATCCGCGAAACCGGCGCCGGCATGGTGCTGGTGGGGCATTCGGAGCGCCGGCAGTTTTTCGGTGATACCGACGATTTTGTCCGCGACAAGCTGCGGGCGGTGCTGAACGGTGGTCTGGAGCCCATTCTCTGTGTCGGTGAAACCCTGGCGGAGCGCGAAGCCGGGCAGGCGGCGGCGGTGGTTTCCCGCCAGCTGGAATCGGCCCTGGACGGCCTGCCGGCGGCGGTGGACCTGATGATCGCCTACGAGCCGGTGTGGGCCATCGGCACCGGGCGTACGGCCACCCCGGACGATGCCGGGGAGATGCATGTCCACATCCGGAATGAGCTTTGCCGCCTGCTGCCGGCGATCGCCGCACGGCTGCCGATTCTCTATGGCGGCAGCGTTAAGCCCGATAATGCCGCCGAAATCATGTCCCGGGAGGACATCGACGGGGTGCTGGTTGGCGGCGCCTCCCTGGCTCCGGCATCCTTTGCCGCGATCGCCGCTGCGGCACCGGTTTCCCCAGGCCATCATGCTTGACAATCCACCGCTTTCCTGCTAGGGAACGTGACCTTTATGGAGGTTTAATTTCCCGGCAGGAGGAGTTTGCGCGGTGACAACCATTATTATTGCCCTGCACCTTGTCGTCAGCCTGGCGCTGATTGTGATTATATTGTTACAGACTGGCAGCGGCGCCGGTATGGGCGCGGCCTTCGGTGCCGGCAGCAGTCAGACCCTGTTCGGCAGTTCCGGATCCAGCAAGTTCTTCACCCGGCTGACCGCCGGGGCCGCGGCGCTGTTCATGATCACGTCCCTGTCCCTGACGATCATCTCGGCGCACCGCGCCAAGGGAACGTTGATGGAGGGCTTCCAGGAAATGCGGCCGGCGGTTGAAGCCCCGGTCGCCGCGCCGGCGGCGGAACCCGCCGCGGCCGAGCCCGCCGCACCGGTGGAATCGGCACCGATGGAGCAATCCGCCGTGCCTGACGGTGCCGCACCGGCGGCGGAGCCAGCGGCGGCCGAACCAGCCGCGCCGGCTGGCGGCGGTGAGCCCGCGGCCAGATGAGCTCCGGCGGCAGTAGGGAGCGCCGCCGCCGGCAGATTTTTTTTAATTGTCGATTCCGGGAGTAGATGCAACCGTAACCGTCGTTTAAGTGTTGGAATCAGGGCGGGAGGCGGTTGCCGAACGGTTGCCGAGGGCGGTAATCAGCCGGTCGACCACCTCGATGACGGAGAGTCCATCGGTATCTGCCACCAACCGGGAGCATGCTTCATAACAGGGCCTTCTGCTGTGCAGGAGGCCTTGAATTTTCCGGAGCCGGTTTTCCTCCGGCAGCGGGATGTCATGGCGGCCGTTGAGCAGCGGCCGGGTCGCACCGTCCGCCGCTACCCGCCGGGCCGCCGTTGTCGCGTCTACCCGCAGGTGAATGACCGTGCCGGCAACGCGACGGAGCAGGTCGCGGGCGGCGGGGGTGGTGACGATGCCGCCGCCGGTGGCGATCACCGGTGCCGCGGTGCCGGCGACGGTCACATCCGTCAGCAGGCGCCGCAGTAGGAAAAGCTCCAGGGTACGAAAATAGGTCTCCCCCAGGCTGCGGAAGATGGCCGTGATCGCCAGGGCGGCCTCCCGTTCGATCAGGTCGTCGAGATCGTAAAACGGTTGCTCCAAGCGCCGGGCGAGTTCCCGGCCGACAGCGGTTTTGCCGCTGCCCATGAAACCGATGAGGATGATCGCCGCCGCCGGATCGTTGCTCAGTGCGGTGGGGCGTTCAGAAGGTTGCCAGGTCGGCACGATATGTCTCCACCGCTCGGCGGATCTCGTCGAGATGGTCGCCACCGAATTTCTCCAGCAGCGCCGCGGCGATTTCCCACGCCGCTGCCGCCTCACCGACCACCGCTGCCGCCGGTACGGCGCAGACATCAGATCGTTCGATGCCGGCGGCGAATGGTTCCTTGCTTATCATGTCCACCGACGCCAGCGGTTGATAGAGGGTCGGGATGGGCTTCATCGCTGCGGTGAGGAGGATGTCTTCGCCGTTGCTCATGCCGCCCTCGATGCCGCCCGCCCGGTTGCTTTCACGGCCGAATCCCCGTCCCGGTTTCCAGCCGATGGGATCGTGTACCGTCGATCCTCGCCGCCGGGCGGCGGCGAAACCGATGCCGATTTCCACCCCTTTGATCGCCTGGATGCTCATCATCGCCTGCGCCAGGCGTCCGTCCAGCCTGGTATGGTGCTGGATGTGGCTGCCCAGGCCCGCCGGTACCCCGGTGACCGCCACCTGAAACGTGCCGCCGAGGCTGTCACCCGCCTGTTTCACGTCATCCACCAGTCTTACCAACTCCGCTTCACGATTCGGGTCGGTAATGCGGAACGGCGATTCCTCTGCTCTCCGATGCAGATCCTCCGGATTGCGGCCGGTCGGCGGGGCGATATCGATGTTGCCGATTCCGGTGACCCATGACCACACACGGATGCCGCAGACGGCCAGCAGCTTCTTTGCCGTCGCGCCGACAGCCGTGCGGATAGCCGTCTCCCGGGCACTGGCGCGTTCGAGGATGTTGCGGGTGTCGTGCTGGCAGTATTTGAGGCAGCCCGGCAGATCGGCGTGTCCCGGACGCGGACGGGTGACGGGGTCGGCGGTGTCGCGGTCCGCTGCGGCGGCCGACATTCGCCGCTCCCAGTTCTCCCAGTCGCGGTTGGCGATCACCAGGGTGAGCGGGGCACCGGTAGTCAGGCCGTGGCGGACGCCGGAGCGGAATTCGACCCGGTCACGTTCGATGGTCATACGGCCGCCGCGGCCATAACCGCACTGGCGTCGGGCGAGGTCAAGGTCGATATCCGCCGCGGCCAGCGGCAGGTTGGCGGGCAGGCCCGAGATAATCGCCGTCAGTTGCGGTCCGTGGGACTCTCCGGCGGTAAGACAGGTGAGCATGGCAGGTTTCCCGGTTGGCAAGGGTGCCGGCTTCGCAAACGGTCCGTTGCAATCATTTACCATGATTTCCGCGTGTTCCGGCAACGTTAACGGCTTCATCATAGTATGGATGACAGGGGATTGGCAAACCAAAAAAACCGGGTTCCCTACAGGGAACCCGGTACGGGAGGGGGAGGAGTGACGGAACCGTCAGAGCTGGCTCGCGGTTCGCGTCGGGACAACCGTGGGGGTTAGAAAAATCAGCAGTTCAGTCTGGGATGTCTTGTCGTACTTGTGCTTGAAGAGGAAATCACCGACCAGTGGCAGGTTCGACAGCCCGGGGACTTCGCCGACATCCTTGCTGTCGTCCCGCTCGATGATGCCGCCGACGACGGCGGTCTCGCCGTTGAACAGTAACAGGGTGGTCTCGACGTTCTGGGTGTTGATCGCCGGACCGTCACTGGTTTGCTGGCCGATGGAGTCCTTGTTGATCGAGACGTCCATGGAGACGTTGTTGTTGTTGGTGATGTGTGGCGTAACTTCGAGGCTCAGCTCGGCCTTTTTGAACTCGGTGGTGGTGCCCTCGTCGGAGGTGGTCTGGTAGGGAATTTCGAGCCCCTGGCCGATGCGCGCCTGGTGGTTGTCCAGGGCCAGAACCTTCGGCGCCGAGAGGATCTGGGCGCGGTTGCGGTTCTTGAGGGCCGAAAGGCGGACGTTGAGATTGAACAGGTTGACCTTGCCGAAGATCAGCCCCAGGCCGCTGGTGGCCCCGGATGCCGGCAGGTTCACCGCGTAGCCACTGTCGATGATCGGTCCGCCTTCGGGAGTGACGGTGGGCATACCGGTGGAGCCGACTCCGGATCCGGAGACGCCGTAATAGGTGTCGTTCGAGTGGTCGGCCCAGACGCCGCCCCACTGGATGCCAATGTCCCTTACTGCCGACGACTCCAGTTTGACGATCTTGGCCTCGATGAGTACTTGCTTGATGGGCATGTCGAGCTGGTCGAGCATGTCGCGGGCGAGCTTGATGTGCCGGGGGATGTCGGTAACGATGACGGAGTTGGTCCGCTCGTCGGTATCGGTGCTGCCGCGGTCCGAGAGCACGGTCTGCAGCCGCGGGGCGATCTCCCCGGCGGTGGCGAAATTCACCTTGAGGATCTCCATGCGGGTGTCCTCGAGTTGCACCTCGGCCTTCTTCTGCTGTGCCAGCAGTTCCTTCTCCGCCCGGAAGCGGCTCTGAGGGGCGATGCGGATGACGTTGCCGTCCCGCTCCATGCCCAGATCGTGGGTCTTCAGGACGATGTCGAAGGCCTGGCGCCAGGGCACGTTCTTCAGTTTCAGGGTGACGGAGCCTTTGACGTCGTCACGCATGATGACGTTGAGATTCTTGATGTCGGCGAAGAAGCGGAACACGTTTTGCAAGTCGGCTTCCTTGAAATCAACCGTGACCAGGTCCGGAGAGTGCCGTGATTTCGCCTTCCGCGGGACGGGGGGGGGGGCGGTCTGCGTATCGGTCCCGGCCCTGGTTGCCGTCTCCGACTGCGTGATTGCCCGGTTCACTGCATCGTCGGGGTCAACAGTGCTGTCCGCCGCTTTGCCGGCGGGCAGCGACAGCTCGAGGCGGTTGTCGGTGGTGACGAAGCTGTATGCCGGCAGGGTGTCGTTGTCGGTGTCGAAAACCACCCGGCTCTTTTCGGGATAGACGGTGTAGCGGAAGCCGCTGAATGCGGTGGGTGCCAGGGCGGCGCCGATATCCTCCGGCAGAACGGCGGCGGCGGGAAAATCGATCACCAGCCGAGGCGGGTTGTCGACGTGGAACAGGTGGAAGGTGGCGTGCTGTTCCATCGGTTGCTCACCGTCGAAGACCACCAGGATGCGTTCGGGATGGGGCTCCGTCCGTACCGAGATTTCCGCCTGCCGGGCACCTGTCGCCGCCGGTGCCAGGACCAGCAGGGCGATGAACAGGGCCGCCCCTCGAAGCGTGGTGGTCCGTATTCTGTCAGACAGGATCCGCATGGCTAGTTACCCCCTGAATCATCATCGCTATGGAGCTTCAGCGTGACGTTCCGTACCTGCTGGCGGTCGTAGATATCGAGATAGGGCTCACTGACCACCAGGCCGTTGTCCTGGATACTCAAGATGGTGCCGCTGAGGTTGCCCAGCCGGTCTCCCTCGCGGACCGTATAGCTGATCTGTTCGGGATCTTCGATCATCGCGTAATTCTGCGGTCCGAGCAGGATGCCTACCAGCTTGAACTGGTTGATGGCATAACTTTCCAGCGGTGAAGCGGGATTTTCCGTCGGAATAGGCCGTTCGATCTGGGTGAAGCTGATGAACGGCCGGAAGGGATCGGTCCGCCCGAGGGAGAGGTAACGGAACTGCCGGTCGTCATCGATGTCGCCGATCGCCGGCTGGCCGGCCGGTTGTCCGCCGGGATCATCCGCCGTCGCCGCCGGCAAATCGGCGGCCAGCGCGGCGAGAATCACGATCGCGGCCAGGAGGAGGAGGATACGATGGGAAATCGCACTCTGTCGCATCATGGTCATGGCGATTATCTACCGGCCTCTTTGGCGGGCTGCGGCTGGTCCCTGAAGGTGTAGGTAACGAGCTTGACCCGGGTGTTGATGGCATCCCGTCCGTTTTCCACCTTGTGGTCGTGCATCATGTAGTCGTGGATGGTGACAATCCGCGGCAGGGTGCAGATATCGGTGAAGAACGAGGCGGTGGCATGGTAGCCGCCGGTTATTTCGAGATCGATGGGAACCTCATGGTAAAATTCCGCCGGAACCTCCTTCTTGGGCTCGAAAAACCTGAACTCCAGGCCGTTGTCCTTGCCGAGACGCGAGATGTTCAGCAGTAGCTCGGGAATCTCGCGGCTGTCGGGCAGCTTGCTCGCCGCCGCCTTGAAGGTAATCTGCAAGGCGGTTATTTCCTGCTCGAATTCCGGCAGTCGGCTGGCAATCTGCCGGGACTGGGCGAGGGTCATCTGGGACTTGCGGAGTTTCTTGTCCAGCCGTTCAAGCTTCTGCTGCCCGGGGAGAAAGAAAAAATAGGCGTAGATGCCGACCAGAGCGGCCACCATGGCGACGAGGGCGAGGACCTTTTTTGCCGTCGGGAGAGTATGGATGAAATCCAGGTCGGGGCCGGCCATGGGCAATCCTCAGCTTTGTCCCTGCGGGTCGGCAGGAGGCGCGGTTGCGGGGGACAGAGTCACGTTGACGAGAAATTCCTTGAGTTCCAGATCCTGCAGGGAATGCGAGCGCAGGTACATGAGCTCTGCCTGACCCAGCGTCATCGATCGAGACAGGTTGTTGAGGAACTCAACGATAGTCTCGTTGTCGATGGCGATACCTTTGATTTCCAGCCGCGTGTCCTTGCGGTTGAGGGAGGTGTACCACAGCTTTTCAGGACGCAAGCGATTCAGGTCGTGAAGCGCATGGAGCGGTTCCCGGCGTGAATCGTCCAGGTGGGCGATAACCCCGATCTTGCGTTCGAGTTCCGCCTTCTGTTCCTTGTAGCGGTTGATTTTGTCGATGACCGGCTGCAGGGCCTTGATCTGCCGTTCGGTGCGCTTGAGCGCGGCGTCGGTGGTGTGCAGACGGTGCCGCTGGTACCAGGCCGCGCCGCCGATGCCGCCGATGGTCAGGGCGAGAACGAACATTGCCACGGCCATCTGGTTGCGCAGGGTCTGCTTCTTGCGTTCGGCGCGGACGGGCAGCAGGTTGATGCGGATCATGTGGACGTATCCTTCCTGAGTGCCAGTCCCATGGCGACGCCGGCCAGCGGCGCGATCTCACGGATATACTGTGGGTCGAACCTCTTTTCCGGGATGGCAATGCGGCGGAAGGGGTCGATAACCTCCGTCGGAATTGCGGTCCGTTCGGTGATGGCCGCCGGCAGATCCTTCAGGGTCGCACCCCCGCCGCACAGGTAAATTCTGCCGATCCGGCTGCTGTTGGCGGCGGAAGCATGGAAGAAATCGATGGTCTTGCAGATCTCATTGATAAACGAAAAAGAGGCCTCGTTGATCATCCGTTTCGCATCGGCGGCGTTGATTCCCTTGATCAGGGTGCCGAGCTTCAGCTGTTCGGCCAGTTGATAGTTGAGGTTGAGCTGTTTCTGTAACTGCTCGGTCACCATCCGGCTGCCGACGGTGATGTCGCGGGAGAAGGCCGATACCTTGTTCTTGAGGATGTTGATGTTGGTGAGGTTGGCGCCGATGTCGACCAGCGCGACAATCTCTTCATCGTCGTCTTCGTAATTGAATTCATACATGTTTTCGATGGCGAAGGTGTCGACATCGACGACCACCGGGTTAAGGCCGGCCGTCTCGATGACGGCGAGATAATCACCGATGACGTCCTTTTTCACCGCCACCAGCAACACGTCCATGCTGTCGTTGCTCTCGGCGCTGGGACCGATGATCTGAAAGTCGAGGTTGACGTCGAAGATATCGTAGGGGATATGATTGGCCGCTTCTCCATGGATGGTGTTTTCCACCGTCGCCTCATCCATCAGCGGCATGACGATCTTCTTGATGATCACCGAGTGGCCGGAAATTGAGGTGCAGACGTGTTTTTTCCTGGTTTTCAAGTTGGCCGCCAGGTTCTTGACGGCGTTGACGATGGACATTGAATCCATGATGGTGCCATCGACAATGGTGTCTGACGGCAGGATGGAGATGCCGAAATTTTCCAGGGTATAGTGGGAACCCTTGCCCTTCAGCTCGACAATCTTGATGCAGCTTGAGCCGATGTTGAGCCCCATCAGGGTTTTAGGTTTAACGAAAAGCATGTTATTTTCCAGATATGGGTCAAAGGATCGGGTTGCGAAAAAAGCCGTGCAGGCCCCCGATAATGGAAAATAATGTTCCTACATACTCGGAAGAGATATTATACCTGTCGGTTATTTTGTCAACATTTTTAGCTTTTTTATCCGGCGAGTCAAAAAATAGGTTTTCCCATAGACGTTTTTTTCGTTTGATGTCCCGGACGTGCAACCGTGATTACAGAGATGCAATCGAATACTCCGATGCCGGCCGGTTCCATGACCGTTGTGACGCTATTGGCCTGGTCGTGGACTTCCGGGGATACCTCAGGTTGAGGGAATACGGGCAGTGCAGGTGCATAGGCATGCCGTGGGGCGATCCGTTTCCGGGTGCTGTGGGATTGAAAGCAAATAATGTGCCGGGGAGAAATGGTGGAGCCGCATCAGCTGCCAGATTGGGTATGAACGAGGTGCTACCGTAAGCGGGGCGATACCGTCAGTCCTGCGGATTCTCCGGGTGCAGAACCGGAAGGATCCGGCGGATGTTGACGCTGCATTACCCGGTTTTTGCGCAGCGAAGAAGAAGGTGTTGTTGCGAAGCCACAAGAAAGATGTGTATGTCGACAACCGCCCGGTCCGTCGCGCGCTTACCGCAACGCGGCGGATAACGGACACGGCACCGGGAACGGTGGGGTGTAAAAGCTAGCGCAGGGTATCGAGCTTGCGACGGGCGATTTCTGCCTGGTCGCTGTCGGGATAGCGCTCAATGACTTTTTTCAGGATCAGGGCGCCGTCGGTCTGGTCGCCGATCATCAGGAAGGAGAACCCCTGCTTCAGCAGGGCGCTGGAAGCCTTGGGGTGGTCCGGGTAGGTGGTGATGATCTCGTCGTACTTGATAATCGCCTCTTCATAATTTTTTTCCTGGTACGAACACTCGGCGATCCAGAAAAGAGCGTTGACCTTGTACTGGCTCTGGGGAAATGCCTCGGTGAATTTAACCAGCTTTTTACGGGCGGCATCGTAGTCGCCGCGTTTGTAAACCGTGTAGGCGTCTTCGTAAAAAGCCCGTTCACGGGCGCTGGGCGGAGCCGGCGCCGCGGGTGTCGCCGGCGGGGTCGGCTCCGCCGGGGACGAAGCCTGAAGCCGGGAAGCATCCGTCGGTGCCGGAACGTCCGGCAGCGCGCCGGCGGCTGGGGTAACTGCCGGCGGCGCCGCGGTGCAAGCGGCTACCTTCTGTTCCAGCTGCTGCAACCGGGCTTCCACCCGTTCGTAGAACAGCTCCAGTTCCCGGGTTTCCACTGCCGGCAGGTCGCGGGGACCGAGCCGGGTTTCCTCGACGCTGGCGTTCAGCATCCGGAGTTCGGTTTCCAGGCTGTCGAGACGGAAGGTGGTATCGGCCAGTTGTTTCTGCAAATCGCCGGCGCCGCGGTGCGCTTCCTCTTCCTGCTGCCGTTCGATGGTGCCGACGCGCTGCTCCAGCTTGTGTACCGAGTCGTCCAGGCGGACATAGTACTGATCGGAGGCACAGGCCGAAAGCAGAAAGGTGCCAACCAGCACCAGCCCGACGGTGTGAACCGTCGGGTGGTACCGGCGAGAAGCGTTCGGGGAGTGCCGGGGTTGAAAAGACATCATTTGGCGACGATGGCGAAATCGTCCCGGCGGTTTTTCCACCAGCAGTCTTCGTTGTGGTCGGCACACAACGGCCGCTCTTCACCGTAACTGATGGTTTCCAGCCGGTCGGGGGAGATCCCGAGGTAGACGAGGTATTTCTTCGCGCTTGCTGCCCGGCGTTCACCCAAGGCGAGGTTGTACTCGTTGGAGCCGCGCTCGTCGCAGTTGCCCTCGATACGGATGACCGCGCGGGCGTTGTCCTTCAGCCACTGGGCGTGCTTGGCCAGGGTGGCGCGCGGGGTATCCTTCAGGTTGAACTTGTCAAAATCGAAGTAGATCGGTGCCAGGCGGTCACCGATACCCGGCTTCCCGGCACCGTCCGCCGCCAGGCCGCTTTCACTGATCCCAGGTTGGCTTGCCGGTTCCGCTGGTTTGACATCCTGCGGGGTGGTCATGCCGGCTGGTTCGGAGACTGTTTCTTCGGCCAGGGTATCGGTTTTACACGTGCTGCAGGCGGAAAGTGCGAAGGCCAGAACCAAGGCCAGACAGACGAGGATCAGGGTGTGCTTCTGTTTCATGATGACGCAGTCTCCTTTCTCCATCGAGCATGGAGGGGTTGTAGTATAATTGTCAAACTCAGCTACCTCTAACCGCTTCCGGAAAAAAAATCAAGTCCAATAACGCCATTTTAACCGGAGCCGGGAGGGTATTAGCGGTTGGCCGACCACGAAGGGTTGAATTTTTCCAGGGCGCCGCTGGTCAGCGGGGTGATTTCCCGTCCGAAGCAGTCCATGACCATCAGCTGCTTGGTGCCGGTGTGTTGCGAGGTGAAGACGATGTGACGGCCGTTGGGCGACCACTGGGGATCCTCGCAGTCCCCGGGCATCCGGGTGATCCGGCGGAAGCCGCTGCCGTCGGGGTTGATGGTGCAGATCTGGTAATTGCCGTCGACCAGGGCCGAGAAGACGATGCAGTCGCCCCGGGGCGACCAGTGCGGGGCAACATTATGGGTGCCGACCCGGGTCAGGCGTCGGAGGTCGGCGCCCCGGGGGCTGATGATATACAGTTGCGGTCCGCCGGCGCGGTCGGAGACGAAGACGATCCGGCTGCCGTCGGGCGACCAGCCGGGGGACGCCTCGTTGGCCCAGTTGTCGGTCAGACGGGTCATGAGGCGGCCGTCGGCGGCCGAAATGATGCTGATCTCGCTGTTGTCGTCGAAACGCTGCATGAGGGTCAGCAGGTTGCCGTCGGGTGACCACTCGGCGGCGGCGTTGACGCCCCGGCGGTGGGCCAGCCGGGCGGTGCTGTTTCGATTGAAGTCGATGACGTAGAGATCGGGGTTGCCCTGTTCGAAGGAGGTGTAGCACAGCTTGTTCACATCCGGCGACCATGCCGGCGACATGTTGATTGCCCGGTTGCGGGTCAGTTGCTGCAGGTTGGCGCCGTCGTAATCCATCATGTAGACTTCCTGGAAGCCGGCATTCGTCTGGCGGCCGATAAAGGCGATTTTGGAGGTGCATTCCCCTTCCATGCCGGTTACCGCCCGGACCACTTCATTGCAGAACCGGTGCGCCATGAGACGGACGCTGCCGATGTCGCCGCGGTAACGTTTGCCGGTGATCATCTGTTGGCCATAGACGTCGAACAACCGCAGCTCAAGCACCAGGTGGCCGTCCGCCTGCCGGCAGGCACCCTTGATCAGCATCTCGGCGCCGATGAGCGACCAGCTGCTGAAGTCGAAGGTGCCCAGCGACACCCCGCCGCCGGCGGGATCTTCAAGATAGGAGCCCAAATCAGCGAGAACGTCGAAGAAGGTGGAGAAGTCAAGGTCGTCGACGATTACCTCGCGGCAGCTGCGGGCCGCAGCGGTGGTGGGCCGGGACTGATCGGCGAAATCCCGGATCGGGGCGACGGCGATGGGGATCTTTCTGATGTTGGGGTTGTTGATCTCCAAGTAGACCCGCGCGGCGGCGGGTGCCGCCGGCAACAGCAGGAGGAGCAGGAGCAGGAACCGCAGGGCGGTGGCCGCCGGCGACGGCCGGATTGCCGGCCGGGGGCGGATGGTGTCGGTGGCAGTGGTGGGCATGAAGGTTTCCTATCCTGTTGGGGGTTGGTGATTGCTGCTGCGGCCGTGATCGGGATCGAAATCGGTATCGTTATCGCGAGTGGAGCGCGGAAGCTGGGGCTGTCTGAGGTCCTTCATGGGCGAGTTAGACAGTCTCAGCGACGCCGGCTCCGCGGCCGGCCCGCTGAGGATGGTGCCGCAAAAAAACATACCGGACATTACCAGTTTTATCATTGCCTTCCATCAACGTAAATTCATATCCATCGGGTCGAAACCGATAACGAATTCCTCCCGGGGGATTTCCAGGTGTGCGGGCATCGGTGGAAACGGGGCGCTGTCCTCGATCGCCCGAAGCACCGAGGCGTCGAACAGCCGGTTGCCGGACGAGTCCGCCAGGGACACCGATTGCAGCGTACCGGCGGCGTCAATAACCATCACCACCGTGGCTTTCAGGGTGTCGGTGGAAAGGTGTTCGGGCAGCTGCCAGTGGTCGGTGATCCGTTTTTTCACCACGTCGGCATAGCGGTGCAGGAAATAGCTGGCGGCCGCTGACGGAGGGGGCGTGGCCGCCGGTGTTGCCGGCTCATCCCGCAGATCACGGCGGATGTCATCCACGCGTTGTTGGTGCCGCTCCCGGGTCAACCGTTCCCGGATGCGGCTGATGGCGCCGGTGGTATCGGCGGGTCGCGGTTTTTCCGCTGATTTTTGTTTCTCCGGGGCTTTTTCCGGAGGGTTGACTGGTGCCGGTCTGTCGATTGGTTTGGCTGCCGCGGCCGGTTTCGTTTCCGGTTTCGGCCGGATGACCGGACGGCCGTTTTTTTTGCTCACGGCGGCGGTTTTCCGCTCCGGCGCCAGCGGTGGGGTCGGGGTGTCACGTGGTTCCAGCAGGTGCACGACGATGGGTTCGGTAGTCGGAGTGGGGAGGCGCCGGAAGCGGGGTACGCCGACAAGCATCATGAGATGCACGACGAGGGATATCAGCAGGCAGGTGCGGATGCGATCCCGGCGCAGACAGCGAAAAATGTTTTTTCCGGCGGGGACGGTGGCGGATGTGCCCATGGGTGGTCAACCACGCAGCGGTTGCAGGCCGGTGGCGACGGCACAGGCGGCGATGCCCTCACCGGTGCCGGTGAAGCCGAGGCCTTCGGTGGTGGTGGCCTTGAGGTTCAGTCGGCAGGGGGCCGGCAGACAGGCCCGCAGGGTGTCTTCCATCGCTGGGAGGTGCGGTGCCAGTTTCGGACGCTGGGCGACGATGGTGACATCGATGGCGGTGAGCCGGAAGCTGCGGGCATCGGCGAGGGCGACGGCATGGCGGAGAAAAACCCGGCTGTCGGCATCGCGGTGGCGCTGGTCGGTATCGGGAAAGTGGCGGCCGATGTCGCCGGCGCCGATGGCGCCGAGGATTGCGTCCACCATGGCGTGGATTACGACGTCGGCGTCCGAATGGCCCGCGAGCCCTTTTTCGAACGGAATTTCCACGCCGCCGAGGACCAGTCGCCGGTCGGCGACCAGCCGGTGGACATCGTAACCGAAGCCCACTGCCGGGAGGCCGCCCGCGGGCGCGGCGTACGGGTCGGCGGTGGTGTTGGTCGGCATCGGGTCGTTCCGGTCGGCGGTCAGATATGCCGCCGCGCGGGTAAAATCATCCGGGTAGGTCAGTTTGATATTGCGTGGATCACCCGGTACGGCGCAAAACCCGGCACCGAGGCCGGCGCTTTCCACCAGGTGGGCCTCGTCGGTGACGATATCGCCGGCGCGGTCGGCAAGCTTCCCGAATGCCGCCGCCAGCAGCTCCAGCGGTGCCGCCTGCGGCGTTTGGGCGAGGCCGATGCGGCGGCGGTCCAGGGTGCGTTCGATCGCGTCGTCGGCGGCCAGCAGCTTGACGGTTTCGGGCGGCCGGATTACCGGTACCGTCACCCGGCCGGGAGCACAGGCATCCAGCACCCGGGAAATCAGTTCGGTGTCCGCCAGCGGCCGCACGCCGTCATGCACGAGAATGTACGCCTCTCCGGGCAGGCGCTCCCGGAGGTGGTCGATGCCCGCCGCCACCGAAGCCGGGCGCGAGGTGCCGCCGGGGATGACCGTGATACCGATGTCGACAACGGCGGCTTCCCGGGCCATGGCCGCCAGCAGGGCGTCGTTGTCCGCCGGGCCGACCAGGGTAACGGAATCGATCCGCGGGTGGCCGTGAAACCGTTCGAGGCTCCAGCGGAAAAGGGGTTTGTCCGCCAGCATGGCGAATTGCTTGCGGGTCGTACCGGGGCACCGGGAACCGGTGCCGGCGGCGACGATGAGGGCGTGTCCCCGGATCCTGCGGTGCATCATGCCTGCCTGGCGAAGATCATCCGGCCGGCGGTGGTCTGCAGTACGCTGGTGACCTCGACGCCGATGGTTTCACCCAGCATCTGTTTGGCGTGGTCCACCACCACCATGGTGCCGTCGTCCAGGTAACCGACCCCCTGCTGGGGTTCCTTGCCTTCCTTCATGATCGTCACCGTCAGGCTTTCGCCCGGCAGAATGACCGGCTTGAGGGCCTCGGCCAACTGGTTGATGTTCAGTACTGCGACGCCCTGCAGATCGGCAACCTTGTTGAGGTTGAAATCGTTGGTGACGATTTTGGCCGACAGCTTGCGGGCCAGGGCCACCAGCTTGGCGTCCACCTCCTTGATCCGGGGGATGTCGTCGTCGATGATCCTGATCTGCACGAAGGCCTGATTCTGCATCCGTTTGAGGATGTCGAGCCCGCGCCGACCGCGGGTGCGTTTCAGCGCGTCGGCGGAATCGGCGATGAACTGCAGTTCCTGGAGGATGAACTGGGGCACGAGCAGGGTGCCTTCGAGAAAGCCGGTTTCCGTCAGATCGGCGATGCGTCCGTCGATAATCACCGAGGTATCCACCAGTTTGTCGGCGCCCTTGGCGCCCTTGATGGCGAGGGACTGGAGCAGATCGAACTCGTCGCCCTTGCGCAGGCCCACCTCGATGGCGGCGTAGGCGAAGAGCGAGTAGATGAAGATGTAGAAGATGAAGTTGACTTTCGGATCGTCGAAAAGGTTGAACAGGACGCCGTGAAACAGCAGGTTGGCGATGAAAAGCCCCACCAGCAGGCCGATGAGACCGCCGAGGATGGTTCTGAGGGGAATCTTCTTGAGTTGAGAAACCAGGTAAAAGACGTACAGGGTCAGCAGCAGGGCGGTAAAGAAGCCGATGACCGAAAAGTCGACGCGATAGGTGTGACTGTAGACAATCTGGTACGACAGCAGCGAGCCGACGATGACGACCAGCAGGCGGAAAAAGGTCACGGAGCCTCCTCGGGGGCGTTGTCCGGGTGATTCAGGCGCGTCGGGCGGTGACGAAAACGTGACGGAAAAACCGGACCGGCCGGCACCTCGCACCGAAAACAGCCGCTGCCGGCCGCGGGAGCTCAGTTGAACAGCAGGTCGATCTGCTGTTCAACCGCCTGCTCGGGGTCGGCGGAGGCCAGCGCCAGTTCCTTGACCAGCAGGGTTCGGGCCATGTCCATCATCTTGCGTTCGCCGAAGGACAAATCCTTGCTGGAACTGATCAGATTGAGATCCCGCAGTACCTCGGCCACCTCGAAGATCGAGCCCCGCTTGATCTTTTCGTTGAACTGCTTGTAACGTTTGTTCCAGGTCTGGTTGGAAATCTTGACCTTGCGCTTACTGAGAATGTCATAAACGCGGGGGATGTCGCTGGCGGGAATCAGCTGCCGAAGGCCGACGGACTGGGTGTTGGCCTTGGGGATCATGATGGTCATGCCGTTTTCCACCGTCAGGAAAATATAGAAATCCTGGTTCTTGCCCAGGATCTCCCGGCGTTCGATCGCGGTGATCTCGCCGACGCCATGCCCCGGGTAAACCGCCTTGTCACCAACCTTGAACATCACGCCCCTCCTCTATAAGCCCTCCATGATCACGACCGTATCCGGGGTTGGCAAAAAACCCCGACCGTGATATTTCCTGAAACCGGAATGACGGTGCACGAAAACATTGCCAAATTATAGTGCATTAGCGGGAAATATAGCATAAAAAAGGGAATGGAGTCAACCGGCAATCGGGCAGGGCGGGGGGGCGATCGGAAATGCCCATGAGCCGCGGTCGGCTGAATTGTCGCGGGTTATGACGCCGGCGCGGCGGCCGGACCGGGAAATGGTGAGGAATGATGGCGGGAGGCATGATCTTTCTGCTCGGACTGGTGTGGGGCAGTTTCAGCAATGTTTGCATTTACCGGCTGCCCCGGGATGAATCCCTCTGGTGGCCGTCTTCGCATTGCCCGGCTTGCGGCGCGCCGATTCCCTGGTGGGGTAATATCCCGCTGCTGAGCTACGTGCTGCTCGGTGGTCGCTGTCGCGGCTGCCGGGCGCGGATATCGCTGCGCTACCCGCTGGTGGAACTGTTGTCCGGCGTGCTTTTCCTCGGTGTCTACCTGCGCTGTGGCTGGCACTGGTCGACGGCCGCCTACCTGGTGTTCGTCGCCCTGCTGGTGCCGGTTATCTTCATTGACCTCGAGCATCAGATCATTCCCGACCGTTTCAGCCTTGGCGGTATCGGGCTCGGTTTTCTCGCGGCCTTTGCCGGCCTCCTGCCGCTGTCCTGGAGTGATTCGCTAGCGGGCGCCCTTGCCGGCGGCGGCAGCCTCTGGCTGATCGCCGAAGGCTATTACCGTTTTACCGGGCGCGAGGGGATGGGCGGCGGCGACGTGAAGCTGCTGGCGATGATCGGCGCCTTCCTCGGCTGGCAGAGCCTGCTGCCGGTGGTGCTGGTCAGTTCCGCCGTCGGGGCGGTGGCGGGTCTGGCGCTCATGGCCGTCGGGGGCCGCGGCCGTCATTATGCCATCCCCTTCGGGCCCTTTCTCGCCTTCGCGGCGCTGCTTTATCTGTACTGGGGCCGGGAACTGGTCCGGGCTTACCTGGGTTGGATCGGGGCGGGGGGATAGGCGGCCGGAGTCGGGAGAAAGGAGGCGAGCGGACGGGAGTCAGGATGCCGGAGCGGCCGGAAGCCGTCACTGGGGCCGGGCGGCCGGTTCGGGTGCTCCGCGGGGGTTCATTCCGGAGCGCCCGCAAGGACATGCTGGCCGGCAAGCTGGAGGTAGGGTCCGAGCGCACTCTGCGGGGGCTTAGTCCTGAGCATCCGGTTGGAACCCCCGCGCCAGCAGGTAGAGCTCGGCGGAAGACTTGCGGCTGGCTTCCGGCCTGGTGGCGGTGAGACCGTCGAAACGGGCGCATAGTTCGTCTTTGAATGCGGCGAGATCGGGGCTCTGGAATACCTTGATGAGGAAGAATCCGCCGGGTCGAAGCACGGTCCGGGCCAGTGCCAGGGCGGCACGGTCCACTTCCAGGGCGCGGGCCTCGTCGGTGGTGCGGATGCCGGTGAGGTTCGGCGCCATGTCCGAGACCACGCCGTCGAAGGGATGCGGAGCGATCTCGCGGATGCGTTCGGGACTGTCGGTGGCGGTGATGTCCGCCTGCAGGAGGCGGCAGGGCGGGGTGGGGAGGCCGGCCATGGGCAGCAGGTCGAGGCCGACGACGAGTCCCCGGCGGCCGACGATGCCGGCGATGAACTCCGTCCAGCCGCCGGGTGCGGCGCCCAGTTCCAGGATCCGGGCGCTGGGGGTGAACAGCCGGTAGCGCCGGTGCAGCTCCTCGAGCTTGTAGGCCGCCCGAGAGCGTTTGCCTTCCCGCTTGGCGCGGTGGTAGAAGCCGTCTTTGCGATTGAAACCCATGGTATTTCGCCGGTACCCGTGGTTGGCGCCGGTCGGCATGCCGACCGGCGTGATTGACAGACCTTACCATGCGTGTTACCTCAACGTCAAACCCGATGGCGGTGAATCCGCCCGGTCACGGCGGCGGTGCCCGGCAGCGTTGGCCCCGGTCACCGATATGTTTGCGGTCCGGACTGCCATCCGGCCGCCTGTACCTGGCTCCCGTCAGCAACCCCGGGACGAGGGGGGCGCAATACCGGACTCTGGTTTTGCGTCTCTTGCATTCTGTTCCGCTTGTCATCAAGGATGACGGAACCGTAACAACTGCCAAAACAGGGCAAAATAAGGATGGTACGGCAGCCGCTTCAAATGCGCGGCGTGCAAAACCCGAAGGGTGTGGTGTTGCCCGGCGTTGAGCGACTCGGGTTGCGGCGCAACGAAGAAGATGGGGTTGCCAGGAAGGCATCTTCAATCTCTATTCTGGATGGACGTGTTATGAACCCGAATGCCGTTGTCGCCGCCATTCACGCGCGGCTGCCCCGGATACTTGACACCGGTGAGGGGCTCGATGCCGACCTGGCGCTGGCGGTCCTGGCCCTTGACGCCGCCGGCCTTTTCGCCCTGTTGCCGCTGACCGACCGGTTGCGGCGTCATTTCCGCGGCGGAGAAATCGTCCGCTGCGCCATCGCCAACGTGAAATCGGGTCGGTGTCCCGAGAACTGCGCCTACTGCGCCCAGTCGGCCCATTACGACACCACGGTCAAAACCTTCCCCCTGCGCCCGGCGGCCGACGTGATGCTGCAAGCCGCCGCGGCCCGGGAGCACGGCGCGGCCAATTTCTCGTTCGTTACCAGCGGCACCGCGGTGGATCGCGAGGAGGAGATCACCGCCATCGAGGAGATGATCGCCGGTCTGCGGCGGCAGGGTATCGCTCCCTGCGCCTCGCTGGGATTCCTTACCTCCGAAACCGCGGCGCGCTATCGCCGCGCCGGCCTGCGTCACTATCACCATAACCTCGAGACGGCCCGCAGCTTCTTTCCTTCCATCTGTACCACCCATACCTACGACAATGCCGTGGCCACCGTCCGGGCGGCAAAAACAGTGGGGCTCTACGTTTGCAGCGGCGGCATCATCGGCATGGGAGAGAGCCGGGCGCAGCGGGTCGAACTGGCGGAAACCCTGCGTGATCTGGAGGTGGATTCCATCCCGCTCAATTTTCTCCACCCCATCCCCGGCACCCCCCTGGCCGGGCGGCCGGTGCCCGGGGCGCGTGAGAGCCTGCTCACCGTGGCGCTGTTCCGGCTCGTCTGTCCGACCCGGGATATCCGCGTCTGCGGCGGCCGTCCGGCGGCCTTCGCCGATGCCCAGGCGATGATCTTCGCCGCCGGCGCCAACGGGCTGATGATCGGTGACTACCTGACCACCAGCGGCCGGCAGTGGGCCGACGACGAGCGCCTGCTGGCGGTCTGGGGAGATTCGGCATGACGGCGGTAATGAAGCCGGTGAACGATTCCTTCCGCCGGGAGCTGGAGGAGCTGGAGTCCGCAGGTATGCTCCGGTCGATGCGGACGGTGACCGGGCCTCAGCGGGCGGCCACCTCGGTGGATGGTCGGCCGATGCTGGTAATGTGTTCCAACAACTATCTCGGGCTCGCCGACCACCCGCGGCTGGCGGAACTCGCCATCGAGCTGACGAAAACCTACGGCTGTTCCGCCGCCGCGTCCCGGCTTATCAGCGGCACCATGTCGCCGCACCGGCGGCTGGAAGCAGAGCTGGCGTACTTCAAGGGTACCGAGGCGGCGCTGGTGTTCAACTGTGGTTACATGGCCAACTTGGCGGTGCTGTCGACCGTTGTGGCGGCGGGGGATGCCATCTTCAGCGACGAACTCAACCACGCGAGCATCGTCGACGGCTGCCGTCTGAGCCGTGCGGAAGTGTATGTCTACCGCCATGCCGATGCCGGTCACCTGGAGGAACTGCTGGCGGCCTGCGGGGCGGCCTGCCGCCGGCGGCTGATTGTCACCGACAGTGTCTTCAGCATGGACGGCGATCTGGCGCCGCTGCCGGCGATCGTCGCGCTGGCGGAGAAGTACGACGCCCTGTTGCTGGTGGACGATGCTCACGCCACCGGGGTACTGGGGCCCGGCGGCCGCGGCTCCTGCGCCCATTTCGGTATCGCTCCCGAACGGGTCGACTTTCTCATGGGCACCCTCGGCAAGGCCCTGGGGAGCTGCGGCGCCTTCGTCGCCGCCCGGCTCCCACTGATCGATTTTTTGGTCAATCGGGCGCGGCCGTTCATTTATACCACCGCGTTGCCGCCGGGGGCCATCGGCGCCTCGCTGGCGGCCCTGGCGCTGCTGGCGGAGGAGCCGGAGATGGTGGACGAACTGCGGCGGAAGACCGCTGTTTTTCGTGCCGGTGTCCGCCGGCTCGGTTTCGCAATGCCCGACGATCCGACCCCGATTGTTCCGGTGGTCATCGGCGAATCGGTGACCACCATGGCCGTCAGCCGGCGGCTGCTGGAGGCGGGGATTTTCGTTCAGGGCATTCGCCCGCCGACGGTGGCCCCCGGTCGTTCGTTGCTGCGCTTTACCGTCACCCGCGACCTCCGCGCTGCCGATCTCGATCGGGCGCTGGAGATTCTGGGGCGCGAGGCGGCAATCATCTCCGGTCAAGCGGGACGCGAGCCGGAAACCGGGGTGGTGCCCACCGGCCCGCAGGTGTCACGCATCGGCGGGCAGTGAAAAAGACGTCGCGGTGGGAAAGCCGGGCGCGAAAAACGCTTGACAATCTAATGCCGCTGTATATATAAGCTTCCCTCTTGGGTTGTGCGCCGCGGTGTGCGGTCACCCGGGTCCGCAGTTGCGGGCCGCGGGGGGTGAAGTGACCTGGTATCGAGGAATTCCGGAGCTGGAAGATGAAAACGACCGTAATGGCGAAACATAATGACGTCGAACGTGCCTGGTACGTGGTGGATGCCCGGAACCAGACTCTCGGCCGGCTGGCGACCCGCATTGCCACCGTCCTGCGCGGTAAGCACAAGGCGGCCTACACCCCGCACGTGGATACCGGTGACTTCGTTATCATCGTCAATGCCGGCGACGTGCGCCTGACCGGCAATAAATGGGCCGCCAAGATGTATTATCGTCACACCGGTTATCCCGGCGGGATCAAGGGTATCTCCGCCGAGAAGCTGGTGGCCGCCAAACCCGAGGAAATCATCCGCCAGGCGGTGAAGGGGATGTTGCCCAAAAATCGCCTCGGCCGCCAGATGTTCAAGAAATTGAAGGTGTATGCCGGCGGCGAACACCCCCATGAGGCCCAGCAGCCGAAGCCGCTGCAGCCCTGAAACCCGGCGCTGACCGGCCGGGATACCGCGGGATGAATCCCGAAGAACCTGACGAACTTATAGCCAGCGAGGAAGCGTACAATCATGGCAAGTGAAGCGCATTACGCCACCGGCAGACGTAAATCGGCCGTCGCCCGCGTCTGGATGAGCCGCGGCAACGGCACTATCACCGTCAACCGCAAACCCATGGAGGAGTATTTTTCCGTCGATGCCGCCCGCAAGCTGGTGTACCAGCCGTTGCAGGTGGCCGACGCGATGGATACCTTCGATATTAACGTCAATGTCCATGGCGGTGGCGTTACCGGTCAGGCCGGAGCGGTGAAACACGGTATTACCCGGGCACTGATGACATACAACGAGGATCTTCGGCTGCCGTTGAAGAAGGCCGGGTTCGTCACCCGTGACTCCCGTGCCAAGGAACGCAAGAAGTACGGTCAGCGCGGCGCCCGGGCCCGCTTCCAGTTTTCCAAGCGTTAATCGTTCCGTCTTCCGCCTTGCGGAGCCGGGGGGAATCATCAGCGAACAGCAGGGGAGGCCGTGTGCGGTCTCCCTTTTTTATCGGGTGTCGTCGTTGTGGTTCGGTTCCGCCCCCCCCATGGGGCGGGTACAGACAATGAACGCGCCGACCACGAGGGCGGTACCGGTGTCTGCGGGAGGAATAGAAAGATGGCGGTGAAGAAGAAGATCCGCGCGGCGATTGTCGGCGCCAGCGGCTATACCGGCGGCGAACTTATGCGGCTGCTGGCCGGCCATCCCCGCATGGAACTGACCGTGGTTACCGCCCGCCAGGCGGTGGGGCGGCCCGTGGTCGACCTCTTTCCCTCGCTGCGCGACTGCTGCCCGCTGGTGTTCAGGGAGTATGATCCTGTCGAACTGGCTGCGGCCGCGGACGTCGTGTTTACCGCCCTGCCCCACAAGGCGGCCATCGAGGTGGTCGCCGGGCTGGCGGCGGCGGGGTTGCGGGTGGTGGATCTGAGTGCTGACTTCCGCTTCTCCGATGCCGCCGTCTACGAGGCCTGGTACCAGGAACATGCCCGCCCTGATCTGCTGGATCTGGCGGTCTACGGTCTGCCGGAGCTGTTCCGCCGGCGGATTGTCGCGGCGGATATCGTCGGTAACCCCGGCTGCTACCCGACGGCGGCGCTCATCGGTCTCGCGCCCCTGTTTCGTGAGGGGCTGGTGGCTGCCGGTCGACCGGTGTTTATCGATGCCAAGTCTGGTGCCAGCGGCGCCGGCCGGACCCTGGCGGCGGGTTCCCTGTTCTGCGAGATCGACGAAGGCCTCAAACCCTACAAGGTCGGTAGTCACCGCCACCAGCCGGAGATCGTCGAACAGCTCGGCCGCTACGCCGGGGTACCGGCGGAGGTGCTTTTCGTGCCCCACCTGGTGCCCATAAGCCGGGGGATTGTCAGCACCATGTACGTTCCCCTGCGGCAGGATGCGAGTACCGAAGATATCGCCGCCCTTTACGGCCGTTATTACGGTGCCGAGCCCTTTGTGCGTCCGCTGCCCGCCGGAGAGATGCCCAACGTCCTGGCAGTGCGCGGTTCCAATTTCTGTGATATCGGGTTCGTTTCGGCGGCTGCCGGTCGTACCCTGGTGGTGGCCACCGCCATTGATAATCTGGTGAAGGGTGCCGCCGGCCAGGCGATCCAGAACGCCAATCTGATGTTCGGCCTCGAAGAAACCGCCGGGCTTACCGGGCTGCCGCTGTACCCCTGAAAGCCGGCTCCCCCCCTGTCCCGGCCGGTGGCGGTCGGGCGGACGGTGTGCCGCAGTCGCGGTGCTTGACAAAGACCGGGGTATATAATAGGAGAAATGACCATTCCCGGAGCGGTGTTGCGGCCGGCGGCGGGGGAGGGTGGACGAGCGCCGGTTTTCCGGCGGTCATTGGGGGAGGGTTCCCATGGTAAACGCGGACGACGCCTCGATCATCCGGCTGCGGCAGCAGGACCCGGAATTCGACCGCTGGTTTCGGGAACATCAGGAATACGACCGGCGATTGGCGGAAATGTCGGCCCGGACCTACCTGACACCTGAAGAGGAACTCGAGGAGACGCGCCTCAAGAAATTGAAGCTGCAGCTCAAGGATCGTATGTACGCCCGTCTGGCAGCCGCGGCGCGGGAAGAACAGGGAGGCAGGCAGTGAAGAAAAGCGGGGCGCAGATCGTATTGCAGTCGCTGCAGATCGAGGGGGTCAAGGCCGTTTTTGGCTACCCCGGCGGGGCGGTGATCAATCTTTATGATGAGATGCCGCACCACCAGTTTACCCACTATCTGGTGCGCCATGAGCAGGCGGCGGTCCACGCCGCCGACGGTTACGCCCGGGCCACCGGCGAGGTGGGCGTCGCCCTGGTGACCTCCGGTCCCGGAGCCACCAACACGGTGACCGGCCTGGCGACGGCCTACATGGATTCCATTCCCCTGGTGGTTTTCACCGGCCAGGTGCCCACCGGGCTCATCGGCAACGACGCCTTCCAGGAGGCGGACATCGTCGGCATTACCCGTCAGTGTACCAAGCATAACTTCCTGGTGAAGGATGTCTGCGACCTGGCACGGATCATCAAAGAGGCGTTTCATATCGCTCGTACCGGCCGGCCCGGCCCGGTGCTGGTGGATCTGCCGAAGGACGTGCTGGTCGCCACGACGACCTTCGAATATCCGGAAACCGTGCAGCTTCGAGGCTACAACCCGACCTACGAAGGGCACCCCGGCCAGATCAGACGGGCGGTCAAGATCCTGCTGAAGGCGAAGCGGCCGCTGTTCTATGTCGGCGGCGGGGCGATCCTCGACGACGCCGCGGCGCCGCTGACGGCGCTGGCCACCCGCCTCCGGGTGCCGGTGACCACCACCCTCATGGGACTTGGGGCCTTTCCCGAGGATGACGATCTTTCCCTTGGGATGCTGGGGATGCACGGCACCTACCGGGCCAATATGGCGGTCACCGAGAGCGATGTCATGGTGGCGATTGGTGCCCGTTTCGACGACCGGGTTACCGGCCGCATCGACGAGTTCGCCCCCGGCGCCAAAATAATTCATATCGATATCGACCCCACCTCCATCAGCAAGAACGTCAAGGTCGACATCCCCATTGTCGGCGGGGTGCGCGATACCCTGGAGAAGATCCTCGTCCAGGTGGAGGAACTCAGCGACGAGGCGGCCGAGTTCGCCGCCGGCCACGATGACTGGCTCGCCCGCATCGCCAAATGGCGGGAACTCCACAAGCTGGCCTATATCCAGGACGATGTCATCAAACCGCAGTATGTCATCGAACGGATATGCGAGATGACCCGTGGCCGCGATCCGATTATCAGCACCGAGGTGGGGCAGAACCAGATGTGGGCGGCGCAGTTTTTTCAGTTCACCCGGCCGCGCACCTGGCTCAGTTCCGGCGGCCTTGGGACCATGGGCTACGGCTTTCCCGCCGCCATCGGTGCCCAGGTGGCCTTTCCCGACCGGCTGGTGTTCGACATTGCCGGCGACGGCAGTATCCAGATGAACATCCAGGAGCTGGCGACGGCGGTGCAGTATAATTTGCCGGTGAAGGTGATCATCCTCAACAACGGCTATCTTGGCATGGTGCGTCAGTGGCAGGAGCTCTTCTTCCGCAAGCACTATTCTTCCACCGAGATGGCGGTGGCGCCCGATTTCGTCAAGTTGGCCGAGGCCTACGGCGCCATCGGGCTGCGGGCCACCCACCCCCGCGAGGTGGTGCCGGTACTCGAACAGGTACTGGCGGCCGACCGCCCGGTGTTTGCCGATTTCGTCATCGCCCGCGAGGAGAACGTCTATCCGATGGTTCCGGCCGGCGAGCCGATTTCCAATATGCTGCTGGTGTGATGCCGGCGGGTGAATGATGAAACCATAATCGCCGCGGCTGCCGGGTAAAACCGGATGTTACGCTAACCGCCCCGGGTATGCGGCGGGCAAAGGCTGGGAGTCGGGCGATCGGGGGGTTATGGCGAGTGGTTCGGCTGGCAGCGCGCCTGTCGGCGTATGGTACCCGCACGCAGGCAACGAAGAAGATGGAGTGGTTACGGAGCCCTCGGGAGTGAACGGATGAGACATGTGATCGGAGTGCTGGTGGAGAACGAGTTCGGTGTGCTGTCGCGGATTTCCGGGTTGTTCAGTGGCCGGGGATTCAACATCGAGAGCCTTTCGGTGGCCGAGACCGATGATCCGCGGTTGTCCCACATGACCATCGTCACCCGGGGCGATGACCAGATCATCGAACAGATCACCAAGCAGCTCAATAAACTGGTCAATGTTCTCAAAGTGGTGGATTTCACCGAGACCGACCATGTCAGCCGCGGCATGATGCTGGTCAAGATCGCCGCCGAAGGTGCCAAACGGGTGGAACTGCTGAGCATCGTTGAGGTCTTCCGCGCCCGGGTCATCGATTTGTCGCCGCGGGCGATGATCGTCGAGGTGACGGGAACCGATTCCAAGCTCCATGCCTTCCTTGAAACCGCTGTTTCTTTCGGCATCAAGGATATCTCCCGCACCGGCATGGTGGCCATGACCCGCGACGGGGCGCCGAAGGCCCGTGCCGGTGCCCAGGTGCGGGCGGCGTAGCCTGAACCGGGGCCTGCCGGCGTGTGACCTGTGGCCTGACGCGCGCCAGGGTCCGGTGATTTTTCGTTCCCGTCCGCATTCATTCCGCATACGGGAGGGTCGTGCGGCAATGAATTTGCCTGACAGCCCCGGCGGCAGCGTGATCGCTGCCGAAACGCGGTAAATTGGGATGGTACCGCCGAAATAATCGCCCATACGGAATAGCGGTGCGCAAAACCGGAGACCGGGCGCGTACATGGAAGTATGCCACGGAAGTATGCTGCGGTGATTCGAGTTGCAGCGCCGGTCTGCGTGCGGCGCGTACAGGCAGCGCGACGAAAACGGATGGAGGGGTTAAGAAGCTATCAATACTGGTTTTGTCCTGATTTGACTGGTATTATTTTCCGGTCGTACGGATCGAGAAACGGCAACAGGTGCCGTCGGCAGGCGGTGCGACAATGATAATGCGGAAGATTTCGAGGTAATCGCCATGATGAATGTCTACTACGAAAAGGATGCCGATCTTGCGGTGCTCAAGGGCAGGAAGATAGCTGTTATCGGCTACGGCAGCCAGGGTCATGCCCATGCCCACAACCTCCATGATAGCGGTTTTGACGTCGTTGTCGGCCTGCGTCCCGGCGGCGCTTCGTGGAGCAAGGCCGAAGCCGGCGGCCTGCCGGTGCTGGAGACCGGGGCGGCGGTGAAGCAGGCGCAGGTGGTGATGATTCTCGTCCCCGACGAACTCCAGGCCGACCTCTACGCCCGCGATATCGCTCCCAACCTCGACGCGGGGGACTATGTCGCCTTCGCCCACGGCTTCAATATCCATTACGGCCAGATTGTCCCGGCACCGGGTATCAACGTCTTCATGGCGGCGCCCAAAGGGCCGGGGCACCTGGTGCGCCACGAATACCGCCGCGACATGGGGGTGCCGACGCTGATCGCCATTTATCAGGATTCCTCCGGCGACACCCGCGATATCGCTCTGGCCTATGCCTGCGGTATCGGCGGCGGTCGTGCCGGGATCATCGAGACCAGTTTCCGCGAGGAGACTGAAACCGATCTCTTCGGTGAGCAGGCGGTACTCTGCGGCGGTGTCACCGAGCTCATCCGCGCCGGTTTCGAGACCCTGGTGGATGCCGGTTACGCCCCCGAGATGGCCTACTTCGAGTGTCTCCACGAGCTCAAGCTGATCGTCGATCTGATCTACGAGGGCGGCATCGCCAATATGCGTTACTCCATCAGCAACACCGCCCAGTTCGGCGATCTGACCCGTGGGCCGCGGGTGATCGGCGAAGCAAGCCGTGAGGCGATGGCCGAGATCCTGGGCGAGATTCAGGACGGCTCCTTCGCCCGCGAGTGGATTCTCGAGAACCGCGCCAACCGGCCGGTGTTCAATGCCCTCACCCGTGAGGGCGAGGAGCACGAGATCGAACAGGTGGGCCAGCGGCTGCGAGGCATGATGAGCTGGCTGCAGCAGGACAAGCTGGTGGACCGCACGAAGAACTGAGGAAGAATACCGTGACCGACAGGGACAACGTAGACAGTCACAGCCCCATTCATCCCGCGGGCTACCGTTTTATCGCCATCTTCGTCGCGGTGGCGGTGTTCTTCGCGCTCTTCGGTTTTCCGTGGCTGGCACGCCTCGCCTTTCTGCTCGGCGCCTTCACCGTCTGGTTCTTCCGCAACCCCGAGCGTTACGCGCCGCTGCTGGAGAACAGCATTGCCTCGCCGGCCGACGGCAAGGTGCTGAGTGTCGACCAGGTGGAGGAGAGCGAGCCCTTCGGCAGCCTGCCGGTGATCAAGATTAGTATCTTCATGTCGATCTTCGACGTGCATGTCAACCGTATCCCCGTCAGCGGCACGGTGCGGGAGGTACGTTACCATCCGGGCAGTTTTTTTTCCGCCAACCTTGACAAGGCCTCGAGCGAGAACGAGCGCAACCTGGTGGTCGTCGAGACGGTGTGGAAATCGCGCATCGCCTTTGTTCAGATTGCCGGGCTCATAGCCCGGCGTATCGTCTCCCGGCTGGCGCTGGAAGACCGGGTGATCAAGGGCGAGCGCTTCGGTCTCATCCGCTTCGGGTCACGGCTGGATGTCTATCTGCCGGTGGAGACCATCGTCAACGTCCATCCCGGCCAGCGAGTGCGTGCCGGCGAGACGGTGCTGGGGTATCTGCACTACGAATGACGGCACCGTAACAACTGCCGGCACCGTAACGGCCGGGGAGTTATATTTCCATTGCCAGCGGCGCCGGGTTGTGCTAAAGCCCTGTCCAGGCACGGTGGCAAGGGCCGTTCCGGTGCGTCGGGTTTTCATTTAATGCCGGTGGTTATCACGGGATTGTCATGATTCGCGGGGTCTACATTCTTCCCAACCTGTTCACCATGGGGAACCTGTTCTGCGGGTTCTACGCCATTATCGCCGTGTTCCAGGAACACTACGAGATGGCGGCGGTGGCGGTGGTGCTGGCCAACGTCTTCGATATCCTCGACGGCAAGGTGGCGCGGCTCATGCGGGCTACCAGCCGCTTCGGGATGGAGCTCGACTCCCTTGCCGATCTGGTTTCCTTCGGCGTCGCCCCGGCGCTGCTGGTATTTTCCTGGGCGTTGACCTCCTACGGCCGTTTCGGCTGGCTGGCGGCGTTCCTTTTCACCGCCTGCGGTACCTTGCGGCTGGCGCGTTTCAACGTCCAGGCCGACAGCGCCGAAAAAGGAACCTTCACCGGGCTGCCGATCCCCGCGGCGGCGAGCATGATCGCCACCACCGTGCTGATGTTCTATCACTTCGGCGGCAGCGGTACCACCCGCCACGTACTCGTACTTCTGCTCAGCTATGCCCTGGCGTTTCTCATGGTCAGCAATATCCGCTACCACAGTTTTAAGGACAGTGCCTTTATCGGCCGGGCGCCGTTCTTTGCCCTCGTGCTGGTGGTGATGTTCATGATTGTCATTGCCGCCGAACCCCAGGTCAGCCTGTTTTTGCTCTGTACCCTCTACGTGGTCTCCGGACCGGCGCTCCACCTGCTGGCTCTACTGGGGCTACGGGCGGGCCGTTTCCGGGGGAGGGAGAGACGAAAGGCGGTGCAATAGCTGTTTTGACAACCGTTGCCGTTTCGTCAACAACCCCGGGAGGAATTATCCCGGGGTTTTTGTTATGGGAGCACAGCAACTCCAGGTTCATTTTCACGGTCTTCGGGCCGCCGTTTTTCGCCGCCTTGGCGGCGACCGCGCAAACGGCGGAGAAAGCGGTTATACTCGACGATGTCCGGGATGACGGTTGCCACGTGACGTTCCGTTCAGCGGGCTGGTCGAGGTGCGATTCAGGGCGCATTTGGGTAGTCGATTTTCCGCCGGGAGAAGCGTGGAAATCAACGCTGTTGAAGGGGCACGGCGTGCCGTCCCCGCAATCAGGGGCGCGTCTGGCAATTGCCGCGGTGCGGCACCGGTTAAAATGCAGAAATCGAGTTGCCGGCATCGGGCCGGTCCGTTGCGGATGGATCCACGAAAGGCATAACGGACACGACCGGGTTATACTGAAAGGCCGGACGCGGCGGCATCCGCCGCCTGCAGGTTACCGCGTCCGGTCGTTACCCTGCAAGGAGGATATCATGAGCCGGATCATCATCTTCGACACCACCCTGCGCGACGGTGAACAGTCGCCGGGCGCGAGCATGAACATCGAGGAGAAGCTGCTGGTCGCCCGCCAGCTCGAGCGCCTCGGGGTCGACGTCATCGAGGCCGGTTTTCCGGTGGCCTCGGAGGGCGATTTCGAGGCCGTGCGGCTGATCGGCCGGGAGATCCGTGACTGCGAGGTCGCGGGGCTGGCGCGGGCCAACCGCGGCGATATTGACCGCGTTTGGCAGGCCCTCGATCGTGCCGCCAACCCGCGCATCCACACCTTCATTGCCACCTCGCCGATCCATATGCGCCACAAGTTGCAGAAGGAGCCGGACCAGGTGCTGGAAGACGCCGTGGCGGCGGTGGAATACGCCCGCAAGTACACCGATAACATCGAATTTTCCGCCGAAGACGCCACCCGCAGCGAGGTTGATTTTCTCTGTCGCATCTTCGCCGCGGTTATCGCCGCCGGGGCGACGACGATCAATATTCCCGATACCGTCGGCTATACCGTGCCGAGTGAATACGCCCGGCTGATCACCGCCATCCGCGAACGGGTGCCGGACATCGGCAAAGCGGTGATTTCGGTCCACTGCCATAACGACCTCGGCCTGGGGGTGGCCAACTCCCTGGCGGCGGTGGAGGCCGGGGCGCGGCAGGTGGAGTGCACCGTCAACGGTATCGGTGAGCGGGCCGGCAACGCCGCGCTGGAGGAACTGGTGATGGCCTTCCGCACCCGCCACGACCGGCTGGAATACGAGACCGGCATCGTCACCACCCAGATCTATCCCGCCAGCCGGCTGGTGAGTCAGGTGACCGGCATCCGCGTCCAGCCCAACAAGGCCGTCGTCGGTGCCAATGCCTTCGCCCACGAGTCGGGCATCCACCAGGACGGGGTCCTGAAGGAGAAGTCCACCTACGAGATTATGACCCCGGAATCGGTGGGGGTGCCGCAGAACAAGCTGGTGATGGGCAAACATTCCGGTCGTCATGCCTTCCGCGACAAGATCGAGGCGCTGGGCTACGACCTTTCCGACGAGCAGGTGGAGATCGCCTTTACCGCCTTCAAGCGGCTTTCCGACAAGAAGAAGGACGTTTATGACGAGGATATCGATGCCCTTATCGCCGACGAGATCATCCGTATTCCGCACCATTTCAAACTGGTCTACATTAATGTCAACAGCGGCAGCGTGGCGGTGCCCAACGCCACCATCCGGATCGAGACCGACGGCGAAATCATCCAGGGGGCGGAGTTCGGCGACGGCCCGGTGGACGCCACTTTCAAGGCCATCAAGCGGCTCACCGGCACGGGGAGTAAGCTCTTGACTTACGAGGTTAAATCCATTACAGGTGGAACCGACGCGCTCGGCGAAGTGACCGTCCGGCTGCGGGAGGATGACCTGACGGTGATGGGCCAGGGGGCCGATCCCGACATCATGACCGCCAGCGCCCGGGCGTACATCAATGCCCTCAACAAGCTGGAATACAAGAAACACAACAAGCCGCGGGTGCGGGTCTGAGTGCCGGCGGAGAGGAGGGCATGAACCATGCCGATGACGATCACCGAAAAGATCCTCGCCCGCCATGCCGGCGGTGACGAGGTCCGTCCCGGCCAGCTCATCGAGGCGAAGGTCGATGTCGCCTTGGCCAACGACGTCACCGCCCCCATCGCCATCGCCGAGTTCGAAAAACTCGGGGTGGAGCGGGTGTTCGATGTCGACCGGGTGATCCTCGTGCCGGACCATTTCACCCCCAACAAGGATATCAAGTCGGCCCAGCAGACGAAGATGATGCGGAATTTCGCCCGCCGTCAGGGCTTGACCAACTACTTCGAGCAGGGCCGGGTGGGGATCGAACATGTGCTGCTGCCGGAGCAGGGTCTGGTGCTGCCGGGTGATCTGGTGGTCGGCGCCGACTCCCATACCTGCACCTACGGGGCACTGGGTGCCTTCGCCACCGGTGTCGGTTCCACCGATCTCGCTGCCGCCATGGCCACCGGCAAGGCCTGGTTCAAGGTGCCGGAATCCATCAAACTGGTCTATTACGGCACTCCCGGTCCGTGGGTTGAGGGCAAGGATCTCATCCTCTACACCATCGGCAAGCTCGGCGTCGACGGGGCGCTTTACCAGGCGATGGAGATGACCGGCGAGGCCATCGATCGCTTGCCCATGTACGGCCGCTTCACCATGGCCAACATGGTTATCGAGGCGGGGGCGAAGAATGGCATCATCGCTCCCGACGATGCCACCCTGGACTACGTTCGGCCCCGGGCGCGGCGTGATTATGAAATCCTGATGAGCGACGCCGACGCCGACTACGCCTACGTTATGGAGATCGATGTCGCCCGCGTCAAACCCCAGGTGGCCTTTCCGCCGCTGCCGGAGAACAGCCGCGATGTCGAGACGGCGGTGAACGCCGGTATCGCTGTCGACCAGGTGGTGGTGGGTTCCTGCACCAACGGCCGCATCGAGGACCTGCGCCAGGCGGCGCGGGTGATGGCGGGCCGCAAGGTGGCACCCTACGTCCGCATGATCATCCTCCCGGGAACCCAGGAGATTTTTCTCCAGGCGATGAAGGAGGGGCTGGTGGAGACCTTCGTCAATGCCGGTGCGGTGTTCAGTACCCCCACCTGCGGCCCCTGTCTCGGCGGCCACATGGGGATTCTCGCCGCCGGCGAGCGCGCCATCGCCACCACCAACCGCAATTTCGTCGGCCGCATGGGGCATCCCGACAGCGAGGTTTACCTGAGCAACCCGGCGGTGGCCGCCGCCTCGGCGGTGATGGGGCGCATCGCCAGCCCCGAGGAACTGGGCCTGACGCCGGATTAGTGGGGAGATTTCAGGCGACCGGAACGGGGCAGAGTTCACCTTTCCGGATGTTCTGATCCCTGATTCCTGACTCCTGTATCAAGGGTGATGAAACCGTAACAACTGCCAAAATGCGGCAAAGCGGGATGGTACAGTGACAGTTTCATAATCGCGGCGCGCAAAAGCTGAGGAATGAGGCGTGCATGGAAGTATGTCGCAGTGACTCGGCTGGCAGCGCAATGAAGAAGATGACGCGGTTGCGGGGCCATCAAAAGGTGTACAGATGAGCAGTTTTCAAGGACGCGCGTGGAAATTTGGTGCCGACGTCGATACCGACGCAATTATCCCGGCCCGCTACCTCAATACCTCCGATCCACGGGAGCTGGCGCGTCACTGCATGGAGGATGCCGATCCCGAATTCATGGACAAGATGAAGCCCGGCGACATCATCGTCGCCGACAAGAATTTCGGCTGTGGTTCCTCCCGCGAGCACGCCCCCATCGCCATCAAGGCGGCCGGGGTCGCCTGCGTCATTGCCCCCAGCTTCGCGCGCATCTTCTACCGCAATGCCTTTAATACCGGCCTGCCGATTCTGGAGTCGGACGAGGCGGCGGCGGAGGTCAAATCGGGTGATGAGCTGCGCGTCGACGCCGCCGAGGGCAGCATTGAAAACCTGACCACCGGCAAGACCTTCCAGGCGCGGCCCATCCCGCCGTTCATGCAGGAGCTGATCGACGATGGCGGGCTGATGGCGCATATCCGCAAG
>JAFGAM010000041.1 GCA_016933675.1 Candidatus Anaeroferrophillacea bacterium
ATTGCCGACAGCGGCGCCCCCATCCGCGATGCGGACGGGGAGATCACCGGCGTGGTGCTGGTTTTCCGCGACCAGAGCGCCGAACGCGCGGCGGCGGCCCTGCGGCAAAGCGAGGGACGCTGGCAGTTTGCCCTGGATGGAGGCGGTGACGGCGTTTGGGACTGGAATGCGGCAACCCGGCGAGGTATTTTTCTCCCCCCGGTGGAAGGCGATGCTGGGATATGCCGAAGCGGAGATCGGCAATACCCTGGCGGAATGGGAGGGCCGCCTGCATCCGGAGGATCGCGAAGGGGTACAGACCGAATTGCAGCGGTACCTGGCCGGGCAAACGCCGTCGTACGTGAGTGAGCACCGGCTGCGGTGCCGGGATGGCTCCTGGAAATGGATCCTGGATCGCGGCAAGGTGGTGCAGCGGGGTACCGACGGGGAGCCGCAACGTATCATCGGCACCCATACCGATATCGACGTACGCAAGCAGATGGAGGAAAAACTGCGCCATCTGACCGCCGTGTTGCGGGCTGTCCGCCATGTCAATCAGCTCATGACCCAGGAAAAGGACCGTGACCGGTTGCTGCGGCGGGCCTGTGCCGGACTCATCGCAACCCGCGGGTATCATTATTGCTGGATAGCCCTGGACGATGCGGAGGGCGGCCTGCGGGCAGTGGCGGAAGCGGGTGTCGGTGCGGACTTTGCCGCTGTACGCGTCGCCCTGGAGCGGGGAGACTGGCCGGCCTCCTGCCGGCAGGTCATGGGTGCAGCGGCGGATATTGCAGTCCGGCACGGTACCGCGTCCGATTGCGCCACTTGTTCCCTGGTCAGTTTTCGCGGGGACACGGCGACCCTGGCCGGTCGGCTGCGGCATGCCGACCGCGATTATGGCGTACTGGTGGTGGCGCTGCCGGCCGCGCTGGCGGATGACGCGGAGGAGCAGTCGCTCTTCCGGGAACTGGCCGGGGATCTGGGTTACGCGCTCCACCTGCTGGAGATGGAACAGGATCGGGAGCGGCTTATCTCCGCTATGGAGCAGACCGGCGAAGCGGTCGTAATCACCGACTCGGTGGGGATCATCCGGTATGTCAATCCGGCCTTCGAACGGATAACGGGCTATCCGCGTGCGGAAGCGCTTGGGCGACCGCCAGGTTTCCTCAAGAGCGGTGAACAGGATGCCGACTTTTATCGGGATTTGTGGGGCACCATTGCCGCTGGCCGCGCCTGGCAGGGACGACTCGTCAACCGGCGCCGGGACGGTGATCTTTATACCGAGGAGATGTCCATTTCTCCGGTTTCTGACCAGGCTGGGCGGATCAGCGCTTACGTGGCCGTCAAGCGGGATATCACCGGGCGGTTGCTCCTCGAGCGTCAGCTCCGTCAGGCCCAGAAGATGGAGGCGGTGGGCCGGTTGGCTGGCGGTGTGGCTCACGATTACAACAACATGCTCACGGTGATTTCCGGGTATGCGGAGATGGCCCTCACCCGGGTGGAGCGGGATGACCCGCTCCATGAAGACTTGACGGAGATCCTCGCCGCCGCCCGGCGTTCCACCGATATCACCCGGCAGCTGCTCGCTTTTTCCCGTCAGCAAACGATCAAGCCCCGGGTGCTCGACCTGAACGAGACGGTGGCGGGGATGATGAAGATGCTGCGTCGGCTCATCGGTGAGGATATCGATCTGGCCTGGCGGCCTGCTGCGGATATCTGCGCGGTCAAGGTGGATCCCACCCAGATCGACCAGGTTCTTGCCAATCTGTGTGTCGATGCCCGGGATGCCATCACCGGGGTCGGCAAGGTCGTCATCGAAACCGGCCGGGCTACCTTCGACGAGACATATTGTTCCTTGCATCAGGGATTCGTTCCCGGGCGGTTTGCCCTGCTGGCGGTAAGCGATGACGGCTGCGGCATGGACGAAAAAACCCGCGATAACCTGTTCGAGCCCTTTTTTACTACCAAGGAGAGGGGACGGGGTACTGGTCTCGGTCTGGCTACGGTGTATGGGATTGTCAAACAGAACGACGGCTTCATCAATGTGTACAGTGAACCGGACAA
>JAFGAM010000042.1 GCA_016933675.1 Candidatus Anaeroferrophillacea bacterium
GAGGTGCGCATCGCCGCCGCCCGACCGGTGGTCTGGCCGCTGCCGGGCCTGGATGTGTGCGGTATCACCATGGAAATCCGCCGCGCTCCTGCCGGAGTCGCGGGTAATAACGCGCCGGCGGCGAAGCTGCGGTGCGCCGCGGTGCGCGCTACCTTCTCGCCCCTGCAGTTGCTGCAGGGGCGGCTGGTGATGAGCCGCCTGGTCGCCGCCGCTCCGGAAGTCGACCTGGTTGCCGGTCTGGACGGGCTTGCCCCAGCGGCGGCGTTGGCCCGGCTATTCGGTTCCGGTGGTGTAGTGCCCGGCGCGGGGCCGCTGACAACCTCGGCGGACCCGGCGGATGCCGGATGTTCGGCGGCGCTACCGCCCGTTTCCGCGCCTGCGGTGCCTGCTGCGGCGCTGCCGGGCAGCAGGAATTCGCCCGCCGTTTCCCCTGCCGCGGATGCACGGTCGCCGGATTCGGTGATGGTGAAACCGGAACCGGTGATTCGGGGGCTTTTTTTTGATCCCGCGACGAATTTTACCCTGCGTTTTACCTCCGGCCGTCTGCGGCTGATCGGCAGCACTGCGATCGGTGGCCGGTCGGCCACCGATCCTGCCGCCGATGGCCTGCCCGTTAGTCCCGGCGATTGCCGGCTCGGAACGGACGGTGCTTTTTCGGCCGTTGCCGTTGCCGGTTCGGGTGTCGGCAGCATTGCCGCCGGGGTCGGCGCGGGGTTGGAAATGACCCGGATCGAGGGGATCCTCCATTATCATGCCCGTCGTGACGACATGCGGCTGCGGTTTTCCGGTCGTTTTTTCGGCGGCCGGGTGGACGGTGACTGCGGTTGGCGACCGGCAGTGGTCGGAGGCACGGACGCCGGTGGGGTGATGCTCGATGCGGAGCTGCGCGGTGTCGGGCTACCGGCGGCAGAACTGCCGCTGCCGTCGATTGCTGGACAAGCACCGCGGGCGACGGCCGGCAGTGTCGATTTCCTGCTGGCGGCCGAAGGGTGCTGTACCCGCGGGTTGACGATGCGGGTTTCCCTGGGCCTGGGTGATTGCGGGGTGGAACTGCAGGCCGCCGACGGGATCTTCCGGCCGCTGCTGGGCCCCGGGTTTACCGGTAAACTGGCGGCCTCGGGCTATGTCGACATCGTCCGTCGTTACCTGAATCTGAAAAGCTGCAAGCTTGAACTGCCGGCCGCGGCGACGGTCTATTCCCGCGGCCTGCTCAAATTCCATGACCGGCTGCTGGTCGATCTGCTCAACGATATCAACATCGATGACCTGGATCATTGCCGCTCCATGGTTCCTGCCGCGTTTTCCCCAGGGTTTTTTCCGGCCGGTGACCTCTCGGGCTCCTGCAACCTGGTGGGCCGTCCTGCCGAACTGCCGGTGGCCCGAATCCGGCTGCACAGCCGCCGGCTGTCAATTCAAGGCCCGGTGCCGCCGGCTGGGGTGCCGGCCGCTGCCACGCCGGAATTGCGACCGGCTCGGAGGTTGCCGACGGTAGCGGCCATGGTGCCTCCCGTGTTCGTCGATTCCGCACTTGCCGGTGCGGCACCGGCAGCAACCGGCATCGCCGGCCGCATCGCCGGGATGCTTGTGGGTTTCGCGCGCTCCGGCGTGATTGCCGACCTGGCATATACCGCTGACCGGGTGGTCTGGAACGGGGTTGGTTTCAATGATGTTTCCTTTGTCGCCCACAAGCAGTTGACCCGATTGTACGTCGAACAATGCCGCGCCGCCCTGGGTGACGGCGGTTTCCGGCTGTCGCTGGTGGCCGAAGACCTGATCCACGAACCGGTGTGGAGCGCCTCGGTGCGGGCCGACCGGCTTGATCTCCATGCCCTGCTGCCGATGCTGCCGCTGCGCGGCGCAGCGACCGGTTCCCTGGTGCTGGAAGGACAGGCCGATGCCGACGCCGCGGTCTGGTGTGCCGGCCTTCGTGGCCGGGGCGAGGTTTCCTTCGCTGCCGGAACGGTGTTGGGTACGCCCCTGACCCGGGCACTGGGCGGGTTTGCCGGAGAAATCTCCGATCTGCCGACGGCGCTCTGGCCGGGTGCCTTCGCTCGGGCCGCGGCGGAAATCGAGATCGACCGCCGCCGCTGGCGGTTGAAAAGCCTGGAGATCGACGCCTCTGACTGGTGCCTGCGGGGGGCGGCGGTCTACGATGAGGTTCGGGAGCGGCTCAGCGGTAGCGGCAGCCTGACGAATCCCGCCGGTGCCAGCTGGACCCTGCGGGTGTCCGGCCCGCCGTTGGCGCCATATTACCGTGTTCAGCCGGAGTGATGGGAAGGGCTTCGGCGCGCATCCATCCTAACGGACGCAAAGCTAACGTCCAATCCACTGCGTTGCCGCCCGGCGGTAAACATATTTTTCAATTTCAACCACCTCGAGAATGGTAACAAGGCGTTGATCCTGCACGGTGAGAGGGATACCAAAACATTCGTCAAGATGGAGCAGAAGAGACTTTTGGATATAACCCATCAGCCATGATATTCTCTGCCTGAGCTTCATTGGTGATCTCCTGGTAAATTTGTTGTCTTTGGTAGGCCAACAAATAATACCACGAAGTTACCGGTAAAGTTCCTTGTTTTTCAGCTATTATTAAGATTTTTGAATAAGTTTTTGCAAGAACCTCTGTTGAATGATAAATCGGGTTCATGTTCGCTTTGTTCCGTGGACTGAACCTGTAGAGATCAGGACTCGGGTCGGCATGATTGTGGCCTTTGTTTATCGGCATCGGCCAGCAGCCGGTTCACCACGTACTGTGCCGCCAAAAGGCCGAAGA
>JAFGAM010000043.1 GCA_016933675.1 Candidatus Anaeroferrophillacea bacterium
CCGGGAGCCGAAGATCATCAGCAGTCTGGTTCGGTGTCTGAGTGTCTTCCGGTTGCCGGATGCTTCCGCATAATACCGCTGGTCCCGTAACAACCGCCAAAAAGCGCCAAAAAGGAATTGCCCAGGAGATGCTGCGTACCGGTGAAATAACGCGTGCCACCTGCCGGCGGTTGCCGGTGGCGGTCGATACCTGGCTGCCGCCGCTGCTGACCCTTGCCGGGCTGCTGGCCGTCGCCTTGCCCGGGCAGGTCTTTACCGCCGGCCGCTGGGGTTGCGGCTACGGCCTCATGGCGCTCGGCTACCTGTATCTCTGGCGCCGGCTGCCGGCCATGTCCCGCCGGGGAGTCGCGCTGGTGGCGCTCCTGTTCCTGCTGCTCCGTCTCTGGCTCACGAGCCGTGAACCGCTGCTTTCCGACGACATCTACCGTTGCCTCTGGGAGGGCCGGGTGTGGAACGCCGGTTTCGATCCCTACCGGCTGGCGCCGGATCATCCGGCGCTGGCGGTACTGCGAAACCACTGGCACGCGCTCATCAACCATCCGGAATTGCCGGCGATCTATCCGCCGCTACAGCTGGCGGTCAACAGCGTACTGGCGAACCTACATGAATCGCCGGGGTTTTACAAGCTGGCCCTGACCGTTGCCGATATCGTCGTCGCCCTGCTCCTGGGGCTGCTGCTGGCGCGCCGGGGCCGCTCCCAGCGCTGTGCCCTGCTGTATTTCACCCATCCCCTGGCGGTGCTGGAGGTGTCGTGGAGCGGCCACCATGATCCGGTTTTCCTGGCCTTCCTGCTGGCGGCGCTAATGCTCCTGGACGATCGCCGCCGTTTCGCCGCCGGCCTTGCCTGGGGGGCGGCGGTGGCGACGCGCTTCGTGCCTCTGGTGCTGGTGCGGGAGTTCCGGCATCGGCGGTCGACGGCCGGTTTCCTGGTGGTGATCCTGGCGTGTTATCTGCCCTTCTGGCTTGCCGGGTCGTCGGCCCTCGGTTCGCTTGGCGCCTATGCCGCCGACTGGGAGTTCAACGGCAGCCTCTACCGGCTGGGGACGATCGTCATTGCCGACCACCGGCTGGTGCGGCTGGTGCTGTTCGGATTGTTCGGCGGCTGGTGGGCGGCGGTCAATCTCAAGACCGGGGACCGTGAGTGGCGAGTGCTATTGCTGTTCGTCGGGGTGCTGGCGGCGTCCCCCACCGTTCACCCGTGGTATGGTCTCTGGGTGCTGCCGCTGGCGGTGCTGTTGCCGGGCGCGGCGCCGGCGGTGTGGTTCGCGCTGCTGCTGCCGCTGTCCTACGTTGTGCTGGAGGGCTGGCTTGGCGCCGGCCTCTGGCACGAGGTCAATCCCGTCACCGCCGTCATCTATCTGCCGTTGATGTGCTGGCCGCTGGTATACAGGTTTGCCCGTTTCTCCGGGGTTGCCTGCCGCCGGGGTGGATGATGGGTGATTCAGCTCGCAATCTGGCCGGAATTACCGGCGAGCGGGGCACAGAAATCGGCGCTGTCTGAGCCCCCTCAGGGGTGGGTGCGGCAATTTCAGCGACGCGGGAACAGTGCAGAAGTCGAGATCTCCGGTTCTCCTGCGGCAGGTTCCGGTAACCAGTGCTGTCCGTGTCAGTGTTCCACCGGCAGCGATTCATTCGCGGTCCACTCCCAGAAGCCGTTGTCGTAGTTTGTCGCCCGCCCGTAGCCGAGGTATTTCAGGACGAAATATACGTACCCTGAACGCACGCCGCCGGTGCACAGGGCGACGACCTCGGTGTCCGACTCGATGTCCGCCGGTGCGGGGATGCCGGCCTTCGCCAGTCGGGCCAGTAGCTCCGACCGTGATTTCAGCCGGTAGTCGGCGGTGAGCAGTTTCTTCCAGTAGAGGTGGCGGGCGCCGGGCAGGCGGCCGCCGCGGGTCTCACCGTAGAGTACGGCGCCGTCGAATTCCTCTTGCGTGCGGGTGTCGATGACAATGGCCCGGCCGGCCTCGATCCGTGCCGCCAGGTCGGTCGCGTTCAGGTGTGGTACCGTGCCGGTGGGAATGCGTTCCACGGCGCATGATTCACCGGCACCGCCGAATACCCGGCCGACGGGAAGGTCGGCGGCCGCCCAGGCGGCAAAGCCGCCGTCCAGCACGGCCAGGTGCGGGTAGCCCAGGGATGTCAGCAGCCAGAATATTCTTCCTTCCGCGCCCCAACTGTCGGTGTCACCGTAGATGACGACGCGGCGGCCGGGGTCGATCCCTTTTTCCGCCAGGATCCGGCGGATATCGTTGTCCGGTCGCAACATGCAGGGCACCGGCCCGTTCTCCCGGTTCAGTGGTCCGCCGCAGCCACCGTCCAGATGGATGGCCTGTTTCACATGGCCCTTGAGGAATGCCACCCGGCCGCGGGCATCCACCGCCAGAGCGGTGCCGGCGTCAAGCGCCGTCACCAGTTCCGCGGGGGTAATCAGCATAGCGGCGGCCGTGCCGAGGACGGTGCCGGCGGGCCTGATGGTGCCGACTGCCGTCCTGGTGCCGGTGCCCGCGATCCTAGAATCGGGGATCGCGGCAATATCCGTCCCGGTCCCGACGGCCATGGTGCCGGCGGCCGCCGGCCGCCAGATCGCCAACACCGTCAGCACCGTTGTTACCGCGAGAACCATTGTCGCCATGCCTTTCACCGTGCCACCGCCTTGCGTTTCCGCACCACCATGATGACCACGTTCAGCAGCACGATGAGGCCGATGCCGATAATGAGTTTGGGTGAGATGCGCCCCGCCAGCACGTCCGGCAGCGAACTGCCGAAAACCACGTAGGCGACACAGGCCGGCAGCATGCAGATAAACGAGGTGATGGCGTAGTGCCCCAGCGGGACGGCGGTGATGCCGAAGGCGTAGTTCAGCAGATTGAATGGGAAAAGGGGGATCAGCCGGGTGACCGCTACCAGCTTCCAGCCTTCCCGCTCGGCGCGTTCGTAGAGTCCCGCCATGCGGGTGCCGGCGATGCGCCGGGCGACCCAGTCCCGTACCAGGTAGCGGGCGATGAGAAAGGATATGGTGGCGCCGATGGTCGCCCCGGTTATGGCCCAGGCAACCCCGGCCACCGGGCCGAAAAGCAGCCCTGCCAGCAGGGTCAGGGGCAGGCCGGGGAGAAAAAAGACCGGGGCAACGGCGTAGATGGCGACGAAAATCACCGGCGCCCAG
>JAFGAM010000044.1 GCA_016933675.1 Candidatus Anaeroferrophillacea bacterium
CCGACGACGATGTCGGCCCGCTCGATCTCTTCCAGTCGTTTGAACGGATAGGCCCTGAGGGCCGATTCATAGCGCATGGATCACAACTCCTCCGGCCTCTCGGGGCCGGATATTATGGTACCTTCCCGCTGTGAAGTTGATGTGGTTACGAAACCGTCAGCGGTTGTCGGCGGTTATCACGTCGTCGAGCCGGGCGTAAATCTCCGGAACGCTGAAGCAGATGCGGTTCCAGGACGGCAGCGATTCGGTTGTCGGCCGTTTCTTGTACTGTTCCCAGGCGGAGCGCAGAAAATCGCGGAAGTGGCCTGCGGTGAGTTCCTCATCATGCCGGTCGTAGGCCAGGCCGTTGAGTTCGGCATCGTCGCTGTAGGTCTTGATGAATCGCAGTGCCGACTGGTGGTAGGTGTGGCGCAGCATGTCGACGAAGGCGTCGTTCAGCGATACCCCGTGGGATTGCATGTAGCCCAGAAAGAAGCGGGCAATGTCGATCACCATCCGGTGCAGCCCCCGGGAGGCGTCGGCGGCGGAAAGTTCCTGGTGCTTGTGTTCGTAGTTGGGGCACAGGTCCACCTGGGCGATCTTGTTCGGGGTGATGCGGCGATAGACCTCCGACAGGGTACTTACCTCCAGGCCCCAGTCGGCGGCGATGTCGATGTCCCGCGCCAGGCGGCTGGAAAGACCAAGCTCCCCCGCCAGTGGGTATTTGAAGGCCCGGTGGAAGGCGAAGAAGCGTTCCAGTTCGAGGTTGCCGCACTCCCGCATGAGATGTTCCAGTACCTGTAGCAGCGGGGTGACGAAGAGCCGCGTCACCCGGCCTTTCATGGCGCGTTCGGTGAGGGAGACGCGGGCGTAGTAGCCCTTGCAGAATTCGAAGTCGTTGTTGGGGTTGGCGGCGGGCTCGATCAGGCGGCCGAGGAAGGTGCGGTCGTAGGTGACGATGTCGCAGTCGTGCAGGGCGATGACGTCATATTCCTCCCGCGCAAGGATGGCGCCGAGGGCGAGCCAGACTGACTGGCCTTTACCGGGGGTGCCGGTGGGAATCTCCCGGCCGTGGAACTCCGCCAGGATTTCCTGCATCCGCGGCCCATCTACCCAGACGACGATCACCTCGCGCCGCTCGGTCGCGAGCCGGCTGAAATATTCCCGGGCGTGGCGAAACTGCTTTTCGTCCGGTGCTCCGCCAAGGGCGACCGTCACCCCCCGGAGGTAGCCGACGGCATCGATCTGGGCGACGATGGGGTCCATGACCTCCGGGTTTTCCAGCTCGCTGTACAGGCAGGGCAGCAGCAGGCAGATCTTCAGGTGCCGGGAATAGGTTTCCAGTCTGCGCTCCAGGGTGTCGCGGTACTCGTCCGGGTCGAACACCGTGTGCAGTCCGTGGAGGGTGGTGATGACGCCGTCCTGGCTGAAGTCGGTCATGATGTCTCTCTCCGGCGATCGACAGGGGGCGCCGGCCGTTCACCCGCGGCATGGTCGTTGTCCACCGCGGTCGGACGCAACCGGTGCCCATTGAATTATTCCGGCGGTTTTCCGTCGGCGTGAAATGCCGCGGGGAGAAATCCGCCGTCGATTACGGGCTGGCAGAACACGCAACCGGGAAGCAATCCGGACGGTTTGCCTGTGCCCAGCGGCTGACCCCGGGCGTCTTTGGCCGGCCTGATGACCGTTGCGGCTTGGAGGTGCGCAGGTCGACCGGTTTGACAGCCCGATGCGACCGGTTATACTTTTCCGGTGAGTACCGATCTTTTCGGGCTTCCGGTCTGCCTGCCCGCGGCGGGTACCCGTCGGGAGCCGCCACCCGTCTCCGGGAGGGAAACCCCGTGCCGAAATACCTCACCTTTCACGTCGAGCCGGAGCGCCGCTGGGAAGACCTGGTGGAAAAGTATCGGA
>JAFGAM010000045.1 GCA_016933675.1 Candidatus Anaeroferrophillacea bacterium
GCGGCGCCTTTGATGGTGTGGGCCTGGCGTTCGACGGCCGCGACGTCGTTTCGGGCCACCATTTCCCGCAGCCGTTCGAGCTGTACCGGGATGTCCGCCAGGAACCCGGCAACGATCATTGCCGCCAGCATGTCGTCGTTCATCAGGCGGTCCAGCAGGGACTGGCGGTTCCAGACAAGACCCTTGCCGGCGCTTGCGGGGGACGCGGCCGCGGCGGCAGCGCCGGCAACGACAACGGTGCCGGCGGTGATGGCGGTGCGCCGCCCGCCGGCCTTCTTTCCGGTGGCCGGCAGCCAGCGTTCAAGCACCTCGGCCAGCTCGCGGGAGGATACCGGCTTGGCGACGTAGTCGTTCATCCCCGCCGCGAGACATTGCTCCCGGTCGCCGTGCATGGCGCGGGCAGTCATGGCGATGATTGGAATCTGATGGTCCCGGACCGCCGATGCCGGCTCGCGGATGATCCGCGTTGCCTGGATGCCGTCCATCACCGGCATCTGCACATCCATCAGGACGAGGTCGTAGGGGATGGTTTCCAGCGCGTTCACCGCCTCCTCGCCGTTGGCCACCGCGTCGCTGTCGATGCCGAGCTTGGCAAGGATGCCCCGGGCCACCTGCTGGTTGGTGATATTGTCCTCCACCACCAGCACGTGCAGCTCGCGGTCGGTAAAACTGCCCGCCAGTTCCCGGATCGAGTGCCGGGTGATGAGGGGTTCCGCCGTCACCGTTGTCCCCTCCCGGTGGTTGTCAAGGGTCTGGGAGAGGACCGCACGCAGTTCCCGTGGGCGGGCCGGCTTGGTGAGATAGGCGTCGAAACCCGCCGCGGCAAATCGCCGGGCATCGCCCCGGGTTCCCAGTGAAGTCAGCAGCACCAGCCGGGTTTCAAGATGGCTGTCGGCACGGATGGTGCGCCCCAGTTCCTCGCCGTCCATGTCGGGCATCTGCTGGTCGATAACCGCCACCGGGAAAGGATTTCCCGCGGCGGCCGCGCGGCGCAGGTGGTCGAGGGCCGCCGGACCGTCGGCCACCGTCTCCGGCCGCATGCCCCAGGCGAGCGTCTGGTTGATGAGGATCTCGCCGTTGGTGGTGTTGTCGTCGACGATCAGAAGGCGTACGCCCCGCAGGATTTCCGCGGCGGGGAGACGCGGCGCGGACGTCTCCGCCGGCGATTTTGCCAGCCGGGCGGTGAACCAGAAGGTGGTGCCGCGGTCCGGTTCGCTGTCGACGCCGATGTCGCCGCCCATCATCAGGGCCAGCTCCCGGGAGATGGCCAGGCCCAGGCCGGTGCCGCCGAACCGCCGGGTGGTGGAGGCGTCCACCTGGGTGAACTTCTGAAACAACAGGCCTTTCTTTTCCGGCGGGATGCCGATGCCGGTGTCGCGTACCGAGAAGCGCAGCAGGGCGGTGTCGGCGTTGTTCTCGACCGTGGTGACGCGGATGTCAACCTCACCCCGTTCGGTGAATTTGACCGCGTTGCCCGTCAGGTTGGCGAGGATCTGGCGCAGCCGGCCGGGATCGCCGCGGAGCCGGGCAGGGGTTTCCGGGTCGAGGCCGTAGACCAGCTCCAGCCCTTTCCGGTGGGCCTGCAGGGCGATGGTGGCGGCGAAATCGTCCAGCAGCCCGGCAAGATCGAAGTCGAGGATCTCCAGGTCGAGCTTGCGGGCCTCGATCTTGGAGAAGTCGAGGATGTCGTTGATAATTCCCAGCAGGGCCTCGCCGCCGCCGCGGACCACCTCGGCATAATGACGCTGCTCGCTGGTCAGCTCGGTGTCCAGCAGCAGGCCGGTCATGCCGATGACACCGTTCATCGGCGTACGGATTTCGTGGCTCATGTTGGCGAGGAACTCACTCTTGGCAATGTTGGCCAGCTCCGCCCGGCGCGCCATCTCGTTCGCCCGGGCGGTGGCTTCCTCGAGTCGGACGTTGGCCTCCTCAAGCCTGGTGTTGGCCAGCTTGAGGCTGTTCTCGGCCTGCCGGTGCCGGGTGATGTCGATCAGCACGGTGAGGAAAAACTGTTGCCCCTGGCTGTTGATTACCTCGCCCCGGAAGATGCCGTCGATGAGGGTGCCGATTCTGGTCTTTATCCGTACCTCGATGTCGTCGACCTGGCCGGCGGTTCGCAGCTGGTCGGCGATTGCCTGCGCTTCGGCGGAATCGGCGAACAACCCGAGTTCGGCCGCCGTGGCGCCGATGACCTCGTCGCGGCGGTAGCCGGTGGCGGTGAGGAATGCCTGGTTGATATCGGTGAAGCGGCGTTCCGGCAGGCTCGAGAGGGCCATCATGGACGGGTGCCGGCGGAAGAGGCGCTCGAACTTCTGCCGCGCCGCCTGTTCACCCGAAAGATCCTTCGATATGCCGTAGATGCACTCCTGCTCGTTCCAGCGTCCCGGCCAGATACGGGTTTCCACCGGCAGGAGGATGCCGTTTCGGTGTCGCAGCGGCAGCGGGCATTCGGTGCGGGTTCCGGCGACCATCTCGGCGAAGATGTGCCGCGCCTCTTCGCGGTCCGCGGGCTGGTGGACATCGGTGATTTTCATCCGGTTCAGCTCGTCGTAGTCGTAGCCGAGCTTGTCGGTCACCGCCGGGTTGGTGTGGACGATGCGGCCGTCAGGGAGGGCGACGAAGATCAGGTCGTCGACGGTGTCGAAAAAGGCGCGGAAATTGCGTTCACCCTCCCGCAGCCGGTGCAGCGTCCGTTCGATCCGCCGCCGCAGGGTGAAGATGATGCCCGCCAGCAGGGTCATCATCCCCGCGGATGGGAGGGCCTGGATGGCAATCTCCCGGAACCAGGTCCGGGCGTGGATGTCCATGCCCAGGAGCGCGACGACCCGATCCGGGGTTTCGCCCATTACCGGTGCCAGGGCGGTGATCCAGATGCCCCAGCGGTCGGAAAGCGGACCCTCCACCAGCTCGGTGCCGGAGGTGACCGCCAGAATAAACCCCGGTGACGCTTCGCCGTAGAGCTGCCCGGCGGGGGATTCGTCCGGGGAGCCGGCGGGTTCGGAATCGGCGTAGATGAAGGTGCGGCCGTCGGGCCGGTGCCCGAGGAGGTAGATGAAACGGCATTCCGGTACGGCGCGGCGGAGGCGGGCGAGCCGGTACTTGCAGTACTGGTATGCCGGGGTGCCGATGTCCGCCGCGGTGCCGGAAAGCACTTCGATGTTCCCGATCTCCAGTCCGCCGGCGGCCAGCCGCGCGTGAAGCTGCAGGTCGGTGCGCATCATGCGGTCGGTCCGCCAGGCGGTCCAGCCGACGGTGCCGATAACCAGCAGCGTCATTGCCAGCAGGACGGCGGGCTTCCAGGACGCCGCCGCTTTCCGGGGGGGGCGGAGCGCGGGATCAGACATGTGATTTGATTGTTTCCCGGCTCAGGAAGGCCGCCGCGGCGGCGATCAGGGCGGCGATGAACAGGATCCGGAAAGCGGCCTCGTAGCCCGCCAGGGTGAAGGCGTCGCCCACCTTGCCGTGGCGCTCGAGAATCCACCCCAGCAACGGCTGGAAAACGGCGCCGCCGGCGAAGGGGAAGAGATTCACCAGCCCGGTGGCGGTGCCGGCGATCTGGACCGGGAACAGCTCCTTGTTGGCGGTGAAACCGATAACCACCACCGCGCTGGAAAAAACACTCAGGAGGAAGATGAGCAGGTACATCGCCGGGCGTGGAATGGCGGCGGTGGCGAAGGCCAGTACCCCGGTGGCTGCCACCAGCACCGTGACGGCGAGCAGGAGAACCGGTTTGCGGCCGCCAAACACCCGGTCGGAGAGCCAGCTCAACAGCGGACTGCCGATCACCATGCCGACCGCCACCATGGAGAGCATCCGCCCCGCCTCTGCCTTCGTCAGGCCGTAGACCTGCATCAGGTAGGGACCGCCCCAGAGGCCGCCGAAGGAGAAGAAGATGCCGCAGTCGAAGAAGAACCACACCGCCAGCGGCCAGAAGGCCGGCCGGGTGAGCACCATCTTCACCGCCGTGCCGAGACCGATTTTGGCTCGGTTGCCGCCGCCGGTTTCCGGATGGGGTGACGGCCAGCCGAAATCCGCCGGGCGGTTGCGCACGAAGACCCACACGAGGATGGCCAGCAGCAGGGTGAAGCCGCCCACCACCAGGAATGAACTGCGCCAGCCGATAAGGTTGCTGATCCAGACCAGGGGGGTTGCCGCCACCAGCGAGCCGACACCGCCCATGGCCATGAGGATGCCGGTCATGGCGGCAAACTCGCTGATCAGAAACCACTCGGCGAGGATTTTCATCGTCGGGACGAAAAGCATCGCCACGCCGATGCCCACCAGCGTACGGCCAAGGATTGCCATCGAGACCGTCGTCGCGAAGCCGAGGAGAACCGATCCGGCCACGGCGACGAGGAAGAAGAGGGTGATGGTCTTGCGCGGCCCCCAGGAGTCGGAGAGCAGTCCGGCGGGCAGCTGCATGATGGCATAAGGGTAGAAATAGGCCGCCCCGAGCATGCCGGTAAGCGCCCCGGTGGCCCGGAGGTCGCGCATCAAATCCAGTGCCAGCACCGCCGGGCACAGGCGGTGGAAGTAGACCAGCAGATAGCCCAGCGCCAGGAGGGCGAAGATCAGCCAGCGGTAGCGCCGGCGCCGGGCGGTCATTTCGTCGGCTGGAACTGCGGTTGTGGCGGTGTAAGCGGGCATGGATACTCTCGGGGATCGGATGTTCGACAAGCGCTTACCGTACCCCATATGCCGCCGGCAGTAAACCGTTTTGTTTTTGGTTTTATTGGGCGGCACCGCGCCATCCCGTTTTGATGCCTGCCGGCACCGTTTGCGGCACCGTCACCGCCGGGCTCCGTCCCGTTGCGGGGGGGGCGGTGTTTCCGCGGTGTTGCCTCGTGTCGGAGGGGGTGAGGGTTGCGTCGGAACCGCCCGGGTGTCTCCCGTTTCGGGGGGGGCGGGTGCCGGGCCGGGCGGTTCCGCGGCGGGTTTCACGCCTTCCAGAGGGTCCGGATACCGATGATGATGAAGGCGGTGCCGGCCAGCCAGTGCAGATGCCTCTCACTGACATACCGGTTCAGCAGGCCGCCGGCGAGGACGCCGATGGCGGAGGTGGCCACCAGGGCCAGGGAGGCGCCGACAAAAACCGTCAGGCGGCTGACCTCGCGGTCGGCGGCGAACAGCAGGGTCGCAAGCTGGGTTTTGTCGCCCAGTTCGGCAATGAAGACGGTGGTGAACACCGTCAGCAGGATCCTGGTATCCATGATGGTTTTCGGGCTCCTCCGGATGATAGTGGCGATGGTTGCCTTGTTGTCCCCGCCGGCCGCACGACCAGCCGGTCGCGATGCCGGGTAAAAGACGCGGGGTGGTGACGAAGCCGTCGTTACATGGTGAAGGATTCGGCGATTGTCGTCTGCCACTGCCGGCGGGCTTCGTTTTCACCGGTAACCGATGGCGACGCTACGGTGAGGAGAAAGACGTAGCGCCGGTCGCTGCTGAAGGCCATGATGCCGATCACCTCGCCGCGGCCGGCGGTGCGGGTGAAGTAGATGGCGTCGCCCAGGCCGTCCACCGGCGCGACGGTAAAATCGGGATATGATTTCACCGCCGATTCCCTCATCTGGTCGATTACCTTCGCCGGCTTGCCGCGGTGGGGGATGCGGGTGACGGTGATCGTCGTCCGGTCGGCGGCGTGGACGGCATAGAGGCACATGGAGCCCTGGTTCATTTCGAGATAACGGAATCCTTCGGGGATCAGCAGGGTATAACCGCGTTCGGCGGTGTACCGGAGATCACCCGGTGCCGTCAGGCCGTCGTCGGCGAGGGCGGCGATGATCGTGTCGGGTTTCGGGACCATGGTTTCCCGGTAGCTCTTCACCGCGTCCACGGTATGCATGCCGGTCAACAGCAGCCAGACGCCGGCACCCGCGATGACCCACCTCTTCCGGTGGGTCCGGGGATACTTCGGGCTGCGGTAGAGGATGACCATGTAGATGGCCATAAACAGGCTGCCGACGACACTCAGGAAGCCGGCCCGAATCAGGGCCATCAGCATGATCCCGTTCCTTTCTTCCGGCCGGTTTCCCGGTCGTTGGCCGGCGGAGTGCCGGCGGCGCCGTCGATCCAGCGCCGGCGGCCGATGATAAGCAGCGGGGTGAGCAGCGGCAGGCAGATGCCCGGCAGATTCCACCAGCGCAGTCCGCTTGCCGCCAGACCGCCGTAGGCGGTCACCGCCCACCAGACGCCGAGGCCCAGTACCAGGTAGAGGGGCAGCAACAGTCGCCGGTAGCGGGTGTCGGGATGGCGCCAGGGGGCGCGGATGAAGATCAGCGCCAGGGCGACAAGGAAGAGCACCAGTCCGCCGCCACCCGCGGCAATCTGGCCGCGGACCAAGAACATCACCGCCAGGGCGGGAATCCAGCAGAAGGTGCCGATCCAGCCGCCGAGCCAGCCGATTTGCTCACCACGCCGCTGCCGTGTTTCACCGTTCATCGTAGTTTCCGGCCTGATTTCCGTTTTTCCCGCGGCGTTCCTTTTGCCGGTGCTGCCGTCCTCGCGATGGTGATGCAATCCGCCGGCCGTTTGTCCGCGGTGCCGTCGTGCCGGGTAAAACGGTCGTCCGCCTGGCGGCCGCCGACGGTTTTGTCGACCGTTTCCAGCCAGCCGAGGCGCGCCACCGTTTCCGGGACGTCGAAGGCGGGGACGAAGGGCTTGATATCCAGCAGCGGCGTACCGTCAAGGATGTCCACGTCCTCCACCTGCAGGGTGCCGCCGTCGAGGCCGGTAAGCCGTACTACCGACATGCCGACGGGGTTTGGCCGCCGCGGCGCCCGGGTGGCGAAGACCCCGTGGGGCCGGTCGTCCATGAACGGTACCACCTGGAGTTGAAAACCGCGGCTGCCGTGAAAGTGGTAGAGCAGGACAATGTGGGAGAAACCATCGAGATCCTGAAGCCCCGCCCGGTATTCGGACCGCACCTCGACGGTGCCCCGTATGCCTCTGCCGCCTGCCGGCTGGATGGGCATGCCGTGGCGGTCGGTGAACGGGGTGTGGATGGTGCCGATGGGGGTCAGGATGATATCCATGATGTTCCCGCCATCGTCAGGTTCAGTAGATTTCTTCAGCATCAATCGTTACGGGAAGATGTTGCCCCGGCCGAGGATGGCGTGGGGATCGAGGGTTTCCTTGAGCTGCCGCATGCCGGCGAGACAATCGCGACCATACTGGATCTCCAGGTAGGGGTGCTTGGTTTTGCCGATGCCGTGCTCCGCCGCGACGCTGCCGCCGAGTGCTACCGCCATGCGCGCCAGATCGGCGTAGGCGGCAAGAGCCCGCTCCCGTTCAATCGCGGTTGTCGGCAGCAGGTTGACGTGGAGCTGGCACTTGGAGATGTGTCCCCAGGTGGCGTGGGGTACGTCGTGTTTCAGGGGGATGGCGGTGCAGCCGGTGACGAACTCCCTGAGGCGCGCCGGCGGGGCGATAAGGTCGGTGCCCATCTTCTCATAGGTCAGCCGGCGGTTGACCTGCTCGGGAATGGCGTGGCGGAAGGCGATGATGCGCTGCATGTGCCGCTCGTCGCCGGGGAAAGAGATCCAGCTGGCGCGTTCATCCTCCAGCTGGTCGCCCAGCAGGGCGAAGAGTTCGCGTACTGCCGGACAGTTCTCGAAGTCACCGCCGGCTGCGGTTGCCGGCGGCAGTTCCTGTTCGATGAGAATCGCCGTCGCGGCGCCCTCTGGCAGCCGGCCGGCGTAGGGTTCCCGTACCAGTTCCAGCGCCGAGCGGTGGATGAACTCGATTGCCCGCAGGTTAAGCCCCGGGCCGTCTTGTTGCCGGGTGCGGAGGGTGGCGTATCGTGCTGCTTCGACAAACGTCAGGGCTTCGTCCGGGGTAGCGAAAAACACCAGTCCGGAGAGTACCGGGCCGGGGGCCGGCAACAGCCGCAGCCGGGCGCCGGTGACCACTCCGAGGGTGCCCTCGGCGCCGATGAAGAGATCGATGAGATCCATTCCCGGGCGCACAAAATAGCCCGCCGAATTCTTTACTGCCGGCATGACGCAGGACGGCAGCACCAGTTCCCGTCCGCTGCCGTTGCCGCCGCCGGCCAGTGCCAGTCGACCGGCGGCGTCGAAGAAGGTCTCGCCCCGGCGGATGTGCAGTGGTTTCCCGTCCGCCAGCACCAGCCGCAGTTCCTCGACGTAGTCCCGCGTCGCGCCGTAACGGAAGGCGCGGCTGCCGGCGGCGTCGGTGTTGATGTTGCCGCCGATGGAGGCGGTGGATTCGGTGGGATTCGGCGGGTAGAAGAGACCGTGTTCCGCCGCCGCCCGGGCGATTTCGTCGAGGGTAGCGCCGGCTTCGACATCTATCATCGGCTGGTTTTGCCCGTTTACTTCGCCGTATGCCACCGGCCCGATGCGATTGAGCCGTTCGGTAGCCAGCACCCAGCCGCCGGCGGGTACCGCGCCGGCGACCACGCCGGTGCCGGCACCGCGTACGGTCACCGGAATACCCCGTTGCGCCGCGGCGGCGACCACAGCGGCGACCTCCCCCTCGTTGTGCGGCAGATACACCGCTTCGGCGCTGCCACGGCGGCGGGACTCGTCGGCGAGATAACCCGCCAGGGCCTCCGGGTCGGTGCGTCGGGGAATGGGTGACGGCCCGATCGGCTCGGGTTCAGATACGGGTGCGGTGCCCATATTCCCGGTCTCCTGTTTGCTGAATTCTGAACCCGGTTGATCCGCCGGGATGACCGGGCGGATCAAGCATTTTCTGCGGATCAAGCATTTTCTGTTGTTGCACCGGGACCAGGTGTCGGCTCCTGCATGCCGGTCTCGGTGCGCCAATTCCGGGTTGGCGGCGTGGTCGGTTGCTATTCCTGCCGCAGTATCCGCGCCAGTTCCTTCTCCAGTTCCGCCATCCGGAACGGTTTTACCAGCCGGCCGGAAAAACCGTAGTCGCGGTAGTTGGCCAGTACCGGGTCGGTGGAGTAGCCGCTGGAAACGATGATGCGGGCATCGGGGTCCATCCGCAGCAGTTGTGCCGCTGCCTCCCGGCCGCCCATGCCGCCGGGGATGGTAAGGTCCATGATCACCAGGTCGAAGGGGGTGCCGGCCGCCAGTGCCTGCCGGTAACGATCCCGGGCGGCGGCCCCGTCGGCGGTGGCGGCCACCGTGCAGCCGCTGTTTTGCAGCATGGCACCCACCACCTCGAGAACCGTTTCGTCGTCGTCCATCACCAGGATCCGGGTACCGTCGAGCCGGGACGCGGCGGCAGTCCGGGCGGTGGCCTCAGGCCTCGCTGCGACCGTTGCGGCGGCAGGCAGATGGATGGTGAATACCGTGCCCCGGCCGAGTTCCGATTCCACCTGGATATGCCCACCGTGTTTCTGGACGATGGAAAAGGTGGTCGCCAGGCCGAGGCCGTTGCCTTCCTGCTTGGTGCTGAAATAGGGATCGAAGATCCGCTCCCGATGCTTGGGGTCGATGCCGATGCCTTCGTCGCGGAAGGTGAGCCGGAGATAGCGTCCCGGTCGCAGACCGGGTACCGTATGGGTGGCTTCGATGGTTTCGTTCCCGAGATCGACATACAGGTGACCGCCGTCGGGCATCGCCTGGTTGGCGTTTATCGTCAGATTGGAGATCACCTGCTGGATCTGTCCCCGGTCTGCCGCGGCGGGCCAGAGGTCGGCGGCGGTGGTGATGACCGGCCGGACATTGCTGCCCGAGAGGTCGAAGTGGACCACCTCCTCCACCAGCTCGGCGAGGCTCACGTCCTCCTTCACCGGGTCGCCGCCGCGGGCGAAGGTGAGCAATTGGTTGGTCAGCCGGGTGGCGCGGTTCATGGACCTTTCCGCCGCTGCCAGGGCCCGGCGGGCGGGATGGTCCGGCGCCAGCGTGTCGTGAGCGATGGCGAGATTGCCGAAGAGGCCCATGAGAATATTGTTGAAATCATGGGCGATGCCGCCGGCCAGGGTGCCGATGCTCTTGAGTTTTTCGACCGTGCGCTGTTCCTCCTCGGCGCGTTTCTGTTCACTGATGTCGATGGCGACGCCGATGACGGCGATCATCTCGTCGTTCTGGTCGAAGATCGGATTGGTGGTCAGGAAGGCGGGGAAGTGCTCACCCGAGTGCCGTACCATGGTGATCTCGCCGTGAAACCCCCGCCGGTGTTCCCGCATTGCCTGTTGGACTTCGGGGAACCGCGCCGCATCCTCGGGGGTGTGCAGTTCCGCTACCCGGCGGCCGATGGCGGCGGCCTGCGGCAGGCCGAAGATGATTGCCGCGCCGGGGCTGAAATCGATGATCCTGGCATCGATGCCCTCGGTACCGGTTTTGATGAACGCGACATTGGTCGCCGTTTCCAGCACCAGCCGCAAATTCGCCTCGCTCTGACGCAGCCGGTCCTCCGCTTCCCGCCGGCTGGTGATGTCACGGGCGAATTCGACGACGCCGGTGACGGTGCCGCGGTCGGGATCCCGTATCGGGTAGCTGTACAGCTCGATCCATTTCACCGGCGTGTCGGCCGGGCCGGCGACGATAGCGGTTTCGGTTTTGCCGGATGCCAGCGCCCGCAGGGTCGGACATGGTTCACACGGACGGCTTCTTCCCTGGTAGCAGGCATAGCATGATTTTCCCTCCAGCGGCAGCCGGTCGGCATACCATCGTTTCATGGTATCGTTCGTGTGGCGGATGGTCAGGTCGGGATTGAGGATGCTGATACCGTCCTGGATGCTGGAGAAGATGCTGCCGAGAAACTGTTCGCTCCGGCGCAGTTCCTCGCGCATGCGGTATTCATCGGTGACGTCACGGAAGACCAGCACCACTCCGGTAATGGTGCCGGCGGCGTCGGTGATCGGCGCCGCCGAGTCAACGATCTGCCGTTCAGCGCCGTCTTTGGCGATGAGGACGGTGTGGTTTGCCAGGCCGATGATGCCGGCGCCGGCGAGCACGCGAGCGGCGGGGTTCTCGGCCGGAGCCCCGCTGTCGGCATTGATGATCCGGAAGATTTCGTTCAGCGGAGTGCCCTGGGCTTCCCCCAAAGTCCAGCCGGTCAAGTGCTCGGCCACGGTGTTCATCAGCTCCACCCGGCCGGTGGTGTCGGTGGTGATCACCGCGTCGCCGATGGAGCGGATGGTGACGAACAATCGCTCCCTTTCGGCGGCGAGTTCGTCCCGGGCCGTTTGCCGATCCGCCAGCATCCCGTTGGCGAATCCCGCCAGGTGATCGAGTTCTTCGAAGTGGACCCGTTTCCGGTCGATGGGTTCATCGGTCTGGGCCGCCTGGCTGAACCAGGAGACGAAGAGATCGAAATCGTTTTTCAGTCGCCGCCCCAGTTGACGCAGGAACAGCAGGAAGATGGCGACGATGGCGGCGGTGATCAGGGCGGCGAGGGTCAGTTTGCCGGTAATCTGGTGTTGCAGGTCGCGGTGCAGGGCGGTGATGGCCGTTTCCACGTCGTCGAGATAGAAGCCGGCACCCACCAGCCATTCCATTTCAGGGATTCCGACGACGAAGGAGATTTTCCGCGACTGCCGGGAGGGGTCGGTGAGCTTGGTGAGCGAATAGGTGATGAAACCGCCATCCGGTTGGGCGGCGGCGTCCAGCTCCTGCCGGAAGATAGCCTTCATCTTTTCGGGATCGTCCGGAAACGCGTCCCAGAGTTTCTTCCGGCCGCCGATCACCCGGCCGCTGGTTACCAGGGCGTCGCCGTTACGGCGATTGACAAAGATGTAGCCCTCGGTGCCGAAGCGGATGTGGCTGATACGCTCCAGGATGCGGGCTTCCGTACTCCGGGCGACATCGTCGGCGTAGAGCCCGGTGCCGATGTACCAGCCCAGGGGATCGAAGCGTTTGATATAGGAAATCTTGCGGAATTTGCGTTCGGTCTCTCCGGGTTTGCTCCAGCGTTTGGTATAGAAGCCCTCACCATCCCGGCGGGCAAGGGCGATGATGTCGCCGATGACGGGGTCTTGGGCGGAATCCTTCGGTTTCAGCAGGCAGGTGCCTTCCCGTTCCGGGTGGTCGGGAAAGAGGACGCAGACCCCGTCGGCAAGGCGGCCGGCGTAATAGTAGCCGACGCCGCCGGCATAGCGTACCGGGCGCAGGGCATCGACAATCAGGCGGCGAATTTCTTCCGGCGGGGCGTTGCGGTTCTGTTCGTGGATGTGGGTGGCGACGGCGTGGGCTTCACGGGTGCGGGCGCGGATGGTTTCTTTCGTCAGTTCCTCGGCCTGGCGCTGTTCGTGCCGGATCATCGTCACCGTGCGCTCGACCTCGCCCTGCACCTGTTCCTGTTGGCGGGCGATGTAGTCACGGCGCATCTGCGCGGCACGTTCCCCGAATTCCCGGTAGGAGCCGGTGATATCGAGGAGAATGATGCCGCCGCCGATGCCGAGCAGGAAGATGATCCCCCAGGCCTGGATGCGGCGGATGAAACTGGATTTGCCTCCCACGCTGCACCACTCCTCCCGGGCCGTGCGCGCCGTGTGGGTCTTCAGCCGCGCATCGCTCTACCGGGCCTACGGCAGGGTTTTTTTGATCTGCGGCCAGTCGAACTTTTTCGCCAGGGTCAGGGCCTCGTCGGCATCCAGGTGTTCGTAGCCGACGGTGAACACCCGGGCGCTGTCGGGATTGGTGTCCAGCAGAATGGTGATTGAACCCGATTGCTCCTGCTTGTTGCGGACCACGTAGGCCGGGAAGCCGGCGATGGTTTCCACCGCCATGTAGACCTCGCTGGTCTCGATCTTCATCTTTCCCTGTGAGGTGACCGTTGCCGCCATGGCGCCGGCCTGCTGACCGGTCATCATTACGGCGCTGAACTGCGCCTCGCCGCGGCGGTATTCGCGGGTGGCGGAAACCATGGATGAGCCGCCCATATCCATGGCCATGCCTTCGGCGGGTTCGGCGTTCCAGCCGGGGAGGTCGATAAACAGCGGCAGCAGAGCATCGTAGGCGGCGGCCGCGGCGGGAGCGGCGGCGATGCCGCCGGCGGCGGTGATCAGCAGGGTGCAGCAGACCGCGAAAACGGCTGTCTTCAGGTGTCCGGAAATGGTGCGCATGGGGGTTGCTCCGTGGTTGCTATTCGGATTTTTCGGTCGCCGGTTTTTCCGCCGCCGGTTTTTCAACCGCGGCGTTTTCCGCCGC
>JAFGAM010000046.1 GCA_016933675.1 Candidatus Anaeroferrophillacea bacterium
CGCTGACCTCGACCCACGTGGCGGTGATCAACGCCATCCACGATGCCGTCGGGGTGCGCATCCGTCATCTCCCGGCGCTGCCGGAGAAGGTGCTGGCGGGGCTGCGGAGCCGGTAGGATTTTTTGCCCGTAGAGCAACAATACGTGCTACTACACGTTTGGCGCGCCGCTACTTTGAATCGGGTGGCGGCGCGTTTTTCATTTGGGGACGGCACCATGAGATGTGTCTACTGGTGTCGACTGAAGACAGGGCAATTGGCCATGTCGTTTGTTGCTGAGGTGGTCGTAAACAAGAAGATGTCTGATGCGGTTCCGACTGCAATGGAATGCCGGGAGCTTATGGCTAGTGCCAGGCTTCCCGCAGGCATTATGGCGCATTGCCGGGTGGTGGCCGAAATTTCCCGGCGCCTGGCGCTGGCGGTTAACAATGCCGGCGGCCGGCTGGATGTTGACTGTATCTACGCCGCGGCTTTGGTACATGATATCGCCCGTGTGGAGCACCGACACGCGGACCGTGGTGCTGATTTGCTGGAATCACTTGGCTATGCGCGGCTACTGGCGGACATTGTCCGGACGCATATGGACATAGTGGTGGATGACCGTTTGCCGGTGGACGAACGGGAGATCGTCTACCTGGCCGATAAAATGGTCTGCGGTGAACGGGTTGTGGGACTTGAAGAGCGGTTTCGGCGGGCACTGCAAAAATGCGGTGTTGATATCGAAGCTGCCGCTGCGGTGCGGCGCAGGCAAAGCCACGCCTGTCGAATTCGGGATCGGGTAGAAGCCGCCGTCAGACTTACGCTTGCCGAAATATGCGATATAACTGTCGCCGACCGCTTTCCCCTTTCATCAGATTAGCCGCCGCGGATCAATACTCAATTCGTCCAGTTTACGATATAGTGATGTCCGGCTGATTCCCAGTATCCTCGCCGCCGGCGCAATCTTGCCGTGACTTTGTTTTAGCGCCTCAACGATTGCCTGTTTGTTGTATTTCACCATCAGGGTTCGATTGTCATCGCCATTTTTCCGCTCGTTGGTGCTGGACTTGACGCTGGGTGGCAGATCGGTGATCGAGATGCGGGATTCATCGCTCATGGCAACCATATTGGCGATGTAGTTTTCCAGCTCACGGATATTTCCCGGCCATGTGTGTCCATACAAATAGGGATAGATTGCTTCGTCCACTTCCATGGTCGGCTTGGCCATTTCGTAGCATGAGCGCCGCACGAAATATTCCACCAATTCCCGGATATCCTCTTTGCGTTCGTTTAGGCTTGGCAACGGGATGACGATTACTCCAAGGCGGTAGTAAAGATCCTGACGGAACTTCTTTTGTTGCATCATTTCCTGAAGGTTTTGGTGGGTGGCGGCGATGATTCTTACGTTGATTTTCATGGTTTTGGTATCGCCGATGCGGGAGATCTCCTGTTCTTGCAGTACCCGCAGAATGGCAACCTGCGCTTCCAATGGCATGTCGCCGATCTCATCCAAAAATATGGTACCCTCGTTGGCCAACTCGAACTTTCCCGGTTTCCCCCCACGCTTGGCTTCGGTGAAGGCACCGTCGGCGTAGCCGAACAACTCGCTTTCGATCAGTTCGTGGGGTAGGGCGGCGCAGTTCAGGGCGATGAACGGTCCGTTGCGACGGTGGCTGCGGTTGTGTATATAGCGGGCGATAATCTCCTTACCGGTGCCGCTGGCTCCCTGGAGGATGATGGGAAAATGGGAAAGGGCTGCTTTCGCCGCAGTTTTCAGGATGTGCCGGGAAGCGGAGCCGGATCCAATCCAGGTGCCGTTGGCTGGTGGTTTGTCGGGCCACAGATTGGGCGGCAGGGAAAGCTGCTCGGCCATAACCTCGAGATTTTCATGTAGCCGGCACAGACTTGAAATGGTCGATTCGTTGTTGTGTTCACGGGATCGCTGCGCCGATGGCATGGCAACCGAAAATCTGCCTGATGCCGGCTCCAGGATGTCGAGAAGATTTCTGCCGGCGAGTTCCTTCTTCTTTAATGCCAGAGAATGGGCGGCGGTATCGGTTATTTTGTCGATACGCCCATTTTCATCCACAGTGATGTGGCGCTGATCGAGGAGACTGGCAATGAGCTTTACTCCCCTGGAGCAGTTACGGAAATTGCGCTGCAGTTCGTAGAGGTAGAAGTTGTTCGAGATATTGGCCGCCCCCAGCAGTACAAGATCAGATATGCGATAGTTTTCGATGGCAGGATTTTTATTGCCGGCCGATCTGCCGGTAATGTCCAGTACCCCGATGGTGTTTCCGCGCCGGTCTTTGATCGGTGAGGCCCAGCATGAAATGGAATGGTTTTCCTTGATGAAATGTTCTGCACCTAATATTCGGAGGGGAATATCTTCCATTAAAACCGTACCGATGGCATTGGTTCCCTTATGTTGTTCCTGCCAGTTTGAGCCCGGAATCAGCTGTAGTTCGCTTGTCATGGCGGATAAAGAATCATTGTAGAATGAACCGAGTACATAACCCTGTGGATCGCATAAAAACAAGCCGTAACTGCTGTGGCGCAGCAGGCGGCTCAATCCCACCATAACCGATTGTGAAGCCTTGATCAGAGTCTCATTCTGCTCCATCTGTTCGCGGAGCCTGTTTTGGTTGAGGACGATATCCCTGGGTGCCCGCTCGTAGTTTACCCCGTCTTTCCGGCAGCGGTCCCATGATCGGTGCACCACGTTTTCTATTTTTGTTTCCGGATTTCCCGTGTAGACGAATTTCTCCCACGCTTCATACATTGTGATGTCCTCAACATTTTCGGGTGTTTTTATGCACGATGCGTACCGCTTTCAGCGTTGCCATAAGTACTGAAAAAGTATCGGAAGTATTCGTTTCGTGGTCAAGCCGGGCCATTGATTCCCTGTATCGGAGTGTACCATCATTGAGACGGAAAGTTGTAATCACGAATTTCAAGTATCATGCTATAACGTTGTTAGTCAATATTGTATTTTGTCTGATTTCTGCTTTTTTGTTATTTTTGGCGGAAAAATAAGTGTATGTTGGTTTTATCACATTTTACCTGGTGTTGGTCGATTGTCCCGTTCAATCACTGTCTTATTACAACAGAAGGGCGTCCGCCTGTTTGCTGTATGATGCATGCATCACCTCCGTGGGGGTCGGTTCGTTGGTGATGGTGGCGGTACATTGCCCCGGACAAAATTATACGAAAGGAGGCCGGCAGACATTCATGTCTGCCGGCCTCCTCGGGAAATGCCAAGAAAGTGGGATGCCGAAAATATGTGCCGCCTTACCCGGCCATGCGCTTGGCCCACGGCCAGGCGATGACGCCGCCCTCGATGAACCACACCCGTTCGTAGCCGGCACCCAGCAGGATGCGTTGGGCCTCGTATCCTCGCAGGCTGGTCTTGCAGATCAGCAGGACATCCTTGTCACGGGGAATCTCGGCGAGGCGTTCGCGCACCGCGCCCAGGGGGATGTTGATTACCCGCTGGTCGTCGAGACCGAATTCGGCGAACTCCGCCGGGGTGCGGACGTCGACGATGCAGAGGTCGGCACCGTCGACCAGCCTCTCCTTCGCCTCGGGCAGGGTCAGGCTGATCCCCAGGCCGTCGAGCTTGTTGCACAAAACGTGGGCTGCGGTGGCGATGGCATCCAGCGGCGCGGCAAACGGCGGCGCGTAACCGAGATCGACATGGGGCAGGTCGTCGACGGTGCCGCCGTAATAGATTGCCGTGCCCACCACGTCGAGGCGCTTGTCGGCATCACCCGGTCCCACCACCTGGATGCCCAGAAGCTTGCGGGATGCTTTTTCGGCCACCAGCTTGATGAACAGCGGGTTGGCCCCGGTCATGTAGTGCGGCCGGTCGGGGCCGCTCCAGACGGCGGTTTCGATGTCCAGCCCCAGCTCCCGCGCCTGCCGCTCGGTGAACCCGGTGCGGCCGACGGAGAAATCGAACACCTTGCAGATGCCCGAGAGGCCGATGCCGGGGAAGGGGGTCGGCCGGCCGGCGATGTGGTTGGCGATCACCCGGCCGTGTTTGTTGGCGGTGGAGCCCAGCGGGATGTAGTAGCGCTGGTCGTTCACCGGGTGCAAGAGCTCGTTGACGACGCAGTCGCCGCCGGAATAAACGTCGGGGTCGTTGGTGCGGCAGTTGGCGTCAACGATGATACCGCCCTTCGGGTGGCACTCGATGCCCGCATCCCGCGCCAGCTCGTCGTTGGGGCGGACGCCGACGGCGACGATGACCACCTCGGCGGGAATCTCCTTGCCACTTTTCAGTTTCACGCCGCTGACCGCCTTTTCGCCGGATAGCGCCGCCACCGTTTCACCCAGCTCCAGGTTCACGCCGTTGGCGCGGATGTGGTTGCCCACGTGCTGCGCCATCTCGGCGTCGAGGAACTGGGGCATCACCTGGTCGAACATCTCGACGATGGTGACTTCCAGTCCTCGGTGGCGCAACGCTTCGGCCATCTCGACGCCGATGTAGCCGGCGCCGATGAGGATCGCCCGCTTCAGGCCCTGGCCCTCGATGGACTGTACCAGCCGGGCGGTCTCGTCGGGATGGCGTACGGTGTAGACGTTGTCGAGTTCGAGGCCGGGGATGGGCGGCACGAAGGCCCGGGCGCCGGTGGCCAGTACCAGCTTGTCGTAGGGCAGGGAGAATTCTTCGCCGCCGTCGAGGTTTTTCACCTTGATCGATTTCGCCTGCCGGTCGATGGCGACCGCCTCGGTGCGGGTTTTGACCGTAAAACCCTTGGCCTTCTCGAAGAAGGGGGCGGAGCGCATGACGCCGGCGGCGGTCTTGCTCAGCTCGTCGATGTCGTCGAACATTCCCTCAACGTAATAGGGCAGGCCGCAGGCGCCGTAGGATACCAGGTGGTCGCGGTCAATCAAGGTGATTTCCGCTTCCGAATCCAGGCGGCGGAGCCGAGCCGCGGTTTTCGGGCCGCAGGCGACCCCGCCGACGATGACGATGCGTTGTTTCTGTGCCATGTTTTTAACCTCGCTTTCTGTGCAATGAATATTGATGATGGCTTCGTAACCGCTTCATATCCTTCGCGGCGCTGCCAGCTGAGTCGGTGCGGCACAGGACGACGCCGCATTTTTTCAGGGTTTGCGCGCCATGAATATGAAGCAGTTACGGTGCCATCCCATTTTGGCGCAATCCGGCAGTGGTTAGGGTTCCATCAAGTAGAGGTGCAGCATTGTCCGCGGCCGACCGGCGGGAAAGCCGGTGGGTGAGCCGTGATACTCCGTGGTTATCCAGAAATCAGCGACCCGCCGGGGCGAGCACCAGCAGGCGGTTTTCCGGTCGCAGCAACTCTATCAGCGCCCGGCGGAAGGCGGCGACAGCTGAGAGTTCATCCCCTCCGTTCTCGCCGTGCCCCGGCGCGGGAAGCAGGGTGCGTTCGAGAACGACACGCCGGCTGACGGTCAGGGTGTCGTTTTCCTGCCGTGTTTTCCGGGAGGTGCTGATCCCCGGTGCGGTTCGGGTTTCGTCCCTCGGTTGTCGGACGACGTGCAGTTCCGGCGGCATGGTGATGACCGTCGTCAACGTTATTTCCAGTGGCTCGGCCAGCAATAGCGGCCCCCGGCGATGGGCCGGCAGGCTTCGCAGCTCGTCGGGCAGCGGCAGCTCCGGCAATGGTACCGTCAGCCGGCCGCCGCCAAGCGGTTCGAATCCTCGGGGAATGCTGAACCTGCAGGAAACCTCCAGAGGCTGGTTCAGCTCCGTGAGACCGCTGACCGTTACCGGTGTGCCGGTTACGGTGCGGGCCTGCGGGTCAATGTCATGCAGCAGCCGGGCGCTGGTCCGGCGCCATTCCGGGGGACTTTGGAAACGCCATTCGGCCCGCCGGTCGGTCGCCGGGGAGCCGCTGAAACAAGCCTGCCAGGTGCCGCCGAGGCGGTTGTCACCGGTGGGGGCGAGGGTCAGAATTTCTTCGTGACGGCCGCCGTGGCGGTCGCTTACCGTCAGCAACTCGCCGTCGGCGAGCCGCAGGGCCCGGCGTCCGGCCAGACCGGTGTCACCCGGAGCCAGGTCGCGCTGGTGAAAGGCATAGAAGGAACCCGCGCAGCGAACGAGGGGGACGGTGAAGCAGGAGGGCGAGTGGGCCGCGGCCAGGGGATCGATGACCAGATCCCGATGGTTGGCCAGCAGCAATTCGCCCTCGAGACCCCGGGCGGCAAGTTCGGCGCCGAAAAGCAGTGCCAGGTCCAACGGGGTGCCGTAGCCGTTGACGCGGGTCTCCGCCGGCGTCTGCACCGTAAGATTACTGTCCAGCAGATCGATGGGTCGCGGTGCCGTCCGTGCCATGAGCTCGAGGTAGAGCCGGTCGACGGATGCCGCGGCTTTCCGGGTATCGCCGTGGTCGGCCGGGGTGCCGGTCCCGGTGGGGTCGATGACTGCGGCCGCCGTGGCCGCCGTTACGGTCGCCGGCGGCAACAATGCGGTGAACCATGCCGTGGTTTGCCGCCAGGTTCCGAAGGTCGAAACCTGCAGGCCGGCACCGCGGTTCTCCGGCGCCGGCAGCAGCGGCTCGGGGATTTCCGCCGGGCGGTCGGTCGTGGTCCAGACCACCACCCGCCGGTGTGCCGACCGCTGCTCCCGCCGGCTGACGCCCGGGGGCTCGACCAGCGCCAGCGGCAGGTCGGCGGGCAGGTCGATGCTGACGGTTTTCCTGGCGATGGGGTCGGGGAGGGCGAACAGCTCCGTGGCCCAGAATCCCCGGTCGGAAATCAGTGTAAACTCGACTGCCACGGTGCAGCCCGGTTCCACGGCGGGGAAATTGATCACCCGCTGGCGGGCGCCGGCATAGATGTTGGCCGTCGTTGTCCACGGTGCCGGGATGTCGTTGATCTCGGCCGGATCCACCGGGATCTCGCCGCCGGCGGCGGTGATTGTGCGGGCGGTATCGACCCGCACCCGTTGCCAGGCACCATTGTAATTGATCTTGAAGTCGGCGTGATCCTTTTTGCCCTTGTAGCTTCGGATGCGGCAGACGACACGGCAGCGCAACACCCAGCCGCCGCTGTCGGCGACGACGTAGTGCTTGTCGATGATCTCGTTCACCGCGTCGGCATTCGGCCACGGTGCAACGGCCGCCGGTGCCGCCGTCGCGAAGACGGTGGTCGCTGCCGTCAGGTTGACGGCAATGAGGCTCAGTAACAGGAAGAAAACGGCACCGTGGCGCACGGCGCGATGCCGGGCGCCGGTGAAACGGGCACGGGGCGCCGGCGGGCTGCCGGCGGCGGTCGCTGCGGCGGGGGGGAACGGTTGGTTCATGGGTGGTTTGATACCTGTTTTCTGCCGAAGGTTGCCGGTTTTCCGGTGGTGCCGTCGACGACCGCTGGTGGCGGTCGTCGACGATATCCTGCCGTTAACACCATGAATCATACCCCCTATACCATGAAGTATATGTGGAATGCTATATTTTTTGTCGACAGTCTAATGCATGAGCGTTTTGCCGCCGGAGGCAGCAATGCCGGTCGTTTTCGGGGGTCAGAACCGGGCGGTAATCTTTGCCTGGAGATGGCGCCCCGGCTGCTCGTTCATCCAGCTTACCCGTGAAAGATGATCGTGGAAGCTTTTATCACCGAGGTTTTCGGCGCTGACGATGAATTCGAGGCGTTTTTTCCAGTCCCAGCCCGCCCGGAGGTCGAAGGTGGTGTATCCCGGCGTCGCCGATTCGCCGGGGCCCGGGTGATCCTGGCCTGCCGCCGCGTGGGTCGCGGTTTCGACCCAGAGGTTCCGGGCGGCGGTGTCGTTTTCCCAGCGCAGGGTGGCGGTGCCTTTGACCGGCGGAATGTCCGGCAGGTCGTCGCCGGTGTGATCGTCACGGCCGCGAACCAGCGAGATGCAGGTTCGCAGGGAAAAACCCGCTCCCAGATCCAGCTCCCCCTCCAGTTCACCGCCGTAGAGTTCGGCGCGCGTGACGTTCTCCCAGCGGGTGATCTCCAGGCCGCTGTCGGCATCGAAAACGCCGGTGCGCCGCTTGACGATGTAATCGTCGATGCGGTTCAGGAACAGGGCCGCGGAACCCTGGAAACGGGTGCCGCGATACCGGATGCCGGCATCAAGGTTGAGGCTGGTTTCCGGGGCGAGGTCGGGGTTGCCGCGGTCGACGGTATCCTGGTGCGGGCCGTGGAAGAAGCGCTCAAGCAGCGTCGGGGCGCGGAAAGCACGGCCGATATTGGCAGTCAGGTTGATCCGGTCGGTGAGGGCGCAGAGGAGCCCGAGGCTGCCGCTGAGGCTCCGGTCGGATGCCGTTTCCGGGCCGAGAGGGTGGCCTTTTTCATCATTGGCTTCCGACCTGATCCAGTCGCCGCGCAGAGCGGCAATGGTGCTGATCCGGTCGGTGAGGATGATTTCGTCCTGGGCGTAGAAGCCGGCGCCGAGGCGAGTGGCGTCGGGGATCACTCCGCTCGGGGGCATGGGGGTGGCGGTGCCGGCGGTGCGGGTAAGCAGCCGGCGGTCGCGGGCCGATGTCACTTCTTCGTAAAACAGCTGGCTGCCGACGGTGAGCCGGTGGCGGTCGCCGAGGGAAATGACGGTATGGGGCTGGAGGTTCCAGGTATCGATGTCGACGATGATGTCCATTTCCAGGTCGGTGTCCGGCCCGGTGGGGTTGCGCAGATGCATGTGGCGTTCGTGGCGCTGGAAAGCGGCGTCGATAACGGTGTTTTCCAGCCGGCCCCACGGGTTGTCGGCCTGCATGGAGAGGGCGGTGAAAAGGTGCTGTTCGCCGTCGAAGACGCTTACCGTGGCGGTGCGGTTGGGGATGCCGATATCGGCGCTACTGAAATAACCGGAAAGGTCAGCGGTCCACACCGGGCCGTGGTGTCGGGCCCCCACCGAGACGGTGCCGCCGTCGAAAAAACTGTGGCGCAACTCGCCGTCGGCGGTTTCGAGGTTGCCGGTATCCCGGTGACTGGCGGCGGCCCGCAGTTGCCAGGTGCCGTCGTCGGCGTACATGGTGAGAATCTCCTGGCGGCCGTCGGTGGCGCCGTCGCATGCCAGCGTCGCGGTGCCACCGCCATTTTTCCCGGCGCCACCGCTTTTACTCGCCACGGTGTGGTCGGGGCGGGTGATGATGTTGATCACCCCGCCGATGGCGTCGGAGCCATAGAGTACCGAGGCCGGACCGCGGATCACCTCAATGCGTTCGATCTGGTGCGGGGAGATGGAGAACGCGTGGTTGCCGCCGCCGCGTTGTTCCGAGAGCCGGATGCCGTCGACGAGGATCAGTACCCGGTCGTCGTAGAGGCCGCGGATCATCGGCCGCACGCTGCCGGGGCCGGTGACGGAAACGTCGGGTCCCGGCTGCCGGCGGAAGAGGTCGGCCATGGAGCGCGGCGTGAGGCGGTCGATGTCGTCGCGGGTGATGCGGTTGACCGGCAGCGGGGTATCGAATACCTCCCGCTGACTGCGGGTGGCGGTGATGACCAGTTCATCCAGCCGGAGGGGATCGGCGTCTGTCCCCGCCGGGGCGACCGAAACCGGTGGGGCGGCCGCCGCCGGGACGACAATGGTCGCGGCGGCGATGGCCATGACCATTATCATGCGAATCAAAGAAATGGTTCTGGTGGTCGGCATGGCAAGTTCGTCCTTTTTCGAGATCTTCAGGGGCGGGCAGGGATCGTCATTTCCCCCGGCCGCGGCAGGGATGCCGGCGGTGTGTCAACCGCCGTTTGTGCCCGAGGTGTCGCTCCGCCGACGCTACGGTGCGGCGGGTGTACGTCACGGACGACCGCTGGGCACGCTTCGGCTGCCGCCCCGGATCCCGGGGTGATTACCCGGCGCTGCCCGCGCCGGGACCGCGGTATTGCGCGGCCGCACGTCCGGCGCGGCCGGTCGTCGCATGACGGTTGCCGGGGATAATGAACGGTTGTTGTGGTTACCCGGATGGGTAGAGAGCGTGATGCGGCGGCGCACGGGGGACGGCGGGAGAACGTACGGTGACGCTGAACGGTGATTCCCGTCGCGGTTGGGACATGCCGGTCAGGCGGCGCAAGCTGCCCGACAGGAGTACCGGCGGCGCCGGTTCGTCGGCTTGGGTGGCGTTGAGATAGTCACAGGCGGCGCAGCGGTGGGGATGGATAAAAAAGGTCAGGAATGGTGCCGGTTCGGTGTGCTGCGGCGGACCGGCGGCGGGCCGGTAACGGCAGCCGCCGGTAACGGCGCCACCGTGGTCATGGATGGTGTGAACCAGCCCCTGCAGCGAGATCAGCCACAGAACAAGCATGATGATCGGAAAATGACGTCGCTCCATGCTTCGACATATCCCACGAACCGGCCCCCGGGTCAAGGAGGAGGACAAAAATCCGGCGGTTTCGGAACCGGCGGGAAGATGAAAAACAGCGGGCTGAAAAAGGGGTATTGACTTTGTCGATGAATATTAGTACTTTAATAGGAGATGTTGATCAGAATATCAATCAGGTTGCCGTCCGGCAGGGGTGGCGCCACATTTCGCAGGCGTGAGAGCGCGTGGAGGAGGAAGCAATGTTCAGCGTAAGTGATGCGGCGCAGAAAGAGATCGCCGCTTTTTTTCAGGGCCGGGAGCCCCAGCCCATCCGGGTTTTTCTGCAGACCGGCGGTTGAGCGGGTCACTCGCTGTCGATGGTCATCGACACGGATGCGAAGGACACCGATGCCGGCTACCGCTTCGGGGAGTTTGATTTCATCATCGATCGCGATCTGCTGGCTGAGGTGGAGCCGATCAGGATCGACTTCAACGGTTTCGGTTTTTCCATCGACTCGTCGTTTCGCGCGCCGGCGTCGTCATGCGGCGGTTGTGGCAGTTCGGCCTCGTGCTGCAGTTGAGGCCGGCTGCTGAAGCCTGCCCGCGGCCGCGGCATGTTGTTGCAGAGTGATGGTTTCCTGATCGCTCCGTTGTAATTGTTGCCTGCCGGGGCGTGCCGTCGGCGGACCGGCGTTGCAGGTCGAGTCATTCGACGTGCTGCGGTCGCACGCCATGTTCCACGGCCTTTGCGCGCCGCGAATCTGAAGCGGTCATGAATTTCAGGAATTATTGCTGCAAAAGCCCGACCGGCAGCCACGTGGCTGCCGGTCGGGCTTTTTTTTGTTCCGGTCGGGCGTTTCCCGTTTCCGCAATCGTCCTTCGGCCAGCCGGGAGGCGGATTCGCCGTTCGGCCGGGTCCGATACGCGGTGTGATCGTCTTCGCCGCGGCTGCGGTGCCCGGCCAAAACTCCTTTTCGGCGCTGTCGCGGTGCCCGGTTCAACCTCATTCCCGGCGCTGCCGACCGGTTCCCCGGTCAGGTGATGATCTTGCTGCCGAGGTTCGGGTTGTTGAGGTTCTGCTGCAGGGTGCCGAGATCCCGGGCATCGGGGACAAGGATGCGTGAGGACTGCTGGCGCTGGATCTCCTTCGCCTCCTCGATCATTTCCTTGACCCCGTTTTCGATCGCGTCGGGAAATTTCTCGATCGCTTCATCGAGGGTTCGAGCCTCGACCTGGCAGGTGATCGGCAACATGCCGGCATTGGTCAGCAACTGGGTCTGGGCGATGAACAGCACTTCCCGCGAGTTGTCCGGGGTGCCGTCGGTCTTCATCGGCGTCAGCCGTTTGATGGTCGCCATGCGCAGATCGGAAAAGGTTTCCTCGCGGTACATGTTTTGTCGGTCGACGGTGATCTGCTCGGCGATGTTCTGGGTGTTGGCAAACATGATGCTCCTCTATGTCTGGGGTTGGAATGGCGCTGGATCCCGGGGTTGCATGCCGGACCGTGGCCGGTGCCGTCAGTGATAGCGGATGACCAGGGGGGCGTGAAAATCCCGCTGCCGCTGCCGCTGCATGGCGGTGATCTCGGGATAACGTTCCGGGCCTGCCTGGAGCTGGCGCAGGGCGAACTCCCGGTTGATGGTCAACCCGTCCGCTGCTGCCAGGGAATAGGATGTCCGCCAGGTGGCGAGGTCGGAATCAGTTCCGCCACCTTCCGGCAGAACGATTTCCGCCGGCGCTTCGGCGAAACGCAGTCGTTCACGTACCGAGGTGCTGTAGGTATAACCGAAGCGCAGGGGAAAGTCACGGTCGTTCATGTCCGCCCGGCCGAGAATCCAGCGGTCCAGGAGACCCGGTTCGGCCATTGCCGCCAGGGGCAGGATGTACTGCCGGTCGTCGGCTGCCGTTGCCGCATCGACCACGGCAGCGGCAACGCTGAAGCCGCAGGTGAAGGTGACGGGCGTTGCCGGGTCGGCGGGGTCACTCCAGCGGAGCTCGTCGATGACGATGCCCGGTCGGCGCCGGAGCAGCATCTGGTGGAAGAAATCCTCTCGTTCGGCCCGGCCGCGGCGCATGAGCAGTGAGCGCATGGCGGCACCGGCGAAGCCCCGGCAGGCGACCGCGATGGAGCCGTGCAGGGTGCCGTCACGCTCCAGGGTGTCGTTGATGGTGATGGCGAAATGGTTGGCGGCCGCCGGCAGCGGCGGTGTCAATCCCAGGGTCTCGTCGCCCGCGGTGCCGGCAACGAGGTATGAGGCGTCACGTTCGTAGTCGGGCAGGAACTGGCCCCCGGTTTCGTCGGTGGGATCCATGAAGATCGGCGCGGCGACAGCCGCCGTGCCGGCTGTCCCGTGGGCTACGGTGATGGCGTGGTTGAAGTAGGGCAGGGGGATCTCCGGGTCGAGCTTGTCGCCGACACTGATGAGCACCGCGTTGGCGTCGAATCCCGCCAGCCGCAGCAGACTCACCAGCAGGGCCGCCTTGTCGCGGCAGACGCCGTGACGCCGGCTGAAGGTGTCGCGGGCGGCATGGGGCTCGAAGCCCGGGCGGTCGGTTTCGGTGGTGACCCCCATGTAGCGGATCCGGCGGGCGACAAAGTGGAAGATCGCCGCCAGCTTCTCCGCATCCGTGTTCATGCCGGCGGTGATTTCCGCCACCGCCGCCACCATCTCCGGTGACGGTTCCAGCTTCGGCTCCACCAGTCCGGCGTACCAGCGGGCGATGTCGTTCCAGGAGCCGATGCTGCTGAACAGCAGTCGCATCGCCACCTCGCTTATCGGCGGCATATGCGGTTCGGGTACCAGCTGGGGGACCTCGTGGAATTCCCAGGTGCGGATGATCCGACCGTCATGTTCCTGCTCACGGTAGCTGACCGCGCCTTCCACCTCGTCCTTGACCAGGTGGCGGAGCGGTACCGCCGACGGGCCTTCGAGGGTGAAGCGGTACTCGTGGATCGGGAAGAGATACTGGCCCAGCACCATGCCGTAGACCTGGTCGGGGATGATGGGCTTGTGGCGCTGCCGCCGGATGCGGTAATGGATGGTGTCGCCGACGGTGAGGTCGGGGATAAAGACCGAGATTACCAGCATGTTCGGGTTGTAAATGTTCATTTGCGCATCGCGGCTGGAGGTTTCCTCGCGGCTATGTTGTTCCAGGTTTACCTCCACCCGGCTACCGTCGGCCTTGATGACGGCGACGTGGTCGATCTCCAGGCTGCCGTAGGCGCGATTGACGGAAAACCGCTGCACGCCGTGCTCCCGTTTTCCCTGCTCGTCGAGGATGGTCAGCAGGACCTCGTCGGTGGAGGATGTGCGGCCCGCGGCATCGAAGGTCACCGTTTCGATCTCCCGCGCCAGGACGGCGTGGGCGTGGGGGTAGCGGTCACGGGTGATGCCGGCGGGCAGGGAGATGTCGACGGCGGTTTCCCGGGCGGCGGCCGGCGCCGTCGGTAACCGCACGGCGAACAGGCAGAGCAGTATCGGCAGTAGTACAGCTGCCGGCGACAGGCGGCGGGGAGATTGCATGGTGTAGGGCATGATAACCATTCCGGCGAAAAAACGCTTTATTTATGCGGGGGGCTATAGTAATAAACTACGCCGGTTTTTTTTGCAACCGCTTGATGGCCTGATGGAACCGCAATCGCTGCCGGAACCCTTGAAAAAAGGACGGCGCCGGAGCGGTTCCGGTGTGCCCGCGCATTTTCCCGCTCCGGAACCGCCTCCCGCCGGCGGCATGGGCCGTGAGGGGGCATAAAAAACAACGTAACCGAGGTATTCCGGCATCCATGGAATTCTACGACATCCTCACGGTCATCGGCAACACGCCGATGCTGCGGCTCACCCGCATCGGTAAAATCCCCATTTTCGCCAAGGCGGAGTATCTCAACCCCGGCGGCAGCGTCAAGGACCGGGTGGCGAAATATATGATCACCCGGGCCGAGAAGCAGGGCCTGCTGACGCCCGGTTCGGTGATTGTCGAGGCCACCTCCGGTAATACCGGGATTGCCGTGGCCTTTGTCGGCGTCCATCGGGGCTACCGGGTGATCATCGTTATGCCCGAGGATATGAGCGAGGAGCGCCGCAAGATCATCCGTGCCCTGGGCGCTGAACTGGTGCTGACCCCGGCGCGGGAGAGTCTTACCGGTTCGGTCAGAAAAGCCCGCGAGCTGGCGGCCGAAATTCCCGGTGCCCATATCATGGGGCAGTTCGAGAACCCCGACAACCCCGAGATCCATTACCTCGCCACCGGCGCCGAGATCTGGAAACAGCTTGAGGGCCAGGTGGATGCCTTTGTCGCCGGCATCGGCAGCGGCGGTACCCTCGGCGGTGCCGGACGCTTCCTCAAGGAGCAGAATCCCGGCATTCGGGTGGTCGCGGTGGAACCGGAGAATGCCGCCGCCCTGCTCGGTCACGAGCCCGGTCTGCACCAGATCCAGGGTATCGGTGACGGGTTTGTGCCTCCCGTGCTTGATGTTTCTCTCATCGACGAGGTGATTACCGTCAGCGATGAGACCGCCATCGAGACGGCGCGTGACCTGGCACGGCTCGAGGGTACCCTGGTGGGCACCTCCTCGGGGGCCAACGTCTGGGCCGCCAACCGGGTGGCCGCCGAACTGGGGCCGGACAAGCGCGTGGTGACGGTGCTGCCGGACCGCATTGAACGCTACTTCAGCACCAGCCTGATCTGAGGAAACAAACGGGAACAGCCCCCTTTCGTCTCCTCCAGGTCTTCAATGGGCAGGCCTTCAATGGGGACCTCACTTTGTTCTGACCCCATATTGTTCTTCTCCGGGCACCGCCTTCAGGCGGTTACAGTTGACTTCTTTGGCGGAATCGGTGTCGGCGTCGGTGTCGTTCTTTACGATGGTGTTTACCGAGTTCGTCGCGAAGTTGCTTGACGATAATCCACTGCCGAAGGCAGTGTGGGGCGCTGACTTTCGAATTCAGACTCCCGAATTCTGGTTCCTGAATTCTCCATTTGAGTTCTGACTCCTGCCACGTAATTTAACGCTCAGTGCACGACATACAAAGGTATGTTCTGTTATCAATAAATGATGTTTGCCGAGTTCAGCGCGAAGTGGCCTGATGAATCGCGGCCGCGGGCCGCGTGGGACGCTGGCTCCTGAATTCTGACCTGAGGATATTTCCCCATGCCTGAAAAATTTCCCGCTGACCTGACCACCCTGCGCCGGCGGCTGCTGACGCGGGAGGTGACCTCGACCATGGTGACCCGCGCCCTGTTGGAGCGTATTGCGGTGCTGGACGAACGCCTCGGTGCCTATCTGCTGGTGGACGGGGAAGGAGCGCTGGCCGGGGCCGCGGCGGCCGACGAACGGCTCGATGCCGGCACACCCGCCGGCCCCCTGGACGGGATTCCCCTCGCCCTCAAGGACATTCTCTCCACCCGCGGCCGCCGTACCACCTGCGGTTCCCGGATGCTGGAGCACTTCGTTCCCGCCTACGATGCCACCGTGGTGGAGCGTCTGCATGCCGCCGGCGCGGTGGTGCTGGGCAAACTCAACATGGACGAGTTCGCCATGGGGTCGTCGACGGAGAACTCCGCCTTCAAACCGACCCGCAACCCCTGGGCTCCCGACCGGGTGCCGGGGGGCTCCAGTGGCGGTTCGGCGGCGGCGGTGGCCGCCGGCCTGTGTGCCGCCGCCCTGGGTTCCGACACCGGCGGTTCCATTCGCCAGCCGGCCTCGTTCTGTGGTGTCGTCGGCATGAAACCCACCTACGGCCGGGTGTCGCGCTACGGTCTCGTCGCCTTCGCCTCCTCCCTCGATCAGCTCGGACCGGTGACCCGCACGGTATCCGATGCCGCCCTCCTGCTCGGGGTGATGGCCGGTCACGACCCCCGGGATTCAACCTCGGTGAATACCCCGGTGCCGGACTACGTTGCCGCCCTCGGGCTGCCGCTGGAGGGCCTGGCCATCGGCGTGCCGCGGGAATACTTTATCGACGGCATGGAGGACGACGTCCGCCAGGCGGTGCAGGCGGCGATCGATTTCTGTGCCGGCCGCGGTGCCCGGGTCGAGGAGGTGAGTCTGCCCCATACCGAGTATGCCGTTGCCGCCTACTATCTCATTGCCACCGCCGAGGCGAGTTCCAACCTGGCGCGGTACGACGGGGTCAAGTACGGCTTGCGGGAGAGCGGCGGCGAGAACCTGCTGGACATGTACCTCGACACCCGTTCGCAGGGCTTCGGTCCCGAGGTGAAACGGCGCATCATGCTCGGCACCTACGCCCTGTCGGCGGGTTACTACGATGCCTACTACCGCAAGGCGCAGCAGGTGCGCACCCTCGTGAGCCGCGATTTCGCCCGGGTTTTCGAGCGGGTCGACCTGCTCATGGCGCCGGTGACGCCGACCGTCGCCTTCCGTCTCGGGGAGAAGATCGACGATCCGTTGCAGATGTATCTCAACGATATTCTGACCATTCCGGTGAACCTCGCCGGTCTGCCGGCCATCTCCGTGCCCTGCGGTTTTTCCGCCGCCGGCCTGCCCGTGGGGCTGCAGATCATCGGCCGGCCCTTCGCCGAGGAGACTATTCTCGCCGCCGCCCGGTGTTACGAGGAGGCCCACGACTGGGTCGAGCGGCGGCCGGAATTATGATGGTGTCGCAGCACCTCCATCTCCCTTGTTGCGCTGCAACCTGAGTCACTGCGCGTAGTTCCCGATACGCCGCAGGAAAGCGCCGCGAATCTGAATCTGTTACGGTGCCATCCCATCTTGACGTGTTTTGGCACTTGTTACGGTACCAGGCAAGGGTGAAACCACCATGGTTTCGTCGTCAATATCGGGTAACTGTAGAACAAACACGTACTTTTCCGCGAGGTTTGTGATCATGGACTACGAAGTGGTCATCGGGCTGGAAGTCCATGCCCAGATGCGTACCGCAACGAAGATTTTCTGTTCCTGTTCCACCTCCTTCGGCGATGAGCCGAACCGCAACACCTGTCCGGTGTGTACCGGGCAGCCCGGCGCCCTGCCGGTACTCAACCGCCGGGTGGTGGAGTTCGCCATCCGCGCCGGTCTTGCCACCGGCTGCCGCATCAACAGCGGCAATGTCTTCGCCCGCAAGAATTACTTCTATCCCGATCTGCCCAAGGGCTACCAGATCTCCCAGTACGAGTTGCCCGTCTGTGAACACGGCCACCTCGACATCGACGCCGGGGAGGGGGAGACCAGGCGCGTCGGCATCACCCGCATCCACATGGAGGAGGACGCCGGCAAGCTGGTCCATCCCGACGATCGTTCCGGGGTGAGCTACGTTGACTACAACCGCGCCTGCGTGCCGCTTTTGGAGATCGTCAGCGAGCCGGACATGCGTTCCGCCGCCGAGGCGGTGGCCTACCTCAAGGCGCTGCGGGACATTGTCATGTATCTCGGGATCTGCGACGGCAATATGGAGGAGGGGAGCTTCCGCTGCGACGCCAACGTCTCCATCCGGCCGCGGGGACAGGAGGCCTTCGGCACCCGCACCGAGCTGAAGAACATGAACTCCTTCCGTAACGTCCAGCGGGCCGTCGAGTTCGAGGTCGAGCGCCAGATCGATGTGGTGGAGAGCGGTGGCGCGGTGGTCCAGGAGACCCGGCTGTGGGACGTCGACAAGGGCATCACCGTGACCATGCGCGGTAAGGAGGAGGCGCACGACTACCGCTATTTCCCCGATCCCGACCTGCTGCCGGTGGTCATTGACGACGCCTGGATCGATGCTGTCCGGCGCTCCCTGCCGGAGCTGCCGCGGGCACGCTGCGGGCGCTTCATGGCGACCTACGGCCTGGCCGCCGATGCCGCCGGCATCCTCACCGGCTCACGGGCGCTGGCGGACTATTACGAGGCCGCCGTGGAACGTTTCTCCCGGCCGGTGCCGGTGGCCAACTGGATGATCTCGGAGCTTCTCCGTCATCTCAACGATGACAATATCGGTATCGAGGACTGCCCGGTGACGCCGGACGGTCTGGGGTCGCTGCTGAAACTTGTTGACGATGGTACCATCAGCGGCAAGATCGCCAAGAAGATCTTTGCCGCGATGTACCGTGAACGTCGCAACGACCCCGGGGCCATGGTGGAGGCGCGGGGCCTCAGGCAGCTCGCCGACGGTGGTGAACTGGAGGGCATCGTCGACACCGTCCTGGCGGAGCATCCCGCCGAGGCCGACAGCTACCGCGGCGGCAACCGCAAGGTCTTCGGCTTCCTCGTCGGTCAGGTGATGCGCCGTACGAAGGGCACTGCCAACCCGGGGATGGCGAACGACATCCTCCGCGCCCGGCTCGAGGGCTGAGATTCTGCGGCACCGGCGGTCGCATGTCTTGCTGGTGAGACATTTAGGTCTCACATCTGGGGCGTCTGTGTCTCACTGAGCCGTCGCTGACCGTATGACGCGGTTGGGATGATTGTCGCCCGGTTGTCGGTCCGGTGGCGAATGTTTGTTCTAACTGACTGATATAACAGAAATAAAATTGTTTGCTGGAGTATTTTTCCGTTCGCCGGGGTGGTGGCCGAAGATTGGTCTGTATCTTGCATGGGGACTTGCGGTTAGCGTTTTTTCGTCGGGTATCTTCCCGGTATCGCGTCCCGTGCGGTAACCCTGAATGAGATTGCGGGGTGCCATTTCGGAAACGGAAAGGTTTATATGTATTACCAGAGAACCCTGGCGCAGGAAATCGGCGCCGTCGGTATCGGGCTTCATTCCGGCCGGCAGGTACGCATTGTTCTCAAACCCGCGCCGGTCGATCACGGCATCGTCTTTCATCGCGTCGACGGCAAGCGGACAGTGGTTATCGAGGCCCATGCCGACCGCGTCGTCAATACCTCCTTTGCCACTACCATCGGCCGTGATGGAGCCCATATCGGTACCGTCGAACATCTTCTCGCCGCTCTCTACGGCATGGGCATCGACAATCTCCTGGTGGAGGTCCACGGTGACGAAGTGCCGATCATGGACGGCAGTGCCGGGCCTTTTGTTTTTCTCATCAAATCGGCGGGCATCCGCCGGCAGGCGGCGCCGAAGAAGTTCATCGTCATCCGGGAGCCGGTACGGGTCGTCGACGGTGAAAAGGAGGCGGTGCTTGAACCGCACGACCGGCTGCAGATATCCTGCCGGATCAGGTTCTCCCATCCCCTTATCAATATCCAGGATTTCGATTTTTCCTTTTCCGATATTTCCTTTGAGCGGCTCGTCAGCCGGGCACGGACCTTTGGTTTTCTGCGCGAGGTCGAAGTTTTGAAGGCCAACAACCTGGCCCGCGGTGGTTCGCTGGACAATGCCGTCGTACTCGATGATTTCGGCGTCGTCAATCCCGATGGATTGCGATTTGCCGACGAATTCGTGCGCCACAAGGTACTCGATTGTCTCGGAGATATCAGCCTCCTGGGGATGCCGGTCATCGGTCGCCTGCGGGCGGTGTGCACCGGTCATGCCCTCAACCATCGCCTGGTGCAGGCGCTGCGGGAACGGCCCTGTGCCTGGGAGGTCGTGGTTCCCGGGGCGGTGTCGGCGCGTCCGGCCCGGAACGTGGATGCGGTCCGTCCCGCCATGGTGCCGGTGCCGCAGGCGGCCGGGTGATCAAAAATAACTTGCAGTGCATGGGTAAACCTGCTATACAGCGCTAGTTTCACCCGGTTGCAGAATCTGAAGCGGTTGTGACGGTGGGCTCTTGGGAGCCCACTTTTTTTATTCCTTCTGAACGGGTAAGCGACATTGCTGGCTTGCCGCGGAGGTATGTTGTGGGTACTCCGGCCGCGCGCCTGCATCGCGTCGTGGAGTCCGCCCGGCAACTCGCCGAACCACTGATCGAATCCCTCGGGTTCGAACTGGTGGACTGCGAATATGCCGGTGCCGGCGGTCGCGGGGTGCTGCGCTTCTATATCGATAAACCGGGCGGGGTGACCATCGACGATTGCGCCGCGGTGAGCCGCCAGCTCGGGGCGCTGCTGGATGTCGACGATGTGGTGCCGTCCCGATATTTTCTCGAGGTGTCGTCTCCGGGCCTCGAAAGGCCGGTGCGCAAGCCCCGGGATTTTGAACGTTTCATCGGCCGGCGCCTGCGTATTCGCACCCGGCAGCCGGTGGACGGGCGGTGCCGTTTTGCCGGTGAGCTGGTCGCGTTCAACCTTGAACGAGGGCTGGCGACCGTGGTCGTCGATGGTCGGAGCTTCGCGTTGGCAATCGACAATTTCGCCCGCTGCAATCTGATTCATGACTTCGACGAAGGCTGATGGCAGGTTATTATATCGTCGCCAGGGGCTTGCGGCCGGTGGTGACATCGGGTTTCCGTTGTCCGTGAGGAATTTCGGTCGGGGCGTTTCGCAAGGGCGTGAAACGCCATACCGGGCGAGAGGAGGATACGCTCATCATGACGTCCAATTTAAACTTCATTATCGACCAGGTCAGTAAGGAAAAGAATATCCCCAGGGAGATTCTGGTCGAAGCCATCGAATCGGCCATGGTGACCGCCTCCCGCAAGAAGCTGGGGGCGGGGCGTGATATCGAGGCTCAGTTCAATGAGGATACCGGTGAGGTCGAACTGTTCGAATTTGTCGACGTGGTCGAACACCCGGAAAATTCCTATACCGAAATCTCTCTCGATGAAGCGCGGGATTACGATCCCGACGCCGAGTACGGCGACAGCCTCGGCCTCAAGCTGGATACCTCGGAGTTCGGGCGCATTGCCGCCCAGACCGCCAAACAGGTCATCATGCAGAAGATCCGTGAGGCGGAGCGCGAGAGCATTTACGAAGACTACCGCGAGCGCATCGGCGAGATCATCAGCGGCACGGTGCAGCGCATGGAACGTGGCGCCCTGATCATCAACCTCGGCAAGACCGAGGCCATCCTCCCCCGTTCCGAGACCATTCCCCGTGAATCCTTCCGCCAGGGCGAGCGGGTGCGGGCCTTTGTTTTGCAGGTGGAAATGACCGGCAAGGGTCCCAAGATCGTCCTTTCCCGGAGTCACCCGGGGTTCCTGATCGAATTGTTTAAAACCGAGGTGCCTGAGATCGCCGAGGGGATCATCGCCATCAAGGGCGCCGCCCGCGAACCGGGGATACGAGCCAAGATCGCCGTTTACACCCATGATCACGATGTCGATCCGGTGGGTGCCTGCGTCGGGGTGCGCGGCTCCCGGGTCCAGAATGTGGTGCAGGAGCTCCGGGGCGAGAAAATCGACATTATCCGCTGGCATCCCGACGACGTCCGCTATATCTGCAACTCCCTGTCCCCGGCGCAGATCAACAAGATCATTCTCGATGACGACAAGCACGAGATGGAGATCATTGTGCCCGATGACCAGCTTTCACTGGCCATCGGCCGCCGAGGGCTCAACGTGCGGCTCGCCGCCCGGCTCACCGGCTGGAAGCTGGACGTGAAATCGATCTCCCGGTTGGCAAGCGATTTCGATCGTCTGTTCGAACCGCTTCTCGATGTACCCGGCCTCGACAACGTGACCATGGAACTGTTGTATGACAACGGCTACCGTGAACTCGAGGATCTGGCCTTCGCTACGCCCGAGGAATTGGCGGAGATCATCGGTTCCGGTGGTGTTGACGCCGCGGAACTGGTGGCCCGGGCCCAGACGGCGGTCGAAGAGGTTCGCCGGCGGCTGGATGAGCAGTTGCAGGAGGAGGAAGCCGGGGGCAATGAGACCGGTGATGACTCCGGGACCGAGCCTGATGCCGGTGAAACGGTCGGGGCGGATACCGAAACCGTTCAGGATAAAGAGACTGCCCTGGAAACTGAAGCCGTACCGGAAACTGAAGCCGTAGCGGAAACGGGAACCGGCGGTGAAGCGGATGGCGAATCTCCGGCCGATCCCGGCGAGGGGACAGCGCCCGGGCTGGAAACCGGAGCGCCGGCCGGAGTCGAGGCCACGGACCCGGATGTCGGGAAGTCGGTGTCGGCGGTATCTGCCTCCGCCGTGACCGAGGCCGAAGTGGAAGAGGTGCCGGAAGCGTGATTTCGAGCCGCGGCCATCTGCCGGAGCGGACCTGCATTGTCTGCCGCCGGAGGGGGCCCAAGACCAAGCTGTACCGTTTTGTGAAGGCGGAGGAGGGTTTGCTGACCTTCGACCCTGAGCAGCGGCGGCCCGGCCGCGGGTACTATATGTGCGGTGCCGGCTGCATCCGGCGCTGGCATGACGCGAGAACGAAAAGGTCGCGAAAAAAAACGCTTTTCGAGGGCTTCACGGCCACCGGCCGGGAACGGCTGGAGCGCATGGGGCTGTTGCAGAAACAACCCACGCTGCACGTGTGAGGGGGTGAGAGCATTGATTCTTGGTGAAACACTGAAGATGAAAGTCTATGAACTTTCTCGCGAATTGAACCTCAAGGACAGTGAACTGCTGGAAATCATCGAAACGCTCGAAATCGATGCCAACAGCAGGTTCAGTTCGCTGAAATATGCCGACGTCGAGAAAATAAAAACGTACTGCCGTGATACCCGCGGTCCGGCGGTGGTGGAGAAGCGCCTGGGGACGGGAATCGTCCGCCGTCGGCCCAAGGGGCGCCGTAAGGATGCCACGGAAGCACCGGGCGCGGCAGCGCCGGTGGCGGCATCGACTGAAACCGAGGCCGTGTCCGAGGCCGTGACTGAGGCCATGACTGAGGCCATGACTGAGGCCATGACTGAGGCCATGACCGATGTTGTGACCGAAACCGCGACCGAAGTCGTGACCGAAACCGGGCCGGAAACCGCAGCCCACGGTACCGCCCCGGGTCCGGAAGTTTCTGCCCCCGCGGTCGAACCTCCGGCGGCTGCCGCCGGACCGGAAACCGTGGTTGAACAGCCCCTATCCTCCGAGATCGCATCGGTCGTCGAGCCCGAGGCGGCCGGGGAACCTTCCACCCCTGTCGCGCCGGCGGCGGGATCCGTGGTGGTGCCGGAAACTGTCGCTGCGGCCCCGGTCGTGGCGGCGCCCGCGGCTGGAGAGCCGGAGGCTGTTGTTGCCGCCGCTGCCGAGACCGAAGAGGTTGTCGCCGCGGCTTTCGAAACGAAGACGCCGGCCGGCGGCGAGGCCGGGTCCGGAGAGAAAACCCGCGGTGCCCGGGTTATCGGCCGGGTGGAACTCGATCAGTTGCAGCAGGAGCGGCCCGCCGCTGGCGGATTACCGGGTCGCCGTCCCGCTGCCAGCCGTCCGGCTGCCGGCCGCCCCGTTCCCGGCCGTCCGGCCGCCGGTCGCCCGACCCCCGGTCGCCCGGTACCCGGCGAAACCGGCTTTCCGCCGCCCGATACCGGGGATGCACGACGGAGCCGCAAGAGCCGCAAAAAAGGCGGCGCCGTCGTCGATGAGGGTGCCGACCGTCGTCGGAAACAGGGCCACAAGAAGTCGGTGATCAAGGATCTTAGCATGCTCGAGGCGGAATCCGGGCGCCGCGGCAAGGGCCGTCGGGGCAAGGCCGTCAAGCGTACCCAGACCACCGAGATTACCATGCCGCGGGAAAGCAAGCGGGTGGTGCGGATTTCCGATGTGATTTCCGTCGGTGACCTGGCCAAGCGCCTGGGCATCAAGGCCGGCGAGGTGATCGCCAGGCTGATGAACCTCGGGGTGATGGCGACCATCAATCAGATGATCGACCTCGATACCGCCTCCCTCATTTCCGCCGAGTACGGCCACACGGTGGAAAACGTCGCTTACGACGAGCAGGCAGTGCTGGCCGGCGAAGCCGGAAGCGAAGACTCCGAGGAGAACCTTTTGCCCCGGCCGCCGGTGGTTACCGTCATGGGCCACGTCGACCACGGCAAGACCTCGCTGCTGGATGCCATCCGCAAGGCGCGGGTGGCCGACAAGGAGGCGGGGGGGATTACCCAGCATATCGGCGCCTACTTCGTCGATACCGCGCGGGGGCGGATTTCCTTCGTCGATACCCCGGGACACGAAGCCTTTACCGCCATGCGTTCCCGCGGCGCGAGCATCACTGATATCGTCATCCTCGTGGTTGCCGCCGACGACGGTGTCATGCCCCAGACGGTGGAGTCCATCAACCACGCTCGCGCCGCCGGGGTGCCGATCATCGTCGCGGTCAACAAGATCGATAAGGCCAATGCCCGTCCCGATGAGGTCAAGCGCCAGTTGTCCGACCGCGGCCTGATGCCCGAGGATTGGGGCGGGGAGACCATCTTCGTCGATGTCTCCGCCAAACAGGGCACCAATATCGATACCCTGCTGGAGATGGTTCTGCTGCAGGCGGAGATTATGGAACTCCGCGCCAATCCCGACAAGCCCGCCCGGGGGATTATCATTGAATCGCGGCTCGACAAGGGCATGGGGCCGGTGGCCACCGTGCTGGTCAAGGAGGGGACGCTGCGCCGTGGCGATTTCGTTGTCGGCGGTCTTTTCTACGGCCGGGTGCGTGCCTTGATCAACGACCTCGGCGACCAGGTCGAGGATGCCGGGCCGTCGATTCCGGTTGAGGTGCTGGGCCTTTCCGGGGTTCCCGACGCCGGCGACGATTTCAACGTCGTCAAATCCGAGAAGGTGGCCCGGGATCTGGCCGACCACCGGCAGCATAAGTTCCGTGAGCGGGAGATCTCCAAGACCAGCAAGATTTCCCTCGACGATCTCTTCGACCGCATCCAGGAAGGGGAGATGGAGCAGCTCAACGTCATTGTCAAGGCCGACGTCCAGGGTTCCGTCGAGGCGGTGGCCGAATCGCTGCGCAAACTGTCCACCGACAAGGTCAAGGTGGAGATCATCCATACCGCGGTGGGCGGCATCAAGGAGGCCGATGTCATGCTGGGCTCGGCTTCCAATGCCATCATCATCGGTTTCAACGTCCGGCCCGATACCAAGGCCCAGAGCATCGCCGAGCAGGAAGGCCTCGACATCCGCACCTACTCGATTATCTACGATCTTATCGAGGACGTCAAAAATGCCATGACCGGCCTGCTGCAGCCGGAGATCCGCGAGGTCTACCTCGGTCGCGCCGAGGTGCTTGAAACCTTCGCGATCTCCAAACTGGGTACCATTGCCGGCTGCAAGGTTATGGACGGCAAGCTGAACCGCAACGGCCGGGTGCGTCTGCTGCGTGATGATGTGGTGGTTTTCGACGGCCGGCTTTCCTCCCTCAAGCGTTTCAAGGATGACGTCAAGGAGGTCGCGGCCGGCTACGAGTGCGGTGTCGGCATCGAGAAGTTCAACGATATCAAGCCCGGTGACAGCATCGAGGCCTACACCACCGAGGAGGTGGCGGCAACGTTGTAACCCTGCGGTCGGGGTGGCGGGCAGCATGCGGACGAGGATTATCCGGTCGGGGCTGCGGGTTCGGGGATGCGCGGGGCCCACGACTTGAATAAAGACCGGCGCGCCCGGCAATCCCGGCGTTGTGCCCGTGTAAGGGTCGGTTGCCGTGCGGCGGCGGGGTGTCGATCATTGCGGCTCCGGGTGTGGGGGCAAAATGGTCGGGAGTTGCGGCATGCATGTGGGTATCTGCCGGGTCGAACTGCTGCTGCCCGGAAACCGGTCGCTGAAGGGTAAGCGCCGGGCGCTGAAGTCCATCATCCAGCGCCTGAAGAATACCTTCAACGTCGCGGTTGCTGAAATCGCCGCCCACGATCTGCTGCAGCGGGCGGAGATCGGTATCTGCACCGTGGGTAGCGACCAGGCATTTGTCAACCGGGTGCTCGACAAGGTACTGGATTATATCGAGGGCGACGCCTCGCTGGTGGCGGGCGCAGCGGAGATCGAAATCATCCCCTGCGGGCATTTCGATGCCAATGGCTACTGAACGCAGTGTTTACGGTTTCATCAGTGTTGATGGTTCCGCAAAAACCGTACCGAACATTACTTGGATGGACCTATGGCGAAGCCATCATGGTTGACTTGAAATGAGAAACCAGACCCAACGTTGTCGGCGGGTGGCCGACAGCCTGCGCCAGGAGATTTCCGTCATGCTGCTCCGGGAGATCAAGGACCCCCGGGTTGCCCTGGTGACAGTCCTCGATGCGGCCGTGAGTCCCGACCTGAGTCTCGCCGAGGTTTATTACACCATGCACGGTGATGAGGCGGAGCGCCGTGATACCGCCGCGGGGCTGAAAAGCTGTGCCGGTTACCTTCGTCGGGAGTTGGGGCGCCGGCTGCACCTCAGGCGGATCCCGGAGCTGCGGTTCCGCTACGATACCACGGTGGACAATGCCTTCCACATGGAGGAACTGCTCGACAACCTGGAAGAGGGAGGGGAGGAATCCTGAATCATGAGTGCCGATTCCCACCAGCTCGAAGCGATGATCCGGACCCTCGAAGGTGCCCGGCGCGTCATCCTGGCGACCCATGTGAACCCGGACGGCGATGCCGTGGGCTCAGCCCTGGCGCTGGCGCGGACCCTGATGCGAGCCGGCCGGGAAGTGGTGGTTTACGACCGGGACCCGGTGCCTTACCAGTTCCGTTTCCTGCCGCTGACGGAGCTTTTTGTTGACGAGATCCCGCCGGATTCCCGCTTCGACCTCGCGGTATTGCTGGACTGCAGTACCCCGGATCGGGTCGGCGCCGGTTTCGCCGCTTTCGCCGGCTACGACCGCCTGGCCTGCATCGATCACCATGTGACCAACGACCTGTCCGCGGCGGTCAACCTGGTCGATGCCGAGGCCAGTGCCACCGGCGAGCTGGTCTACGAGGTGGTCAGCCGCATGGATCCGGATTTCGGGCTCGATGTCGCCCTCAATCTGTATACCGCCATTCTTACCGATACCGGGTCTTTCCACTATTCCAATTCGACGCCCCGTTCGTTCGTTATTGCCGGGGAGCTGGTGCGGCGCGGCGTCGATCCGTGGCTGGTCGCCCAGCAGGTCTACGAATGCCAGCCCCCGGGGCGCATCGAGCTGATCGGTGAAACCCTGCGCACTCTGCAACGATCCGCCAGTGGGGCCGCCGCGGGCGTGGTGATTACCCGGGAGGTGTTCCGGCGCACCGGTACCAACGCCGAACATTCCGACAGCCTGGTGAACTATCCGCGCTCCATTGCCGGGGTTGAGGTGGCCTTTCTCCTGCGTGAGGAGGATGACGGGCGGTTCAAGCTCAGCTTCCGTTCCCGCGGCGCGGTGAACGTGGCCGCATTGGCGCAGGAATTCGGTGGCGGCGGTCATAAGAATGCTGCCGGGTGTCTGCTGACCGGCAGCGCGGCGGGGATCGTCGAAATGATTTTCAGCCGGGTCGACGATCTGTTGGGAAAACGTTCGGCGGCCGGAGTTTCCCGGTCCTGATGGATGGGTTTCTGGTGATCGACAAGCCCGGCGGGATGTCGTCACAGCAGGTGGTGACGTGCGTGAAGCGCTCCTGCGGTGTGCGTCGGGCCGGGCATACGGGCACCCTCGATCCCCTCGCGACCGGGGTGCTGGTGGTGGCGCTCGGCCGGGCGACGCGGCTCATTCCGTTTCTTGATGAGGGGGTCAAGGGCTACGAAGGCGAGTTGTGCCTCGGGGTGGAGACCGATACCTACGATGCCGATGGGACGGTGGTCTGCCGGTACCGGGGTGAGATCAACCTGGCCCGGGCGGAGATCGCCGCCGCCGCGGCCGCTTTTACCGGCGGGATCGACCAGGTGCCACCGGTATTCTCGGCCATCAAGCATCAGGGAAAGCCGCTCTACAGGCTGGCGCGCCAGGGCCGGCCGGTGGTGCCGCCGAGCCGCCGGGTGACGGTCGAACGTTTTACCATCGATAGCGTCGATCTGCCGCGGGCCACCTTCACGGTGGTGTGTTCCCGGGGGACCTATGTGCGCTCTCTGGTACACGATCTGGGGCGGCGTCTGGACTGCGGAGCGATACTCACCCGCTTGCGGCGGACGCAGAGCGGCCCGTTCCGTATCGCCGCCGCGGTATCCCTGGTGGCGATCGAGGAAGGCGGTGCGGCGGTTGGCGCGGCGACGCTGATTCCGCCGGCGGCGGTGCTCGATGGCTGGCCGACGGTGCGTCTCGGCGACGAACGGCAGTTGGATCTGGTGGTCCACGGCCAGCCGCTGGAGGTGCCGGAGGCCGCGGTGGAAAATCTGTGTGACGGTGCCCTGACGCGGTTGCTGGACGATGCTGGCCGCCTCGTCGCGGTGGCTGCGGCAACACTCACCGAGGCCGGGGTAGAACTGCGGATAAAGCGTGGTTTTATGGGATAAATTCTTTACAATTCTGTGCCCCTGTGGTAATCGCAGGAGGTGACACGGCGTGTGCGTGAGACAGGAAAGAACGGAGGACTTCAGCAATGGCGCTCGCTACCGATGACAAGAGGAAGATTATTGAAGAGTACAAGCTGCATAACAGCGATACCGGTTCGCCGGAGGTTCAGATCGCCATCCTGAGCGAACGGATCAAATATCTGACCGAGCACTTCAAGGAACACAAGAAGGATTTTCATTCCCGCCGCGGGCTGCTGAAACTGGTCGGCCAGCGCCGGCGGCTGCTGGACTACCTGAAGAAGAAGGAATTTAACCGCTACAAGAATGTCATCAGCAGCCTCGGACTGCGCCGCTAGGCTTTCCGGGGGTGCCGCTTCGTTTCCCCGTGGCGGCACAAGGACAATTTCCGCGGCGAAACATGAAAACCGGACGGTAGCGGTCTGCCGTCATTCCCCGTTGCCCGATGCCGGGCGGACGCTGTTACAGGCGGTTTTCGGAGGGGATGGCGTGAAGCCGCCGCGGCCGTCACAGAGACAGGAAATGTAATGCAACGATACTGTGAGATTGAAGTCGGTCGCAGCAATGTGGTTATGGAGACCGGCAAACTGGCCAAACAGGCCAGCGGCGCGATCCTGATAACCGCCGGCGAGACGAAGGTTCTGGTCACCGCGGTCGCCGAGCGCACCGGGCGGGAGGGGATCGATTTTTTCCCGCTGACGGTGGATTATCAGGAGAAGGCCTTCGCCGCCGGCAAGATTCCCGGCGGTTTTTTCAAGCGTGAGGGGCGGCCGAGCGATCGTGAAACCCTGACCTCGCGGCTTATCGACCGGCCTATCCGGCCGCTCTTTCCTAAGGGGTTTACCTGTGAAACCCAGGTCATCGCCACGGTGCTGTCGGCCGACGGCCGCAATGATTCGGCCATCCTTGCCTTGACCGGGGCATCCGCGGCGTTGATGATCTCCGATGTTCCGTTCCACGGACCCATCGCCGGCGTCCGCGTTTCGCGCATTCGCGGCGAACTGGTCTGCAACCCGTTGCTTGACGAACTCAGCGAGAGCGATATGGATATTGTCATGGCCTGCAGCCGTGACGCGGTCGTGATGGTTGAGGGCGGGGGGCGTGAGGTTTCCGAGGAAGTGGTGCTGGAAGCCCTGGCCCGCGGTCACGAGGCGGCGATCCCCTTTCTCGATGCCCAGGAGGAGATGGCCCGCCGGGTCGGCCGCGTCAAGCGCGAGGTCGTTGCCCCGGAACTGGAACTCCAGGTGGTGGCGGCGGTCAACGAGATTTTTGCCGACCGGTTTACCGCCGGGCTGGATATTGCCGACAAACTGGAACGGCGTGACTACTTCAGCGACCTGAAGGCCGAGATCGCCGCCTGGCTGGACGAGCGCGAGATTCCCCGCGGGGATCTCGGCGAGGTGTTCGGAAAACGCCTCGGCGCGGCCATCCGCCGTCAGATTCACGAACAGGGTCGGCGCATCGCCGGCCGGCGGGTTGACGAGGTCCGGCAGATCAGCTCCGAGGCCGGGCTGTTGCCCCGGGCTCACGGTTCGGCGCTGTTCACCCGCGGCGAAACCCAGGCGCTGGTGGCCGCCACCCTCGGCACCTCGTCCGACGAGCAGAAGATCGATTCCCTGCTGGGCGAAAGCTACAAGCGCTTCATGCTGCACTATAATTTTCCGCCTTTCAGTGTCGGCGAGGCCCGTTTTCTGCGTGGTCCCGGACGCCGGGAGATCGGCCACGGGGCGCTCGCCGAACGGTCCCTTACGCCGGTGCTGCCGCCGGCGGAGAAGTTTCCCTATACCATTCGCATCGTTTCCGATATCCTCGAGTCCAACGGCTCCTCTTCCATGGCCACCGTCTGCGGCGGGACCCTGGCGCTGATGGATGCCGGCGTTCCCATCAGTGCCCCGGTGGCCGGGATCGCCATGGGGCTGGTGAAGGAAGGTGATGACTTCATTGTTCTTTCCGACATCCTTGGCGACGAGGACCATGTCGGTGACATGGATTTCAAGGTTGCCGGCACCCGCCAGGGGATCACTGCCATCCAGATGGACATCAAGATTGCCGGCCTCAGCCGCGAGATCATGGCGCGGGCGCTGGACCAGGCGCGTCGCGGGCGGCTCGAGATCCTCGACCGCATGGCGGAAACCCTGGAGCAGCCGCGCAGCGACATTTCCACCTACGCGCCGCGGATTATCAGCATCAATGTCCATCCCGACAAGATTCGTGATGTTATCGGGCCCGGCGGCAAGCACGTCAAGGCCATTGTCGAGAAGACCGGTGCCAAGATCGACATCGAGGACAGCGGCGAGATCAAGATCGCTTCCAGTGACGAGGAGGCGGCGCAGATGGCCATCGCCATGATTCGCGACCTCACCCAGGAGGCCGAGGTTGGCAAGGTCTATCTCGGCAAGGTGGTCAAAATTATGGATTTCGGTGCCTTCGTCGAGATCTTTCCCGGTACCGACGGCCTGGTGCATATCTCCCAGATCGCCCACGAGCGTATCCGCGACGTGCGTGACGTGCTCTCCGAGGGCGAGGAGGTGATGGTCAAGGTTATCGAAGTCGATCGCCAGGGGAAGATCAAGCTGTCCCGCAAGGACGCGCTCCCCGAGGGCGGCCGGTAGGTGGGTTTGCGTCGGCTCCGGCCGGTGATGATTTTGCATGAATGAGAGACGGCGTTATTCGCCGTCTTTTTTTTGCCTGCACCATGATGTCTGAGGCGATGGCTCCGCGGCGCTTCCCGATTTCCGGCTGATGGAACCAAACCGTCTGAATTAACCGGCAGGCAATAATGATTCCTTCGTAACAATTCCTATTTTTCGTTGCGTTGCGGATCGAGTCAATGGACATACTGTTGTGTAAGCCTGATTCCACAACTTATGCACGCCGCGAATCCGGGGCCAGTTGGGGCCAGAGGTTGTTCGCCCAACTGTGCTGTCCAACTTCGGCGGATTCTGGCAGCGCCCCATGCCCCTTCCGTCAGTGGTTTATCTTGAAGTAACCCCGCTTTGAACTCGGTGAATGCGCATTATAGGAAAAAATATATATCCTGGCAAGATCAGATGGTTGCCGTTAGGTTACGGGGAAGATGTTATGGTTTCACCAATGGATGGCGGCGCCGTAACCGCACCGGACGAGCTGCGTTCTCATTGCCCTTTACAAACGGCGGGGGTACCATTATGATGCTAGGCAGAAAGTCGAGCCGCAATCCGGTCGGCCGGGGGGAATCGGCTGACCGCCGCCGGCCGGTGCGGCGGTGGCCGCCCGGGGGGCTGGGGTTGCCGGTGAGGTGCCGGCGCGGGTTGATATTTTGTGGTGGAAGAAGGGCTGACCAGTGGCAGGGAAAGACTATTACCAGGTACTCGGGGTTGATCGCAAGGCCTCGGCGGACGAGATCAAGAAGGCCTTCCGCCGGCTGGCGCGCCAGTATCATCCGGACATGAAACCGGATGATGCTGTGGCCGAGCAGAAGTTCAAGGAGGTGAACGAGGCCTACGAAGTGCTGGGAGATGCCGGGAAGCGTCGTGAATACGATACCTACGGCGAAGCCTTCCACCATGCCGGCGGTGGTGCCGGTGCCGGTCCCCGTTACGGGGCTCGCGGCGGGGTCGATTTCGAGGATTTGTTCCGCGGCCGGGGGGCTGCCGGTGGTTTTGGCGGCCGCGCCGGCGGGGATGATTTTTCCCATCTGTTTTCCGATCTGTTCGGCGGTGGATTCCAGACCACGGCCGGGCCCCACCGGGGACGGGATATCGAATACGATGTCGATATCCCCTTTCTCGACGCGGTTCACGGCACCGAAATGCGCCTGCAGGTTGACGGCCGCAAGATTGACGTCCGCATTCCGGCGGGGACTACCCCCGGTACGCGGCTGCGGTTGGCGGGTAAGGGGCAGCCGAGTCCCGGCGGTGGGCCGGCCGGCGATCTCATCCTTCGGGTCGGGGTGCAGCCCCATGACACGTTTTCCGTGAAGGGGCACGACCTGTACTGCCGGGTGCCCGTGCCGGTGACCGTGGCGATGCTCGGGGGGCAGGTTGATGTGCCGACACTTGACGGCAAGGTGAAACTGACCATCCCGCCCGGGACGCAGCCGGGGCAGAAGTTCCGGCTGCGGGGCAAGGGGATGAAGATACCGAAAACCGGAAAGTTCGGCGCGGAGATTGTCGAGGTCGATATCGTTGTGCCGAGAGATCTTTCCCCCGCGGCCCGTGAACTGGTGGAGCAGTTGGCCGCCTACGGGATGTGAAGCCCCCGCCGGACATTCCTTTTCCGGTTCCGCCGGCGCCGTGGTCTGCTGTCGCCGCCGCCCGGCCACTGTGGTTCCCGGTGCTGTTGCTGGCAGTGGAGTCCGTCCGGCATGCCTGTGGCGGCGGCGCGACGGCCGTCAGCCTGGTGTTTCCGGTTCTCATTGCCCTGGTGTTTTTGGTAATGACCGTCCGGCTGACGGCCGGTCACAAACGCTCCCCCATTCAGGTTTTCCTTTTTCTGCTTGTGTGTCTGGGAATCGCGGCGAGTGTCCATGTACGTCTTGGTGCCCGGGCCGCGCCCGCGTCTGCCACCGTACCTGCCGTTGTCTCTGCCGCCGGCGGCGAGGCCGCCGATACTGCCGGAGATGCCGCCTCCGGCCGGGTTGCGCCGTCACCGGTCATCCTGCGGGTTGCCGGCCTGCTCGAGTTCCGCGGCCGGGGATGGCAGGTGTCCGGTCACCTGATGGCGCCGGCCGGCGGCTTCCCCGCCGGCCGGCAGGTGAGCCTGCTGCTGCCCGCGGTTTCCTACCACGATCCCCGCCTTCCGTATGTCGGTGATATGCTTCGGTGTCGGGTGCCGCCGGAGCCTTGCCGACCGCCGCGCCACCCGTTTCTGGAGACACTGTACGACCGGGTGGCGCCGTCGCGTCAGCTCGCGTTCCTGCGGGTCAATGACTGGGAACAGGTAGAGAACCTGGGGGATTCCGGGTGCCGGTCGCGGTTGCGGCAACTTGATCGGTGCCGCCGGCTGGTCCATGAGCGCATAATGACCGCCGGCAGTGAGCATCCGGCCGCCGCCGGTGTTCTGGTGGCGCTGGTGGTTGGTACCCGGGACACGCTGCCGGCGGCGACCGGGGAGGTATTCGCCGACCTCGGTGTGTTTCACCTGCTGGCGATTTCCGGGCTGCACGTGGGTCTGGTGACGGGTTTCGTGTTTTTTTTCGTTTCCCGCCTGGCGTTGTTGCTGCCGGCACACCGGCTGATCCGGGGTGCTGCGCCGGTAGCGGCGGCGGCGGCGATTCCCATCTGCTGGGCCTTCGTCGTCTGGACCGGTGCCGGCCTCCCGGCGATGCGGGCCGGTATTATGGCCACCTGTCTGCTGGTTGCCGTTTGGTGGGACCGGACCGACGACCCCTGGTCGGCACTGCTGCTGGCGGTGGCGATCATCCTGGCGCTATGGCCCGAATCACTGTTTCGGCCTTCATTCCAGATGTCGGTGTCGGCGGTGGCCGGTATCCTCCTGCTGATGCGTAATTACGACCGGTTGCTGCCCCCGGGTTCGGGCTGGAAAAGCGGCTGTCGGCGCCGGGTGATGCAGTGTGCCGGGGTGTCCGCCGCCGCCTGGCTGGCGACGGCGCCGTGGGCGGCGGCGGCCTTTCAGCGTCTGGCTCCGTGGTCGATTCCCGCCAACCTGTTCATGGTGCCGGTGTTTTCTCTGGCCGTACTGCCGGCGGCGCTGGCGGCGTTACTGCTGCTGCCGGCGCCGCCGTTGTACGATCTGCTGGTCGGTTTTCTGGCCATGGTTCTCGACCTGCTGCTGGCCGGCGCCGCTCTGGTGCGTGACCACCTGCCGGGGGCAGTGATTCCGGTTGGCAACGTTTCCGGGTTGCGGATCGCGTTGTATTATCTGTTGTTGATTGCCATTGGCGGTCTTGCCGGTCGTCGCCGGCCGCTCATCTTCGCCGTGCTTGCCGCCGGTGCCGCTATCGGTCTGGGAATCGATTTCGGGGTGGCGGCCATGGGCGCCGGGAATGCTCCCGAGCGGCTGGAGATTGCCTGTTTCGTCGGCGGGTCGCAGCAGGCGGCGGTGGTGCGGCTGCCCGGAGACGGCAGTCTGCTGCTGAACGGCGGCGGTTGGCCGGGCCGGGATTTTTCCCCCGCCCGGCAGGTGATCGCCCCCTATCTGCGCCGGCAGGGGGTGGTGCGGCTGGATGCGATAGTGCTGCCGTCGCCCCAGGATGGCATGGTGGCGGACCTCGATCGGCTGGTGCGGGAGTTTGCGGTTGCCGAGGTGTGGTACAACGGTATCTGGACCGGCTACCCGCCGTTTCGTTCTTTCTACGACAGTTCCCGTGCTGCCGGCGTTCGCTGGCGGGTCATGGGGCGAGGCGCCAGGGTGCGGCAATGTGGCGTCGCAGTGGTCGAACCGCTGTTGCCGGATCGTGATTGTACGGTCTCCGGCTTGTCGTGGCGCGATGCCTGCCGGCAGCGGGCGGTGAGTATCGGCATTGATTACGGTGTTGTCCGGGTGGTTTTGTGGGGTGGGGCTGGAGACCCGGGCCCGGCTGATGTCGTCATCGCCACCCGGACGCCGGATGAACCATGGTGGCGCCGGTATGCCGACCGGCGTGCGGTGCGGCTGCTGGTTGCGCCCGATGTGCCCCCGGCAGCGGCGGCAATGGCGGATACCAAATACTGGTCGACCCGCCGGCATGGGTTTCTGGAACTGCGGATTGGCAGCGACGGCGCGCTGACCCTCAACGGCCGCCCCGCCGGACGGGAAAAATTTTCCCCTTGCCAGCGGGGCGGCGATTGATTATCCTGCCGCTTTTTGATACGCATAATCTTGATGGAACCGCGGTGACTGTCAGAATATCCCAGTGGGGGATGGCGCGGTACTGCTCCGGATTCGCGGCGCTTTCCTGTTGAGGGGATCGCGTCATGCCCGGCTGGGCGTTGACCGACTCCGGTTGGCGGCCCGCGAAAAGGATGTTGTTGTTACGCAGTTATCAGGTGTTTCCGGGAGGATGTCCGCACCGTTGCCGCCGTGATGCCGTTTTGTTGTCGCGGATGCCGGGATGTGGGGTCCATGTTCCCGGAACCGTTGCCCGGTTGCCCGCTGCATTCAGTGCGAGGCGGCCGTCGCAGCGGTGGAAATCTCAAACCGATTGCCCGCGCCGCACCGGTGCGGAGAAGGCCGACCGCCAATGAAGATTGCTGCGATCAAGGGGTTCAATGATATCCTGCCGGAACAGGCCGCTGTCTGGCGGCATATCGAGTCGGTGTTTCACCGGGTGCTGGGTGCCTGGGGTTACGGCGAGATTCGTCTTCCCCTGCTGGAGTATACCGAGCTGTTTGCCCGCAGCATCGGCGGCGAGACCGATATCGTCGAGAAGGAGATGTACACTTTCAGCGACCGTTCCGGACGCAGCCTGACTCTGCGGCCCGAGGGCACTGCCTCGATGGTCCGGGCCTGGGTGCAGCACACCCTGGGGGCACCGGCGGAGGTCGGCAAGTTCCGATATGTCGGCCCCATGTTTCGCTACGAGCGTCCCCAGAAAGGGCGCTACCGCCAGTTCTATCAACTGGGGGCCGAGGTATTCGGTGATGAGTCGTTCTACCAGGATGCCGAAATGTTGATCATGTTGGCACGCTTCTTTCATGAAGTCGGGGTGGAGGGGACAAAGCTGCACCTCAATTCTTTGGGATGTCAAGCTTGCCGGCCGCACTACCGTGACGAACTGCAGCATTTCCTGGCCGACCGCGTCGATCGGCTCTGTGATGACTGCCGCCGCCGGGTGCCGCAGAATCCGTTGCGGGCGTTGGACTGCAAACAGCCCGCGTGCCGCGAGGTGGTGGCAGTGGCGCCACGGATCCTCGATTACCTCGATGCCCCGTGTCGGGAACATTTTGCCGGGGTGACCCGCCTGCTCACGGCGGCCGGAGTCGAGTACGAGATCGACCAGTTCATGGTGCGGGGGCTCGACTATTACAGCCGGACGACCTTCGAGTTCCTCGCCGGGGAACTGGGGGCCCAGAACGCGGTGGGCGCCGGCGGCCGGTATGACAACCTGGTGGCGGAACTCGGCGGTCGGGAAACCCCGGCCATCGGGTTCGCCGTCGGCATGGAACGCCTGGCAATGCTGGTGGCCACGGCGGCGGGTGCGCCGCCGACGGAAGGTGGAGTGGCCCTCACGGCACTGGGGGCGCCGGCGATCGAGCGGCTCTTTCCCCTGCAGCAGGAACTCTGTGCCGCGGGCATCAGGGCATTATTGAACTATCGTGAGAAAAGCCTCAAGAGTTTACTGAAAAAAGCCGATAGGGATGGCGTAAGGTACGTTCTCATTGTCGGTGATCAGGAGCTTGAACGGGAAGAAGCCACGTTGCGGGATATGTCGACCGGGGAACAGCGGACGGTGTTGCTGACCGAAGTGGTCCCGACAATGCGGAGGATGATCCATGGGCGTCAAGATAACTGACACGCAGTCGATTCACCCCGCCAGGGGTGTTGACCGCACCCGGCAGGGCGAAGGAGCGCGGCGTTCGGCGGCCTTCAGCCAGTTGCTTCAGCAGCAGCTTGCCGGAGCGGAGACGGCCGCCGGCCGGCGGGAGGTTACCGCTCCGCTGGCGGTGTTTCCGGTCCACGAGATCGACCGGATAAATGATCTGCCCAGTGGCAGCGACCTGCGTGAGCAGGGAATCGCCGATACCGAGAGGCTGATCGACCTGATGGATCGGTATCACCGGGTGCTGAAGGACGGCGATAGGGTGCCATTCGATACCAAAAAGTTGATCTCCGACATGGAGCATGTTTCCCGGGAGATCATTGCCTACCTGCCGCAGCTACAGGAAAGCGGCAATCTCTACGACGTCATGCGTGACTCGGTGGTGCTGGCGCGGGTCGAGATCGAGAAATACGTTCGCGGTGATTATGGATAACTGACAACCCGTTTCGGAGTAGCATGCCGCTCTATTTTCCCCGGCGTTTTGTCGGCACGGGGTACCATCGCCGCTACCGGGCGCTTGCGCCCGCGGATCGGGTGCGTCTGTTGCGCGAATTTGTCGGCGTGACCTATGAGCGGCGCTTTGTGTTCATCGGGAAAAACAAGAATAAACAGCGTTTTCGGGACAATATCAACCGTGCCGCCGAGCAGCTCGAGTGCCAGTTGCGTGTCGGCTGGCTGGTCTGGCGGCATCGGGACCAGCGTTTCCCCTATCTGAACCTCATCTTCCGTCACTACCTCTTCGGTTTTCTCGTGCAGCTGGTGCGTGGCCGGCGGTTTTCCAACCTGCCGGTATCCTGTGCCGAATGCTATCCCGCGACCCCGGTTCATCTGGCGGTGCTGCGCTGGATGAACCGCTACCGTGACCGCTGGGAGCCGTTGGTGCGGGATGCGGTCGGACGGGCCGCCGACGCCGGCCTGCGGGACCTCTATCTGTATTGCCTCGCCGCGGTGGAGATCGGCCGGCAGGTTTTCGACCGGGAGTCCATGGCGGCAGTTGTAGATGAAATCGCCACCTGCCCCACGGGCGGGCGGACGCCACTGGGCGTCGAGATGGAGTTCAGCAACCTGGGGAAATACGCCACCATCGACAAGCGCTCCCGCGGCCGTGTTGCCGGCGATCCGTTTCGCAACATGGAGTACTACAGCGGCTACCGCCTGGCGGATGTCACCTGGCGGCTCGGCGGTTATGTCGACACCCATGTCCGTGGCCGCCGGCTGTTCACCTTGTCCCGTTTCGGTGGGTTCTTCGAGTATCCCCTTGTCCGGGTCGACTATCCCCGCAGCTATTCGCTGCCGTTGACCCGGGATGCCGGGATCGCGGCGGCGATGATCGGCGAGGTGGTGGAATTCGTTCGGGAGATCGAACCCCACAGTCTGCACGTAAATCTCGAACACCGCGGGCGGGGGGATCTGCGTCCGGAGCGCGATGATTATCTTTGTCTGCTTATGCTGGGGGGTGATCTCGGTCCCGACGAACGGGGCCGGATCGTCGAACGGCGGATGGCGGGCAACGAACTGCGGGGGGTCATTCAGCGGCGCCGGCACCTGTCGCTGTTTGACGAAACCCGTAAAGATGTGGTGGAATATTCCTTCGGGCGGTTATGGAAGCCCGGGACTCGTCCCTACAGCTATCAATCGCTGCTTATGGCGCTGAAGGGCTTCCAGCATGCCTACGACCTTGACCTGAGTTGCCGTGACCAGGTGCAGCCGATGCTTTACTGGGCCCAGAACCCGCGGCCGCTGCCGGCGGCGGCCATTGACCGCTTTTCCGTCGCGGTGCAGCGGGGGCTGGAGCGGGAGGGGGGATATGACATCGGCACGATCCGGACTGCCGGCGGTCGTATTCGTGACGCGCTTGAATACTGGAACAGCTGGCTCGTGCGGGTGCGGCCGGCGCCGTAGCCATGCCCTCCGGCGTCGGTGCGCCGCCCAGGCCGGGAAGCACCGCGAATCCGGTGCGTTTACGGGGGATGCCGTTTTGGCGCATACCGGCGGCAGCTGTTGCGGTGGTATCCCGTAGTGTCCGGTATGCCGGTTGCGACTCAATCATCAGCGGGTCAGGCTCGGTGCCGGCATCGCGATTCCTGCATTTCCACCTGACTTACAGGTAACGTAACGCTGAGTGCCTGGTCTGCAAAGGTATATGCTTTTACCTGTAAGTGACGTTTGCCGGGTTCAGCGCGCAGGTACCTGATGATGAATCGCTGCCGCGGGCAGCGTGGGGCGCTGACTCCACTGAGGCTGCCAAGCTTGCCCCTCCAACGGAGCCGGTGTATGCGCGCCGCCCACCGGAATTTTTTGCCGAAATGCGAGCTGAATCGTACCTCACCATCCCCGCTGAGCGGGAAAGCATGCGGCAATGATCATCCCGGACATTGTTGGGTTTAATCAGCTCTCGGTGCCCGGCCGGCAGCACCGGCCTCAGGAAAAGTTGTTCGTGTGCTTACGGCGATTGGCCCGGCAGAGATGGGCGTTTTTACAGAACCGGGAACAAGCGGCGGATTCGTGCCAGTTGTCGGCCAGCGGCTGATCGGGGGTACACAGAACCGGTTCGATGCTGACATGTTTCCGTTCCGGGTTCCGGCGCATGCGATTGAACCAGGTGAGCAGGGAAATGCGCCGGCGGTGGGAGGGGGGCGGCGTCTCGGAAAATAGCCGCCAGTTGCCGCAGGAGATGAAAAGCTCCTCCCGGTGGCTGGGTGACAGGTGTTCCAGAGGATAGGTATAGACCCAGGCGTCGCTTTCCTCATAGCGGTTGGCATCCCCCATTGGCGAGATGACCTCGCTGACGACCGGCAGCCGGCGGCGGATGTAGACGCTGCGTTGCCGGTTGTCAGGGGCGTAGCCTTCCAGTTGGTCGAGAACCTTCATGATGCGCACGGGGTTGCGGAAGGTCATCAGTTCGCCCACTACCAGGTCCGGGCAGTCTTCCAGATAGATAAGTCCGGGGAAGCCCATGGGCAGGTGGTAAAGGAAGCCCCGGCAATAGGCCGGTTGCACGGTGAGTACGTGCCGCCTGATGAAGCGGTTGAAGTTTCTGAATCGCTGCATCAGGCTGCCGTAGACAAAGAAATATGGCGTTTCGGCGATCGCCGCCTGGCGCAGAAGGGCGAGATTCTTCAACCGTTGACGCACTGCCTCGGTCCTCTTCCCGGGCGTTGTTTGCGGGCCGGGATCATGGGGTGATGTCGGAACGGCAGGTTTTTCTTCCCCTAGGGCGGAGAATATGGCCCGGTGGGCGGAGCATACGGCCCGTGGTGAAAGGGAAAATCATGCCGTGCCTTCAGCGCGGCAATTCGCTGCCGTCTCCCGCGGTTGCTGGCATCATCCCCTGCTGTTCAAGGTGCCTGACCATGTTCAGCCGTTCCCGTTGGTCCAGATGGTGCAAGTACAATGGCGACAGGAGCAGTGTTTCGATGATCTCTTTTCGGCGGGCGGGGAACATTATCATTGCCTCCCATGTTACCGCAAGTTAAAATCGGGTTGTCAATGAACCGCCGGCAATACGGCACGTTCGTTAAGATCGTTTCGCAATGATCATGCCGTAAAATCCAGCGTCAGCTGGAGGTGTATCGATGGCGGCCGGCGGGGGCATGGAGGTGCCGGCGGCGACAAGTCGTTGTGTCATTACCGTTGTTGGCCTTTAAAGCGGTAAAAAATTACTAATATGCGAGAATTTATGCCCTTCATTTTTTGCTGTTGTTCCCGGTCAGCCACCGGTTTCGTACCGTTGCGCCGCCCCGCTGCCGGTTGGTATCGGTGCCGATGGTGTGGCGGACAACGGAGATTGTCGTGATGCCGCCGAATGATGGCGGGGCTTCCGGCGCCGGGCCCCGATTTGCCGCCGCGTTGCGTTATGATCGGGAGAAGCACCGCGCGCCGTTGATGGTCGCCAAGGGCGCCGGTGACATCGCCGAGCGCATCATTGCGCTGGCGCGTGAGCACGGAATCCCCATCAAGGATGATCCCGCTCTGGTGCAGGTACTGATGAAACTCGATCTCAACCGGGAGATACCTCCGGAACTCTACCAGGCGGTCGCTGAAATTCTTGCGTTGATCTATCGTGCCGACGAGTCGTTCCGGGGCTCCCGGGCGTCATCCCCGTTCTGAAGACCGACAGCCTTCCCCGCCATTTATGCCGACGGTTCCCTAACCCCGGTATCGTCGTCGTTGCCTGCATGTTCGCCCGCCCGCCGCCTGCCGGCTGATGGTCATCAGCCGCCATCTATGATGGCTTCGTAAAAGGCTTCGTAACAACTACATCTTCTTCGTTGCGCTGCAAGTCGGGTCGTTCGACGTATTTCCCCGGATGCCTCATTTTCCGGGGAAGGAAGCGTCGTGAAAACGGAGCCGCGGCCTGAGAGTACCCGGTGCCGTTCCACTTTAGCCGCCGATTGGCGGTCGTTCAGTCTCATCCCCCTTGACAACCAGACAACGCGCATTATTTTTACATCTGTAGGCGACAGGTTGCCTCGCGGCGGCGGTGCCGGACTGACCGGCTGCGGGCGCGGCCCCGCCGTATCGATTTCGATGCTGCGGCATCACGGGCGGTGTTGCCGGTTTTCCGGGACGGGAGGGAATGAGAAGATGCTGGTACGGATATGGCGTGAAGCGGGGTTGCCGGAAGGTGAGGCGGAATTGCAGCCACCGCTCGAGGTGATTGAAGGCCCCGGCGGCTACCGCCTGCTGATCGCCCTTCCGGGGGTGGATCATGAACTGATCAGAATCGAGGTGCTGGAACGGGTGCTGACGGTTTCCGGTGAACGTCGCCGACCGGCCCTGGAAGACGAGGAGCGGCTGGTGATGACGAACCAGGAGTACGGCCGTTTTCGGCGGCGGCTGCGCTTGCCCGCGGAGGCCGATCCGGAAAAAATTTCGGCCGGGTTCAGTCATGGAATGTTGGAGATCTCCGTCGGGCGGACGGCGAGTCCGCCGGCGCGCCGAATCCCGGTGGAGATCATGGCCGTACCGGAGCGCGGGGTGCCGGCCGAAATCGGTGGCGGTGAGTGACCCCGAGAAGGCTGCCGGTTTGCGGCCCGCCGATGACGCGACGGTCAAGGGTTTGGCGCCCGATACATGCACCATCAACCTGTGGCAACAGAAGGAGGATTCGATGGCACTGGTAAAATGGACCCCGTTTCGCGATCTGATGACCATTCAGGACCAGATCAACCGGCTGTTCGACGACAGTCTTTCCAGCCGCGTGGAGGAGAAGGGCCTCAGGGCGATTGCCTGGCAGCCGCTGGTGGACGTCTATGAGGACGGCCAGCAGATTGTCATCAAGGCGGAATTGCCCGAGGTGGAGGAGAAGGACATCCAGGTTGACCTGGAGAACAATACCCTGACCCTCAAGGGCGAACGCAAGCTGGAGAAGGAGGAAAAGCGTGACAACTACCATCGGGTGGAGCGCTTCTACGGTTCCTTCCAACGCAGCTTCGATCTGCCGGGCACCGTCGATCAGGCCGGTATCAAGGCGACCTACGACAAGGGGGTGCTCAAGGTCACCATGCCCAAGAGGGAAGAGGTGAAGCCGAAGAAGGTGGCCATCGAGGTCAAGTAGGACGGGGTCACCGCGTTCTGCGGCAACGGATTGGGGAGGGCGGCGGCACTCCCCTTTTCCATGCCCGCTTTTCGCCGGTTGCTTGTGGTGCCGCCGTTGCTGCCGATGATGCGGGCAGGGATTGGATGTCTGTTTTTTCTCTGAAGGAGCGGTGTGATTCATGGATCTGAACAGTTTTACCCGGAAGGCCCAGGAAGCGGTGATGACCGCCCGGGAGGTGGCGCTGCGGCGCAACCATCAACAGGTGGATGCCGAGCACCTGTTTATTTCGCTGATGCAGCAGGAACAGGGGCTTATCCCGCGGGTCATCGAGAAGATCGGTGTCGTGCCGGCGACGGTGGAACAGCAGGTCGCCGGCCGGCTCGACCGCATCCCGGCGGTCACCGGCGGCGGTGCCGCCGCCGGCAGTATCTACATCACCAACCGGCTCAACAAGCTGCTCATTGCCGCCGCGGACGAGGCGAAACAGCTCAAGGATGAGTATGTCAGTGTCGAGCACCTTTTGCTTGCCCTGCTGGGGGCGGAAAAGGATCCCCTGGCCGAACTTCTGCGTGGTTTCGGTGTCACCCGCGACCGGGTACTGCAGGTCCTGGCCGAGGTCCGCGGCAGCCAGCGGGTGACCTCGCAGAATCCCGAGGAGACCTACCAGGCTCTGGAGCGCTACGGCATCGATCTGACGAAATCCGCCGCCCGTGGCAAGCTCGACCCGGTGATCGGCCGCGACGAGGAGATCCGCCGGGTGGTCCAGGTTCTGTCGCGGCGGACGAAGAACAACCCGGTGCTTATCGGTGAACCGGGCGTCGGCAAGACCGCCATTGTCGAGGGCCTGGCCCAGCGTATCGTTCGCCAGGACGTGCCCGAGAGTCTGAAGCAGAAGCGCCTCGTCTCCCTCGATATGGGGGCGCTCATCGCCGGGGCCAAGTTCCGCGGCGAGTTCGAGGAGCGTCTCAAGGCGGTGTTGAAGGAGGTGCAGGAATCCCACGGTCGCATCATCCTCTTCATCGACGAACTGCACACCGTGGTCGGCGCCGGCAAGGCCGAAGGGTCAATGGACGCCGGCAATTTGCTCAAACCGATGCTTGCCCGCGGCGAGCTGCACTGCATCGGCGCCACCACCCTGAACGAGTATCGGCAGCATGTCGAGAAGGATGCCGCCCTGGAGCGGCGTTTCCAGCCGGTGCTGGTGAATCAGCCGACGGTGGCGGATACGGTTTCCATTCTTCGGGGGCTGAAGGAGCGCTACGAGGTGCATCACGGGGTGCGGATCAAGGACGCCGCCCTGGTGGCCGCCGCGACCCTGTCGCACCGTTACATTAATGATCGCTTCCTGCCCGACAAGGCCATCGACCTGGTGGACGAGGCCGCCGCCCGGCTGCGCACCGAGATCGACAGTATGCCCGCCGAACTGGACGAGGTGACCCGCAAGGTGATGCAGCTCGAGATCGAGCGCGAGGCGCTGAAGAAGGAGACGGATGCCGCCTCCCGCGAGCGCCTGCAGACGCTGGAGAAGGAGCTGGCCGAATTGCAGGACAAGGCCAACGAACTCAAGGCCCGCTGGCAGGTGGAGAAGGATCAGATCGGCCGCCTGCAGGAACTGGGAAAAGAGATCGAGGCGACGAAGCGGGAGATCGAACAGGCCGAGCGGCAGTACGATCTCAACCGTGCCGCGGAACTGCGTTACGGCACCCTGAGCCGTCTGGAGCGGGAGAAGGAGGAGGCCGAACGGACGGTGGCCGCGCGCGCCGGCGGGAGTCGGATGCTCAAGGAGGAGGTTGACGAGGAGGACATCGCCACCGTCGTCAGCCGTTGGAGCGGCATTCCGGTCAGCCGCCTCATGGCCGGCGAGCGCGAGAAGCTGCTCCAGCTCGGGGAGCGGCTGCACCGCCGGGTGGTGGGTCAGGACGAGGCGGTGAAGATCGTTGCCGACGCGGTGGTTCGCGCCCGGGCCGGGATCAAGGATCCGCAGCGGCCCATCGGCAGCTTCATCTTCCTCGGTCCCACCGGGGTGGGCAAGACCGAACTCGCCCGGGCACTGGCCGAATTCCTTTTCGATGACGAGAACAACATGACCCGCATCGACATGTCGGAGTACATGGAGAAACACACCGTCTCCCGCCTCATCGGCGCGCCGCCGGGGTACGTCGGTTTCGAGGAGGGCGGCCAGCTAACCGAGGCGGTGCGCCGCCGGCCCTATTCGGTGCTGCTCTTCGACGAGATCGAAAAGGCGCACCATGATGTCTTCAATATCCTGCTGCAGATTCTCGACGACGGCCGGCTTACCGATTCCCACGGCCGGACGGTGGATTTCAAGAATACGGTTATCATCATGACCTCCAACATCGGCAGCCAGCATATCCTCGAATATCACGGCGACGAGTCCCGGTACGGCCGCATGAAGGAGCAGGCGATGGCGGCACTCACGGCCGAATTCCGGCCCGAGTTTCTCAACCGGGTGGACGACATTGTCGTCTTTCATTCCCTTGGCCGGGAGCACCTGCGCCGCATCGTCGACATCCAGCTGCAGCGGGTGCGAAATCGGCTGGCGGCGCGACGCATCGAGCTGGAGCTGACGGACGCCGCTGCGGACTTCCTTGCCGATGCAGGGTACGATCCGTCCTACGGTGCCCGGCCGCTGAAGCGCTCGATCCAGAATTACCTCGAAACCCCGCTGGCCTACGAGATCATGAAGGGTACCATTGCCGATGGCTCCCGGTTGACTGCGGACGTGGAGGGCGAGCGGCTGCTCTTCCGCGCCGCGGCGCCGGAAACCGCGGCGGGCTGAAGTTCCCTGGCGGCCTGCCGGGGCCGGGGAGATGCGTGCGTGGCCCGTGCGGGTGAGCCGATTCCCGGCCGGCAGGTTGGTGAGCCTGCCGGCCCTTGTAAGATGGAACGTTTGATGCTACAGTGCGGCGATTTTGATGATGTTGTAAAAAGCCTGTTTTGGCCATTTACCGTTATTCCCGCACATGCGGGAGTCCGGTTTATTCAATCATTTATGGAGTTGGATTCCCGCCGGCGCGGAATGCGGCCGCGTTCCGCGTCGGGGAAACTGGCCTGCCGCGCCTGCCGTGCGGGGGGGATATCCGCGGGCTGAAGACGATGGCGCCGGACTGGTTGCGAAGCCGGCATATTTTACGGGAGTGACGGATGAACGCCGAACATGTCGACGACCTGACCGTGGCCTACGAGGAGGACGGTATCGAACTGGTGCGGGAACTGGACAAGCAGGTGCTGTCGAAGGGTGCCTGGGCGACGGTGATCTACCGTTACCGTGAGTGGAACCCCCGTACGGAGGACTTTGGCCCGGAAAAATACACCATCCGCCGCTACCAGAAGCGTTCTGGCGTTTACCAGCAGAAGTCCAAATTCAATATTTCCAGCCGTGACCAGGCGCGGGCGATCATCGACGCCCTCGAGCGCTGGACCGTCGCATAGAGGTTTCTCCTGAAACAATTCCCGTGCTTCTTCGTTGCCTGCCGGTGCGGGTGCTGCACCCCCCCGGGTTGCTTAACGCCCACCGACGGCGCCTGCCCCTGGTAATGAAGTGCCGTGAATCCGGGGTTGTTACTGGTCCATCATCTTTCAGCGTCGCGACCACGACGCAGAAACCGAGCCGCCGGCACCGCGGCCGGCCCGCTGAGGACGGTGTCCCACTTTGCGGGGTGTGGCGGGCGGGTTCACCGATCCGAGCAGGGCGGCGTGTGAAGGTGAAAAGTCAGGCAGTCGAGCGGGGATTTGGACGATGATCACGCGGGTGCTGAATATAACCGCCGTGAAACGGGACCTGCTGCGGCTGGTGGATGCGGATGCTCCCGACGTGGTTGTTACCCGGGGCGGTGAACCGGTTGGGCGGTTGTTGCCCGGCGTCCAGCCGGAAGTGGAGCCGCGGCGGCCGGCGCTCGTGGTCCTTGGTGCCAAACCCTGTGAGCCGGCGGTGCGGGAAGCGTGTTGCCGGAGCATCCGCAGGGTGGCTTCCCGTTTTTCGTGTCTGGTGTGGGTCCACGGCGGCGAAACCGCGGCGTACCCGGACGAGATAGCCGATCTCGACATCCTCGCGGTGGAGACGGAAAAGACCGGCCAACCCATCATTACCTCGCTGAAGGCTGGACTTTCCTGCCTGCCGGCGGCGGGCGGCGGCTGGTTCATGTACCTGTTTCTCAACCGCCCGGTGCCGCCGACGGAGATTGCCTCCCTGCTGGACGGCATTCCGGATGCCGCGGCGAAGGGGCGGGGTATCGTGGTGCCGTTGCGGGCCGGCAGTCCCGGTCATCCGCTGATCTTTTCCCTCCGTTACAAGCCGCTCATCATGGGTACCCGCAAGGAGCTGGGGGTGCCCTACATCATCCGCCGGCATCGGGATGATATCTTTTTCATCTCCCTGTAAAGGCCGCATCCAGCATCCGGAATGCAGCATGCGGGAGGGGTACCCCCCTGTCTCCTGACTCCTGCCAACCAACTTCACGCTAAGTACCTGATCTGCAAAGGTATGTTCTTTTGCCTGTAAATACAGGGGCGAGGGACGAGGGGTTAGGGGCGAGACAGCGGTGGCTTTCACTCGCCCCTCGCATCTCGCCCCTCGCTACCGCTTCCAAGACGTTTGGGTGGTTCAGCGTGAAGCTGCCTGATGATGAATCGCTGCCGTGGGTAGGGTGGGGAGCTGCCTTCTCTTGCCTTACGGATATTTCCATTGACAGCCGTCCGCTCTTTGTGCATTGTGGTGGTCATGAAAGTGAAGGCAACTTCGGGGTCAAAGGAGCGGGGATGATGTCGAAGGGTATGTACGGGTCCGTACCGGCCGGGCGGTTATCCAGCGGACGGTCCGGGGATATCGTTCACGGTGCCGACGGTACAAAGCCCGATCAGCAGGTGCCGGATGGTGCCGGTGGTGACGCGGTGCCGCGGGTTTTCATCGTTACCGGTGCCGTGGCTGCCGGTAAGACCACCTTGATGGAAACCCTGGCGGCGCGGTTGCAGCGTCGCTACCGGTTGACCGGTGTCTTGTGTTGGGCCGGCGTCACGCGGCCCCACCGCGTTGGTGAACCGGCGGCGGCCTACGGATTTCGCCTGCTGCCTGGAAAGGCAACCCTGCCCTGGGCGGCGCGGCGGCCGGATGGCCGCGGCTTCGATTTCAACCCTGACAGCCTGGACCGGGTTTTCCATCACCTGCGTACCGCGCGCCGGCCCGAGGTCTGCCTGCTGGACGATATCGGTCCGCTGGAACTGGAAGGCGGCGGGTTCGATGTATGTATCCGTGCCGTTGTGGCCGGCGGCGGGTGGCATGGTTTCGCCGGTGCAGGGTCCGGGAATGAAGCTGCCGTTGGCAAGGGATCGGACGGTACCGGCGGTGCCGGTGGTTTCGGAAACAGGGTGAACATCAGCGATGACGGGGGCGGCGTCAGCGGGACCGGCAGGGCCGAAAACGGCGGGACCGCCGGGAATGATCCGACCTGGAATTGGAATGATGACGTCGGCAGCGGTGTTGCCCTTGGTGGTGATCCTTTGTACCGGGGTACGGATGACGGGCCGGTGCTGATCATGGCGGTGAAAAAACGCTGCCTTGACGACGTACTGCGGCGCTACGGGATTGGCGCCGCCGCCGTGATATACGATCTCGATATGGGCATCGGTGGTGTCCGCGGCGGTGGTTCCGCAGGCTGTGCCCCTGATGGCGTTGACCACGAAGATGTGCCTGCCGATATCATCCGGCACCTGGAGAACCGCGACGCCCGCCGCATCGCCGCCTTCTCGGTTGCCGCCGGCCTGATCGAGGTGGGCGTCGGCTCCATTCTTCACGCTGCCCGGGTGCCGTTCAAGGGCCATTTCCTCGCGCTCATCCAGGTACTCATGCTTACCGCCTTCGGGTGCCGGCTGCACGGTCGCGGGCTGTTCCAGATCGCCTTCATTTCGGCGCTGCTGAAATCCTTTTCCCCCGCCGGACCGCGGCTCAAGCCGATGTTCTACATCTTTACCCAGGGGGCGCTTTTCGCCCTGCCCGGGGCCATCTTCGGCTGGAATTTCATCACTGCCCTTGCCGGTTCCCTGCTTACCTCTGTGAGCACCCTGTTCCTTTCCCTGGGCTTCGCCCTGATTACCTACGGCGATGCCTATCTGGTGATGATGGAAAAAGGGATCAACCGGGTGGTGGGGACGCTGGGCTGGGGGCCCTGGCCGCTGACGGATTTCATCGTCGGTTTCCTGGCCTTGAAGGCGGTGCTGGCACTGGCGGTCACGGCTGCGGGATATTGGGGCCGCTTCGGCTTCATCGAGCGGCGGCTGGCGCGCCTCGGCGCGCTGGTGCCGGCGCGGGAGGAGCACGTGGATCTGGCCATTGCCGGCGGCATGGTGCGTACCTGGCGCACCAGCGCCACGGGCGCTCTGCGGGACATGGGGAAGCTCCGTTTTCTGCTGCCCTTCGGGCTTACCTTCGCCCTCATCTGCGGGTTTTCGGATCTCGGCGTGCGGCAGTATCAGGTCATTCTGCTGCGGGCGCTGCTGGTGACCTGGCTTGCCTTCATGCTGCTTCATCGGGTCAATCCGCTCTCTCTGGTGAAGTTTCTGCGCGCCCGCGGTGCCCGGGGTTTCGCTGCGGCGTTGAACTATTCCCTGGCCGCCTGGAGCGTCCGGCGGCAGGAGGGCGGCGGCCGCGGTAACGGGCGACCGGCCGGTCGCCCCAACAGCTGAGTTCGGCAGATAAATCCGGGGAGAAACAGCGGCCGTTGGCGTTTGACCGTGCCTCTCTTCATCGATCCCGAAGACGAAGCGGGTGGGGTCCGGTTTCCACGGTTCATCCGCTTTCCGCGTTTTATATTGGTGCCGGCGCGGCGGTGGGAAAGACGAAAGAGCTGGCGTTGAGACGAAACAATCGGGAAAGACGAAAGGATGACAGGATGATCGAAAAGCTGGTTGCCACCCTGGAAGATGCTCCGGTGCGTGAGGTGTCCATCTTTCGCCACAGCGTGTTCATCGACGGACCGTGTGTCGGTCTGGCGTCGACGGTCAACACCGGCGGCTGCATGGGGCCGCTGGAGGATGCCGGCCGGCTGCACCGGCGCAGTACCCGGGAACTGGCGCGGCTGATTTTCACCGACCACCCCCTGGCGCGGGCGGTGGGCATGGCGGCGATCAACGCCGTGGTGAATCGCCCGGAGCTGGTCACCGAAGAGGACTCCGGCGACGACAAGGATGCCTTCGAGTACATCGTCGCCAACGGCAAGGGGAAGAACATCGCCGTTGTCGGCCATTTTCCCAAGGTGGACTGGTTGCGCAGGAGCGGCATGTTCGAAAACTTCTGGGTTTTCGAACTCAATCCCCGCGGGGATGACCTGGGACCGGAGGATTACGGCGACTACCTGCCCCGGGCCGATTTCGTTCTCCTGACCGCCACCTCCATCATCAATGGTACCTTCAACGACATGGTCTCCCTCTGCCCGAACAGTTATAATGTTCTCGTGGGCCCCAGTTCGCCCCTGCATCCGCTGCTCTTCGAGCACGGCATCGACTGCATCGCCGGCAGCGTCGTGGCCGACCCCGGGCGGGCGCGCGTCTCCCTGTCCCAGGGGGCTTCCTACCGGCACGCGGAGGGGCTGCGCCGGTTCGCCCGGTTTCGTTCCGACGTCCAGACCGATACCTGAACTCTTCCTGCGCTGTTTCCGAGTGGTTGCGGAACCACGGATAATCACGGATAATATCAGTGATGATCCGGCGGGCGGGGGGGAAGCGTCCGGACCGATTCCGTTAACTGAGTTGACTGCTTCATATTCGGCTCCCCGTGGCGGTACGCGGCGCCTTGCATTCCAGTGATCCGGGTGTTGTCAGCGTACGGTATCCCGGTGTGGCAAAGTTTACCTGGGCGCTTTCCGCGCATCGTGTATCTGCTTCTCCAGGCCGATGAGACCCCCATACCGCCGGCGGCGCTTTCCGCCCCTCCCGTATCCGCCTCCTTGCCTTCGTGAATGAATGAACAATGGTTTTTGAAATATCTTAAAAAAATGGTCGGGTATTCTTGAAATACCGGATTTTTTTGTTATGCTGCCTCATAACGGTTGCCGGGAAACCCTTGCGGGAATTATTGGCGGTCCCGGTCGGTGCGCTGCAGGATATCGATAATTAAGCGTTTTAATCGGCCGTCGCGGCCGGACGGCGGGGACGGACGGCAGGGCAGTCTGCGGTTTGCGGAAGGAGGAAGTCATGGGAAGGAAGGGATTGTGTGCCGCACTGTTGATCATGGTCGGATGCCTGGTGCAGGTGGCTGCCGGCTTCGCGGAGGAAATGTATCCCTACGATCTGGAGCCGATCATCAACCGCTGGATCAGTTCCGGGCATGCCGACGGGGCCTCGGAATCCTTCACTCACTGGGACGCTGAAGGGGAGGTTCCCGCGGGCTGCGCTGCCTGTCACAGCAGCCCCGGTTACCTCGATTTCCTCGGTTACGACGGCACAAAGTCCGGCCAGGTGGACAAGCCGGCGCCGTTGGGCACGGTGGTCAACTGCCTTACCTGCCATAACGAGGCCGCGGCCTGGCTCGACGAGGTGACCTTCCCGTCCGGGAAGACGGTCGGCGACCTGGGGCCGGAGGCACGCTGCATGGTCTGTCACCAGGGCCGGGAATCCGGCCTGGACGTGGACGCGGACATCGCCGCCGCCAATGTCGCCGGTGATGACGAGGTCAGCGCCGACCTCGGGTTCATCAATATCCACTACTATGCCACCGGCGCAACCTTGTACGGCGGCCAGGCCATCGGCGGCTACCAGTACGCCGGCAGGAGTTATGATCTCAAGTTCGATCATGTGGAAGGGTACGATACCTGTATCGGCTGCCACGATCCCTACTCCCTGGAGGTCAGGACCAACGAATCGGTGCGTCCCAGTGAATGTGCCGATTGCCACGCCCGGGTTTCCACCGTGGCCGATCTGCAAAACATCCGCATGAACGGTTCCATGGTGGACTATGACGGCGACGGCGACTTGCGCGAAGGCATCGCCGGCGAAATCGCCACCCTGCAGGAAAAACTATACCAGTCGATTCAATCTTACGGCGCCACGGTCACCGGCAATCCGGTGATCTACGATTCCCATACCTAATCCCTACTGGTTCGGCGACCGTAACGGCAACGGCGCGGTGGATGCTGGCGAGGCCTCTTACGCCAACCAGTACAAGTTCTGGACTGCGCGTATGGTTCGGGCAGCCTATAATTACCAGGTGTCTCTGAAGGATCCGGGCGCCTATGCCCACAACGCCAAGTATGTCATCCAACTGCTCTACGATTCCATTACCGATCTGAACGGCGCCCTGCCCGCGGCCGTGCGGATGGATGTCGGCACTATCCACCGTGAAGACGGCCCCCATTTCAACGGCGCCAGCGAATCCTTCCGCCACTGGGACGAGGACGGCGAGGTTTCCGCGAGCTGTTCCCGTTGTCACGGCACGTACGGTCTGGCGGAATTTCTGGTGTTCGGCAACGACCGCACCACCGAGCCCATGACCGACGGCATGGCCTGCATCAACTGCCACGCCCTGGATGCCGACATGATGCCGGTCTACGAGGCGATCTGGGATACCGGCAGCGGCGTTACCTTTCCCTCAGGGGCCGAGGTCTCGCTCGACAACAACAGCCAGCTCTGCATGAACTGCCACAGCGGCCGGGAGTCCGGTGACAGTGTGGTTGCCGGCCGGTTCACCAACATCCACTACTACCCGGCCGCGGCGGTCTTTTTCGGTGCCGAGGTGCGCAGCGGGTACGAATATCCCGGCAAAACCTATGCCGGCCGGAATACCTTTCCCGCCCATCCCGCCGCATTGGCCACCTGCAGCGGCTGCCACATCCGCGTGGACAACGGCGTGAAACACCAGTTCACTCCGGCCCTCGACCTCTGCAACTGGTGTCACACCGGTACCAGTTTTGAGGATTTGAGCGGCCTGCCGGCGGTGTATCACGATATGCTCACCGTTCTTGGTGACCAGCTCCATGCCGCGATCACCAGTTACGCCGCCGCCAACGACATGACCGCGGTGCATCTTGATAACCATCCCTACTGGTCGGGGACCTCCACCTGGGATGTGAAGCTGGCAGCGGCCGCCTTCAATTACCAGATCTACCTCAAGGAGCCCGCCGCCTACATGCATAACGGCGCCTATCTCGGGCAATTGCTGTATGATGCCATTGTCGACCTCGGCGGCACACCGACGGTACATCGCCCCGGAAGCTGAGGCGGATAACAGCTCAGGGAAAGGCCGTCCCTCATCCGGGGGATGGCCTTTTTTTCAAAAAATGCAACGATGTCCGGGATGATTATGACCGCGTGATTCCCTTCTCGGCGGGGAGAGTGAGGTGCGATTCAGCGCGCATTTCGGCAAAAATTCCCGGCGCGCGGGGAACGCTGAAAATGGCACCGTCAGAGCCTCTTAAGGGGTGATTTGGGCAATGTCATCGCTGCCGACACAATGCCGCAATCGCGTTGCCGGCACCGGGCCTGACCCGCTGAGGATTGATCCGCCAAACGGGTGCCGGATGCTACTGAAAAAAAGGAGGCACGTATGCCCGGTTCAGGGAAACATATTTTTTTTCTGGTCGCATCGATGGTGCTCCTGTGGGGGGTGTTCGCGGTGGGAAGCGCCCGTGCCGATGCCGCCGTCTGTGCCGACTGCCATGATCGGGTTACCGCCGATTTCGCCGATTCCTGGCACGCCCGGGCGTGGATGGACAAGGGCTTCGGCTGCGAGTCCTGCCATGGCCCGGCCGGGGAACATGTGGCCAATCCGGTGCCGGAGAATATTGTCTCCTTCGAGAAACAGTCCCGGCAAACGAATGCCGGACAAAACGGCATGTGCCTCGCATGCCATGCAACTTCATCCCGGGTGTCGTTGTGGGATATGGGGCGCCACGGTCGTGCCGGTATCGGCTGCGTCGACTGTCACGAGATCCATACCCGCCGTCCGGAGGTTGCCGAACCGGGGGTTTGCGACGGCTGTCACGGCGCCATCCGCATGGCGGTGAACAAGGTGTCGCACCATCCGGTCAACGAGGGCAAAATTGCCTGCAGCGACTGTCACAACCCCCACGGCAGCCTCATCCCCGGCATGCTGGCCGACGACGATGTCAACCAGCTCTGCTATCGCTGTCATGCCGAGAAACGGGGACCCTTCGTCCGTGAACACCCGCCGGTGGCGGAGAACTGTGCCATTTGCCACGACCCCCACGGCAGCCGGCATGAAAACCTGCTGAGGGAGAAAGCGGTCAATCTCTGCCAGGACTGCCACAACGCTGACCTGCATTCCGGCCGTGCCTATGATGCCGGGTCCGGATCCGCTCGTGCCGGCCGGGCCGCCACGATCGGTTTCGTCGGCCGCTCCTGCCTGAACTGTCATGGCAACATCCATGGCAGCACCCATTTCAATAATCGCGGTTTCACGCGCTGAGGGGGGGCGGAGATGAAAAAAATACGGTTTCTGCTGATGTTTTTTTTCATTCTGGTCGCCCTGCCGGCAGCCGTCCCGGTTTCGGCCGCGGAAGGGGACGGGAAGGATGAAGTGAAGGTGTTCGGCAACATTACTGCCGGCTGGCGCATGTTTGAAGACGTCGACGGTGACGACGCTCTGTTCGAGGAATACCGGGATCTGGACGACGACTTGTTCGGTACTGTCGACCTGGAGGTCTATCGGGGTTCCCTCGATTTGTATCTCCAGACCACCCGGCTGCGGGGCCGGGACTGGGGAAAATATTCCTTCGAGCTGTTCTATGACGAAACCCCGCACAACCTGAGCGATGATGCCCGCTCACCCTGGAGCGGCATCGGCAGCGCGGCACCGGTGCTCGAGGGTACGACCATTCCGCCGCTATCATCCTGGTCGAGCTTTGATTATGACGTGGATCGCGACGAGTTCGGCGGCCGCGTGAGCCTTTTCTTCGCTACCCCGTTTTACGTTACCTTCGGCATCCAGCGTCGCAGCCAGGAGGGCATCAGGCCGCTGGGAAGCGGCGACTACTTTCTCAATCTGGAGTTGCCGGAACCGGTGGACTACACCACCGACGACCTCTCGTTACAGGGGGGATACCGCGGCAACACCTTCCAGGCGCAGGTGACGGGATCCTGGAGCCGTTTCGACAACGACGACCGTTTCATGACCCGCCCCGGTGCCGCCGCCGGCGACGTCATGACCCTGCCGCCGGACAACGATTACGGCAAGGTGGCGGCCGATCTGAGCTGGCGCGAGCTGCCGCTGCAGTCGGTGCTGGCGGTGCGTTTGAGCTACGCCCGGCTGGAGAGCGACTTCTCCGTTGCCGACCTCGGGCTGACGGACGTCTCCGACCTCGACCGTACCACCTTCGACGGCGAGATCGACTACACCCGGGGTGCCGTGGCCCTGTCGTCGCGGCTCACCGACACCCTCGACAGCCGCATCCATTACAGCTTCCTGGACCGGGACAACGACTCCACCCCGGTATCCGCGAGTCATGCGGAACGGATCTTCGATTACCGGGAACATCGGGCCGGGATCGACCTGGGCTATGATTTCGCCCGCCATACCCGGCTGGCGGGCGGCTACGCCTTCCGTGACCTCGACCGCCGCAACCTGCTGGAAGCGGAGGAGAGTACCGACCACAGCGTTTTTATCGAGGTGCGCAACTCCAGCCTCGAATTCTTCTGTGCCCGGCTGCGGTATGAACGGCTGGATCGGGACGCCGATTTCGGCAACCGCGGCCGGGGTACCGACCCGGTGGCCGACAGCGGTGAGTGGATCAAACGCTATATCCGCCACTACTACGCCACTGACAAGAGCATGGATGAGGTGCGTATGGTGCTGGAATTCTACCCTGTCGACCGGTTCGACCTGGGTTTCGAGTACGCGTACAAACTGAACGACTACGATGAGACGGATATCGGTCTGACCGGGGATGAGCGGCATGAATTCTACGCCGATTTCGCCTGGCGGGCGGCGGAGCGGATAACCTTCGGGGGATTCGCCGGTTACGAGCTGACCAACGCCGACAGCCGCCACCGGCAGTTTGGCGTCGGTGAATCGGCGGAGATCACCGACGATACCGGCGGGGCCTTCAACTGGGGCAGTGAGCGGGACGAGGACTACCGGACCTGCGGGCTGTCACTGGATGTCCGGGAGTTTCTCGGGAAGCTGGCTCTGCATCTCGCCTGGCAGTACCAGGATTCCGACGGCGAGGTGCATTTCGCCTCCGCCACCGGCGGCCTCGAGGATATCGACCGGTCCGACGACTACGACCGGCACAAGCTGGAGGCCCGGCTCACCTGGGCCTGTCGGGACGATACCACCGTGACCCTGAGCTATCTGTACGACCGCTATGACTACGACGACCTGCGCTTCGACGACTACGAGGCCTATCTGCCTGCGGGCGGCGTCTCCGGCAGCTACCTGACCGGGGCCTACGACGACCGCAGCTACGAGGCCAACGTGGGCTACCTGGCGGTGTCGTACCGGTTCTGAACCGGATGTCCGTGGCCATGGGGGTCCGCTTCGACGCCCCGCTTCTGGCCGGCGAAAAGGTGACGGCGGCGATCCGGGAGCGGTCGCCGCCGGTTCCACACGCTACTCCATGTCAGCCTTCTCCGTCCCCAGCGGCTTTGACTGGGTTCAGCTCAGGCGACAACTATACAGACCGGGGGGAACCGCGGCGGATTCCACCACCTTTAGTGGTGTGAATGCATCAAAAAGATCTGGGAAGTCGATCCGTTGTTGTGCCCTCGTTGTCAGGGGGAGATGAAGATAGTCAGTTTCATTACGGATTACCCGGTCATCCAGAAAATACGCAAACATCTCGATCTGTGTGAGCGGCCGCCACCGATTGTACCGGTTCTTCCAGATGCGTCTTCGGTGTCGCCGTCGGCCCGAGTGTTTACCGGCGAAGGGTTGGTATACGAGCCGCTTGACGATGGCTGGCCGGGGTATGAAGAGCCGTTATGCGCCGGGTAAGACCGGTGAAGCGACCGGCTATGTCACGGGAGCACGTCAGGGGTGCGTGCGGTAACGTGCCTGAAACCAGGTAATCCCGCCATTATCCCGCACAATCTTTGTTGTCATGAAGATAAAACTGTGGTGCAGGCACGAAAATGCAACCCGAGATAACAATAGTGTGACCGACATGGTGACAGGGGGCGCCCGTGGTGTGCAGTGCCGTGGTGATGACGCTATTTCGTGGCAACTCTCGCAAAGCAATTTCCTATCATCTCATCATCATCATCATCTCCTATCATCTCATCTTGTTGCGCAGGGTAATGGTGTTGCCCCGGACGCGCAGAGCCACGGGATCGTTGAGCGGTGCCGGGCCCTGGATCCGGATTTCAGTCCCCGGCACCAGCCCCATATCGCGGATGCGCCGGCCGAGATCGCCCGCGACCCTGACCGCGGCAATGGTTCCCGCCTGATCTACCGCCATCCGTCGCAAACTGATTCTTTCCGACATAATTTCAACCTGATTGCATAAGTTAAGCCGCTAACCTCATCCGACCACCCGGCAGCCAGCTGCTCCTTATAAACGACCGGGGCAAAAATCTCAAGTTGCCATTGCGGCAAAAGCATGTTAAACCAAGTCTAGTAAACTAAGTTTATCTGGAGGAGTCATGCAGACAATCAATATCCATGAAGCAAAAACCAACCTTTCGCGCCTGATTGAGAAGGCCGTCAACGGGGAGCCGTTTATTATCGCCAAGGCCGGCAAGCCCCTGGTGCAGGTGTCCCGGCTTGATTCTCTTGCCGCCCCCCCCGTAAAACGGTTGGGCTTTTTGACGGGCCAGATCATGGTGCCTGACGATTTCGACCGCATGGGCAGTGAGGAGATCGAACGACTGTTTGGGGGCAGGCAGTGAAGCTGCTGCTCGATACCCACCTGCTTTTGTGGGCCGCCGGCGCACCTGAACGTCTCTCGCCTGCGGCTCGGGCTCTGATCGAAGACCCTGAAAACGAACTGATTTTCAGCGCCGCCAGCCTTTGGGAGATTGCCATCAAACATAGCCTCGGCCGGGCTGATTTTCATGTCGATTCCCGGGTCCTGCGCCGGGGTCTGCAAGACCATGGCTACGGTGAATTGCCGATCACCAGTGCCCACGCGGTTGCCATTGACTCTCTGCCGTTGATCCACAAAGATCCCTTCGACCGGATTCTCATCGCCCAGGCAATCGTTGAGGGCATCACCCTGTTAACCACAGATTCGTTGGTTGCCAGGTACTCCGGGCCAGTCCGGCCGGTTTGAATCTGAAATTCAAGCCTGGTATACTGTTTTAACCCTGAGTCCGTGGCGTAATAATTGCGAAATGCTCACAAACTATTGATATTTATCGGTATTTATGGTAAATATTCTCCCATAATTTACCCCCTGGGAGGTGAACATGCGACCTGTAGAATTTATCATAAAAGAAGGGAGAGGGACGCAGGGCGGTCATTGAAATTGACGGCCAGGAATTTTCCCTGGAGGAATTCGGCACCATGCTCACCACCTGCTCCGGCTGGGGAATGCGGTTCGTTTTCGTGCCCGAGGATGAGCTGGCCAGCCAGTCTGATATCATCAACATAGATCCGGCAGGCTGATCAGGGGGGAAATCCCTGCAAACGGAAGTCACCATCCCTGCGGGGGAGACTCCTGCCATCTGGAGAAAACATGAACACAGAGGAAACATTGGCAGTCTTCGAGGATTTTCGGATTCGCCGCATTTAAGAAGAAGAACCAGATACCTGGTATTTCTCGGTGGTGGATATTGTCGCGGCATTGATCCAGCAGCCGGATTATCAAGCCGCACGCAACTACTGGAAGGTATTGAAAAACCGTCTGCAAAAAGAAGGCAGTGAAGCGGTTACAAACTGTAACCGGTTGAAGCTCCCCGCTCAGGACGGAAAAATGCGTCTGAACGACGTCGCCGATGCCGAAACCCTGCTGCGCCTGATCCAGTCGGTTCCCAGCCCCAAGGCCGAACCCCCCGATCAAGCTCTGGCTGGCGAAAGTCGGCTACGAGCGCATCCAGGACATGGGCGACCCTGCGCGGTCGCTGGACCGGGCCCGTGATTACTGGCGTCAGCATGGGCGCAGTGAAAAGTGGATTCAGCAACGCATGATGGGGCAGGAAACCTGCAACAAGCTGACCGATTACTGGAGCAATCACGAGATTCAGGAGGAGCAGGAGTACTGGAATGCGGCGAGGAGAAGACCGCTCTCGACTGGCTGGAACGGATTCCGGCCGGTGAGCAGCAGGAGCGGGACAAACTGCTGCTCGACATCTATGACCGGCAGGGAAACAAACAGCAGCAGGCCGAAGTTGCCCGGCGCAGCTTCCGTCAGCAGCGCGGCAGGATAGGTTTTGAGCGCTGGATTTCGATCGTCGGTGAGGATCAGCGCAACGAACTGCTCAGCCAGGAGGTGCGGATCATTCTCGGCGCCCTTATCCTCTCCCTGACCGATGCCGCCTTTCATAACGGGGTGAGGATAGACAACAGGTAACGGGAAAGGACTGGAAGCGCCGGCGCAGTATGTCATCCGCATCCGTTTTTGCTGGCCAAGATGACCTACAACGAGCAGAGCGGGATGGTTATCTGCCGCATGCGTCTTCGGCGTCGCCGTCGGCCCGAGCGTTTACCGGCGAAGGGTTGGTATACGAGCCCCTTGACGATGGCCGGCCGGGGTATGAA